>JBGUUX010000016.1:0-21878 GCA_045133915.1 Eubacteriales bacterium | reverse complement strand
GGCGTACTAAGTACGGTAGTGACCCTTTTCGCGGAAAAGTGTGAAAGGACGGCATAAAACTCAATGTTTATGCCGTCCTTGAATACTTATCTGACTATATTGGGTGATATAATCTATATTTAACCGATATCCGTTGGTAGGAATAGTGTTCTTGTTGTGGAGTGGCGTGTGATATGTAAGAACTAGACCCTCACTATAGGGCGCAGTTTGGTCGGGGCAACTTGCCCCCACGTCCGACCGACTTTTTCGACAGTCTTAAAGACCGAGCGTTTGCTCGGTCTTATTTTTTACTCAAAAACAGGGGGTAGGTACCCTACCGAGCCGAAATTATATCTGTTATTATGGTCTCGGAGGTGATGCAATGGAAGAAAGATTGCAAGAGGTCACGTCAAGGCTGATAGACAAGCTGGAAATAGCCATAGACGAGCTTGACAGCTACGTTATCAGTACCAAGACCAAGGAAAAGAAACTGGAATATGACGACGAGGGCAAAAAGCCGCTTTACGAGCATACCGAGGAAAAAGAGCAGATAGAGGTCATCAAGGGTCCCATAGACCGTTCCGCCCTCAAGACCCTTGTCAGTGCATTAAAGGAGCTTAAGGGCGATGATTCACAATCGGGCGGAGATATAACAGTCCTTCTAAGCGAGGATGCGGGAGAGCTGTCGGTATGAAACAGATGATAATAGGAACTCCCAACCAAAAGCAAATGCTGTTCATGAAGGACAGCCACCGCCACGTAGCCTTTGGCGGTGCAAGAGGGGGTGGCAAGAGCTGGGCTGTACGAGCCAAGGCAAAGCTGATGTGTATGAGGTATCCCGGTATACGTATACTCATAGTCCGCCGTACCTACCCCGAACTATACAACAATCATATCAACATACTTCGCAAGGAGCTATTCTCTATAGTCAGATACAACGACAAGGAAAAGCTGATGACCTTTCCCAACGGCTCTACCGTAAGCTTTTCATATTGCGCTTCAGACAAGGACCTTGACCGACTGCAGGGCGTAGAGTATGACGTTATATTTTTGGATGAGGCAACTCAGCTCTCAGAATATCAAATGAGAGCCATAGTTGCCTGTGTACGTGCGGTAAACGATTATCCCAAAAGGGTCTACTATACCTGCAACCCCGGAGGCAAGGGACACGGTTACATAAAACGGCTGTTTATAGACAAAAGGTATAACGAGGGGGAGAGCGCAGAGGATTATTCCTTTATACAGTCCCTTGTCACCGACAACACCGCGCTTATGGAAGCAGACCCCGAATATATAAAGCAGCTTGAGTCCCTTCCCCCTAAGCTTCGCGACGCCTGGCGGTACGGCAACTGGAATATATTTGAGGGACAGTTCTTTGAGGACTTCATAGACAATCCCGAGGGATATGCTCAGCGAAGATACACCCACGTTATCCCCGCCTTTGATATTCCAAAAAGCTGGAGCATATACCGCTCCTACGACTTTGGCTACAACAAGCCCTTTTCTCTCGGCTGGTGGGCAGTAGATCACGACGGCGTGGCATACCGCATACTGGAGCTCTATGGCTGTACCAAAAATCCAAACGAGGGAGTACGTTGGACTCCCGAAAAGCAGTTTGAAGAGATAGCCCGTACCGAAAGAGAGCACCCCTGGCTCAGGGGCAAGCAGATACAGGGCGTTGCCGACCCCTCTATATGGGATACGTCAAGGGGAGAGAGCGTTGCGGACACCGCCGCCAAATACGGTATATGGTTTACCCCCGGCGACAACAAGCGTATTGCAGGCTGGATGCAGCTGCACTACCGACTGTCCTTTGACTCTAACGGCTACCCCATGTTGTACGTGTTTGATAACTGCAAGGCATTCATCCGTACTCTGCCTCAGCTGACTTATAGTGACACCAACCCCGAGGATCTGGACACATCCCTTGAAGATCACGTAGCAGACGAGGTCAGATATTTCTGTATGTCAAGACCCATAACCCCCGTGACCGAAAACCAGACGGGAGAGATAGCAGACGACCCCTTGAACATGCGCTCGAAACAAAAATATTCCAATATAAGGAGGATATAAATGAAGGAAAAAGAAGAAGTCTTTCTCCCTATAGGAAAAGACGAAATAACAAAGGCGCGTCAGACCCTGATGCGTTACAAAAACGACAAGGCCAACCTTGAACGTAAGATAATATCAAACGAGCAGTGGTGGAAGCTCAGACATTGGGAGCAGCTCAGAGCAGACCAAAAGGACTACAAGCCCGCCTCTGCCTGGCTCTGGAACGTCATCGTATCAAAACATGCCGACGCTATGGATGCCTTCCCCGAGCCTAACCTGTTACCCAGAAACGCGGACGATATAACCGAGGCAAAAAAGCTCTCATCCATCATCCCCGTGGTTCTTGAGCAGAACGACTTTGAAAAGGTATATTCTCAGCTCCAGTGGTATAAGCTCAAGCAGGGTACGGGAGTATACGGTATCTTCTGGGACAATACAAAGCATAACGGGCTTGGCGATATATCCATAAAGCAGATAGACGTGCTCTCCCTCTTCTGGGAAAGCGGCATTAAGGACATTCAGGACTCCAAAAATCTGTTCTACGTTACTCTACAGGATAGAGACGAGATCTGCCGACAGTACCCCGAGCTTGATCTCAAGCATACAGGGGACAGTATCGACGTTGCAAAATACCGTTACGACGACAACGTTGACACCTCGGGCAAGATAACTGTGGTGGACTGGTACTATCGCAAGGCGGGAGTTCTGCACTACTGTAAGTTTACGGGAGACCAGCTTCTCTTTGCAAGTGAAAATCTCCCCGAGCTCTATCCCAACGGCTGGTATGACCACGGTCTCTATCCCTTTGTATTCGATACCCTTTTTACAATAGAGGGTACCCCTTGCGGTTACGGATATATAGATATAGGCAAGGATGCTCAGACACAGATAGATATGCTCAATCACTCTATCATCAATAACGCCATGCTTGCCTCCAAGCCCAGATTCTTTATCAGGGGAGACGGTGCGGTAAACGAGGAAGAGTTTGCCGACTGGACAAAGGATTTTATACACACCAACGGAAATCTGGGAAAAGACTCTATCCTGCAGATAGACGTCAATCCCGTTAACCCCATATACGTAAGCATACTTAACAACAAGATAGATGAGCTCAAGGAGACCTCGGGTAACCGTGACGCCAACAACGGTGGAACCGCAAGCGGTGTTACAGCCGCTTCCGCCATTGCAGCCATGCAGGAGGCGGGTTCAAAGATATCCCGCGACTCTAACCGTTCTTCCTACACCGCATACAGACGTATGATATCCCAGTGTATAGAGCTTATCCGACAGTTCTACGATATTCCCAGACAGTTCAGGATAACCGGAGATATGGGCAGAACCGATTTTACGTCCTACTCTAACAAGGGACTTTGCCCCATCTATCAGGGCTCAAGCTTCGGGATAGATATGGGGTACCGTATGCCCGTCTTTGATATAGAGGTATCGGCTCAGCGCTCAAACCCTTATTCCAAGATGTCACAGAACGAGCTGGCGCTTCAGTTCTACAATCTTGGATTCTTTGATCCCGAGCGTGCCGATATGGCTCTTTGTTGCCTTGAGATGATGGACTTTGCCCGTAAAGAAACGATAATGCAGCGCATATCGGAAAACGCCGAAAATCATGATAGAAGCGGTATATAACAGAGGCAAAAAGACCCTGTCGGTACACGGGCACTCGGGCTATGCTCCCAGAGGCAGAGATATAGTATGCGCAGGGGTATCTACCCTTGTGTATACTCTTATAAACAGCACCGAATGTGTAATAGACGGGGAGACCGTCACGGTAAAGGATGACCCGCGTGTCCTTGATGCGGTCATATGCGGACTTAATATGATATCCGAAAAATTTCCCGAAAATCTTTGTGTAAAAGAGTCAAATTAAGCGTGGGTACTACCCTACCGAACAGAAATATATAATGATATAATTCAAGCATCGTAGTAAACTACAGGAGGTAAAAATATGTCAGACATAGAAACTGCAACCACGGGCGAGGTACAGGAAGCTGTACAGACTCCCGACGCCGGGGAGAACAAAAAGAGCTTTGACGAGCTCATTGAAGGCGACTACCGCCGTGAATACGGAGAAAAGGTAGAGGCCATCGTCAAAAGCCGTTTGAAGAACCATACCGAGACCAAAGCAAAACTGGGTGAGCTTACAGATATGATAGTCACCCTCGGTCAGGATATGGGTATGGATTCAAGCGATCCGCGTGAGATAATCACACAGCTATCGAAGAAAAAGGAAGAAGCAGAGCCTGAAGCCAACGGGACTTTATCCCAAGAAGAAAACAACGTTGCTTCTGCTACCTTACCCGATCCCGATGTGATATCTCAGGTGAACTCTATTGCAGACAAGGTCAGAGCTGCAAAGGAGTATTATCCCGATCTGGACATCGCAAGTGAGCTCAAGGATCCTGAGTTCTTAGCGTTGTTCAGAGCGGCGGGCAACGATCCCAAACGTGCATACGAGATGAAGTATCACGACCGCATACTGACCAATGCGATGAAATATGCGGTATCCCTGACCGAAAGCCGTATTGCCAACACTTTGGCAGCAAAAACGGCAAGACCTACGGAGAACGCCTCTTTTGGAGCGTCTGCCGTAACCATTTCGTCCGATCCCAAAAGCCTGACCAAGGCTCAGAGGACAGAGATCAAAAAGAGGGTACGCAGAGGAGAACGTATCCTTTGGTAAGGGGACAAGTGCCCCGGCCAAAACTATCGTCACTCAGTGGTTTAAACCACACTCCACGACGAAATTTTATATAACAAAAAGGAGAACATATGATTAACACATCTACATTTGACATCCAGGCGTTTGCCGATGCAAACGTACAGACCACAGTAAGCGATACCCTTACCGAGGGTATGCAGAAATACTATGATACAGAGCTGCTTGAGAACGCCAAGGAAGAGCTCTTCTTCAACCAGTTTGGCAAGGTTCAGCAGCTCCCCGAGGGTAACGGCAAAAAGGTACAGTGGCGTAAGTTCGATACCTTTGGCAAGGCCACCACACCCCTTGAGGAGGGCGTTACCCCCGACGGCAACAGTATGATCATGACCACAGTTGAAGCAGAGATCGAGCAGTACGGCGACTACACCACAGTATCCGACATGCTTGACATGACCGCAGTTGACGACGTGATCCTCTCCTGCACAGAGGAGCACGGTGCTCAGGCAGGTCTTACCCTTGACACCCTTACCCGTAACGAGCTCTGTAAGGGTACCAATGTAAGCTTTGCACCCAAAGCTGACGGTACACCTATTGAACTCAGATATGCTCTTGATGCAAACTGTAAGCTTACATCCACCGTTGTAAACAAGGCAGTAACAAAGCTCAAGAAGAACAAGGTTCCCAAGATTAACGGTAAGTATATTGCCATCATCCATCCCTCTGTATCCGAGGATCTCAGAGAGAGCGAAGGCTGGATCGAGGCTCATAAGTACGCTTCTGTCACCGAGATCTTTAACGGTGAGATAGGCGAACTCCACGGTGTTCGCTTTATCGAGTCTAATGAGGCTCCCATCTTCTGCGGCGATAATCTTGCGGGTGATGTAAGAACTCTTACAGTAACCGTGGCAAGTGAAACCGCTTCTGACCGAGTAACGGTTGGCACTGCCAGTGAAAGCCTTATTGGCAGATATGTTCTTATCAACGGTAAGAAGTACAAGGTAAACAGCGTTTCCGGCGGAAATAAGATAGTGATAGATGCATCTATTACAGTAGCAAAGGACACTGTGGTCTACCCCGGTGAAGGCGGCAAGGATGGCTGTGCGGTATACGGCTGTATATTCTTTGGCCGTGACGCATACGGCAGAGTAGAGCTTTCCGGCGGCGCTATGGAGATGATCGTAAAGTCCAAGGGTTCTGCAGGTACTGCCGATCCCCTCAACCAGCGTTCTACAGTAGGTTGGAAGGCAGCCCACGCAGCGGCTATCCTCTATGAGGAAAGACTGCTCCGCGTAGAGTGCGGCTCTTCCTACAGTCTTACAGATAATGCAAACTAAGGAGGTAAATATGAAGAATATAAATGAAACTTTAGTCACCGTTATTCTGCCCCGTGTCAGCGGTAAATCAAACGCCGTATTCATTTCCGTAGGCGAGCGTTCCTGGCGTATCAAGCGCGGCTGCGAGGTAGCTATCCCCGAGTGCGCATATGACGTACTGCGTAATGCCGAGCTTGCCGAGGACAAGGCTACGGCATATATAGAAACTATTATTTGATAAAGGGGGAGGGTTACCTCCCCTTTTTCAGAAAGGAGAAAGAATGATAATTAAAGACGTTATTTCCTCGGTAGAAAAACTGAGACCCGGCAGTATGATGTCCGAAGAAGAATACTTCTCCTGTATCAACCGTCTGGAAGAGTTGATATATGGCAATATAATATCCCGATACGAGAATACCGCTAAATTTGACCGTCATACCGATGACAGCGATACTCTTCTTGTGCCCGATATGTACGGAGCTCTTTACAGACATTTTCTGTTGGCAGAGATAGATCTGCGTAACGGCGATATAACGAGGTATACAAACAATATGATACTGTATAACGGTATGCTGTCCGACTTTTGCGACTATTGCATAAGGACCCGTACCCCAAAGCAGTACGGAAAGGTAAGGTGGCGCTGATGTATCTGCCTTCACTTAACAAGCACAACGTCAAGCGCCGTGTCACCGACAGCTTTCGCGGAATAAACAAAAGCGCAGGATGCAAGGAGGACTGCTTTTATAGCACCAAGGCTCTCTGCTCCCGTCTCTACCCCGCTCTTTCTACAGAGCCCATACGTTATATCCTTGACAGGATCAACACGGGCAGCGTCGGACGTGCTCTGTTCTTTATGAACAAGGGTATAGGATACGTAACTCCATACCGAAGTGATATCCCTGACGTATATTCACTTTCGTATAAGGGCAACAAGCTTACCACCTTTGATTTTATGGAGAATATGTCTGCATTGAACATCCTTTCCTTTAACTCAAAGACTCTCTTTGTCAAACAGGACTACGCCTATGAGTTTGACCCCGACTTCTCCGCTCCTGCAAGGGCGCTGTCAAAGGTAGGCTACACACTTAACGTTCAGCCCGCTCACACTAATCCTCTTTATTCTGAGGCAACCCTGAGGCTTTCTCTTATTTACGAGGATATGACAGAGATAGGCAGCTTCAGTACAGGAGTTGAGAACAGCGATTTCCCCGCCGACGCCGAGGTGGGAGACTGCTATCTGCGAAATGCCGAATACTACCGTCTTATATATAAGGACTCTGCCTCCCCCGACAAGAACATATGGCAGCCTATAGTATCATTTCGCTTAAGGCTTAACGTCGGAGACGGCTACAGAAACTTTAAAGCAGGAGATTATGTACGCTTAAGCTATCTTAAGTGTTGGAACTGGTCGGTAAGAACCCTTGCAAACCTTAACCGCTTTGTGCGTATAGATTCTGTAGACGACAGTAAGCGTTATATCACCGAGGCCATACCCGTATCCGAGGACACTTATCTTATACTTCAGGAGATAAGCTATCCAACAAACGATATCGGTTACGGTAGTCCCATAATAAACAACGTGGGTAACGATCTGTATATACTGGAGGGTTCTGTTTCTGCATGTATGCCATCCATGGATATGATATGCACAGGTGCAAACCGTGTATGGGGATGCTCCTCGGACAAAGGCGAGATCTACGCAAGCGAGCTTGGCTCACACCGTAACTGGAGTGTCTTTGAGGGAGGCTCGGGAGATAGCTATGCAGTAACGGTGGGATCCTCCGGCGACTTTACCGCATGCTGCAGTTATCTCGGAACACCTATATTCTTCAAGGAAAACGAAATGATAGTGATAACAGGCTCCCGTCCCGCCAGCTTTACCCTGAACAGTTATTCGGTCAGAGGCGTAGCCACCCACAGTCCCGAGGGCTTATATGTTGTGGGTGATACCCTCTACTATATGGCAAGTGACGGGGTGTACGCATACAACGGTGCCTCCACAACCTGTATATCCCGTGATCTTGGAGAGGATATCAAGGCTCTGAGTGGTGCAGTGTTCTCAGGCGAGGGAGATATACTGTTTATATGCGGAGAGCTTAGAGGAGAATGGGTAAGGTTCAGCTATGATACCGTTCACCGTATCTGGCACAGCTGCCCAACCGATCCTGTAACGACTTATCTGAGATTTTCCGATGCAACCCTTGAGGTGTCAAAAAACGGAGATGATTGTGTACTTACAACCATGTACAACGGTATTCCTTCCGGGTACGGTTCAAAAGACTATATATCCTCCCTTGAACCCGTATGGTCCTGGGAAAGTAACGACATAAGCTACAGCACCCCCGACAAAAAATATCTCCGACGCCTTAGTATAGACAGTTCATGCGACGGAGAATCTGAAATATATATTTCCTATGACGGTGACACACCGGTACATATATGCAGTGTGCCTCCCCACACAAGAACAAGCCGCAGGATACAGATCTTCCCCCGCCGCTGCGATCACTTCAGAGTGATATGCTCGGGTCGGGGTAAAATGATACTATATTCTGTAACAAAGGACGTAGAGGAGGCAAGTGAAAATGGCTGATACTTATATAAGACGTATATCCTCTGACGCCAAGGGCAAAGAGATAAATGAATATCTCAACTATCTTGCCCAGCGTCTGGAATATATACTTGAAAACATAGACGAAGAAAACCTTACCGACAAGTTAAAAAATAAGATAGGAGGTTAATATGGCAATTAACGGACTGACACAAAAGACCAAGGATATGCTCTATACCCTTGCCAAGCCCAATGAAAAGAAAAAGAGTATTCAGCCTATGCTGAAAAAGCCTGAAATACAGCCATCTGCATATAAAGAAGCAAAAGACGCCCTGTTATCGGAATACCTTGACCGTGAGCCCTATGATTTTAACATAAACACCGATAAGCTCTACGCTCAGTATGCCGATATGTACAAAAAGCAGGGTGAGGCTGCCATGCGTGATACGGTAGCAAGCGCTGCAGAAAAAACAGGAGGCTACTCTTCATCTTACGGTGTGACCGCAGGCGCTCAGGCGTACCAGAGCTACCTTGACAGACTTAACGATATAGTCCCCGTCCTTGAAGAAAAGGCATATGACAGATATGCCGACAAGGCAAAGGAAAGCGAAAGTAAGCTCAAGATCCTTGAATCTCTGGAAAAAGCAGAATACGAAAAACACAGAGATGCCGTAGGTGACTACAAGGACGACAGAGACTATTACCGCAATATATATCAGTTTGAGGATGACAGAGATACCGATATGTACAAGGCATTGACCGATTATATCCTCGCTATAGCCAAGCTTGAAAACGACAACTACAACAAAGAAAGAGATCTGGAATTAGCCTTGGCAAAGCTGATGCTATAACTGCATAAAAATAAAGCTGTTGCAAGTGCAACAGCTTTATTGTATATTATCTTCTTTTCTTGGTGGCAACAAAGCCGATACCGGATACTGCAAGCATACCTGCTGCTATTGCAACTCCGATATCAAAGGTCTGCGCAGCATTACCGCCGGTAGAAGTGCCTGTAGTTGCCTTCTTGGTAGTAGACTTAACGGTGACCTTCTGTGTAACCTTGTTACCCTTATCGTCGGTTACTGCATTTCCCTTGTTGTCTGTAACTACCTCTGTTACCTCTGCAGCTGTGGTGGTATCGTTACCTGTAGCCGCAGTTGTTGTGTCTGCAGCTGTTGTTGTTTCCTCTGCTGCAGGCTTAGCCTCGAGCATAAAGTGCATACCGTAGCACTTGAGCATCCAGGGTGTTGCAGAGGGACCGGGAGTACCGTCGGCACAGGTAGTACAGATAGTTGCATATCTGGAACCTGTAATACGCTCGGTAGCCTCAGGATCGTATACTCTGTCGTAGTAGATCATCTCACTTGAGATCTTGCTGCCTGCCTTAACAATATCTGCAGGAGTAAGTACGATATCACCGTAAGAGAGGTCTTCTACGTCCTTACAGATAGTTTCCCACGGAATAGCCGCTTCAAGTCTCCAACCGCCGTCGGTAACAGCACCTGCGGACTTAATAACGTCACTAACCTCACCGTCGTTTACGTGAGTACGGTATACGCGGATAACGTTGCCCTCAAAGATACCGAAACAGTACCATACACCGGGATCGCTTGCAAAACCGAGGTTAACAAACTCGCTGAGAGGGTCAAGTGTGTATACGAATACGTCGCCGTCCCAACCGGGTCTGTTGCCTGTTTCGCCTTCGCCCTCGATCCAGTCTTCACCCTCAGAGAGGCTGAGCTCGGGAATATTGATATCAGCAGCGATATAGAGGTTCTTGTCATCGTATGCACGGTAGATGTTACCTGTGATAACTACCTCTTCACCGCCCCATGCGCCGTCGGTATTGGTCTTGTCAAAATACTGAGCACCGGACCAACCCTCGGATGCGTCGATAGTACCGTCTATAGAGGGAGTGCCGTAAGGACAGGGGATCTCGCCGATCTCACCGAGGAAGTTATCTTCCTCTGCCATAACGGGAACAAGCAGTACTGCGAACATAACTACGCAAATAATTGCTGCAAAAATTCTCTTCATTTTATATCTCCTTAAATTATTTATTACTGTCTGTGTGCTTACCCGTGATAGAGTAGATAACCCACTCTGCTACGTCACAGGCATGGTCGCCTATACGCTCAAAGTATTTTGCCACCATCATAAAGTCAAGCGCCTGACCTGCTCTCTCGGCATCCTCACGTACGGTTCGGATGAGCATATCCTTTTCGGTTAAGAACAGATCGTCAACGCGGTCGTCATTATCACGTACCGCAAGCGCCATATTGATGTCGTTATGCACCAAGGCGTGGATAGAATCTATAGTCATATTGATAGTTTCTCTTGCCATATCGGGAAGAACGAACATATCTACGGTATACGTCTCACTAAGAAGAAACTGAGTAACCTCGGATATCTCACTCGCCTGCTCTCCCATCTTACGCAGAGCCGCTATCATATGAAGCACAGAGGAAATGGTACGAAGCTCCTGAGAATCAAGAGGACGGAGAAGCAACTTCATACAAAGTCCCTCTATCTCCTTTTCCTTTGCCTCGATCTCACCGCCGATACGGAAAACGTTTTTGGCATTTTCGCTGTCCTGGGTTACAAAGCCCTTGGCAGCACAGGCAACGGCGCGCTCCACCAGAGCGCCCATCTCAATGAGCATAAAATTCAGTTGTCCTAATTGTTTGCTTATTGCATTCATACAATCACCCAATTTATTTTAACATTATACAGGTAATAAATCAAGTACTTTTTTCAAAATGCAGAGTGCAGAGTTCAGAATGCAGAATTGATGAGATTTTTGTCCCCTTACGGTGACAAAAATTCCATTTAATACATAAGAATTTATTGATACTTATTATTTAATCAATCAAACACAACAAGTAAAAATCCAAAGTAACAAATTATAAAATACAACTAACCCAAAACAGGACGAAGATTTTCGACCTTAAGGGAGAAAATCCTCCATAATTCTGCACTCTGCATTCTGCATTCTGCATTGAAATTTATCCCTCAAGGATAAATTCCAGCGCTTTCATGATTCCGTATCTGCCGCTCTCATAGGTAAGTCCGCCCTGAAGGAAGGCAAGATAAGGCTCACGCATGGGACCGTCGGCTGAAAGCTCGATGGAGCTTCCCTGTACAAAAGCGCCTGCCGCCATAATGACCTCGTCGCTGTAACCCGGCATAGCCCAGGGCATGGGAGCAACGTAAGAGTCTATGGGACTGCCTGCCTGGATCCCCTGACAGAATTTGATAAGCTTATCGGGGTCACCCAGGGTCACGGTCTGGATGATATCGTTACGCTTTTCACCTGCCTTGGGAGATACCTCAAAGCCGCAAGCCTCAAAGCAAGCTGCCGCAAACTGCGCTGTTTTAAGAGCCTGAGCAACGGTGTGGGGTGCGTAGAAAAATCCTCTGTACAGAAGCTTATTCTGATCAAGAGTTGCGCCTGCCTCAAGACCGATAGCAGGACAGGAATAACGGTAGGAGCAAAGCTCCACAGCTTCCTTTTTACCTGCTATATAACCGCCCGACTCTGCCATACCGCCGCCGGGGTTTTTGATAAGAGAGCCGATGATAAGGTCAGCCTTAGGCTCGGTCATATCAACAAATTCTCCGTAGCAGTTATCAACCACAACGTATGCGTTGCTTCTTGCATGAGAAAACTCAACTATCTTATTGATCTCCTCGACAGAGAGTGTGGGACGGTTGACGTAACCCTTGCTTCTCTGAATGTATACCATCTTAACACGGGGGTCTTTAAGCTCTTCGGAAAAATCCTCGCCCAGCTCTACCTGACGGTACTCAATGCCAAAATCGGCAAGAGAGCCGGTACCGTTTGCTCCCTTCATACCTATGACGTCGTCAAGAGTATCATAGGGCTTGCCTGTAACCGCCAGCATAACATCCCCCGGACGAAGTATGCCGAAAAGCGCTACGGTAAGGGCATGCGTGCCGTTTATCATATTGTGACGGATAAAGGCATCCTCTGCATTGAAAACTCTTGCTACTACCTTGTCAAGGGTCTCACGTCCCCTGTCGTCGTAGCCGTATCCGTCTGTACCTAAAAGACACTCCTTTGAAACACGGAACTCGGAAAATGCCTCCATTACCTTTGCGGTATTGTGGTGGGCAACCTCATCTATACGGGCGAACTCATCGCGCAGAGAAAGCTCTGCCGCCCTTGCGATATCCTGTATTCTCTGACTGAACATATTAAAGTGATCTCACTATTTCCTTAAATTTATTTCCTCTTGCCATAAAGTTGGGGAAGACATCAAAGCTGGTACATCCGGGGGAGAGGATAACCACGTCACCCTCTGTGGCAAGTGCGGATGCTGCCTTTACCGCTGTTTCAAAGTCGGGCTCTACGGTGATCTCAAGTCCGCTTGTCTCATACTCGGGACAGTTCATTATGGCATTATATATAGTATCTCTTGTCGCGCCTGTAAGAACTACCTTCTTTGCGCGCTGACAGAGGGTAGTTGCAAGAGAGTCAAAGGGTACGCCCTTGTCCTTGCCGCCGCAGATGGCGATAACCTTTTCGCTAAAGGAAGCAAGCGCCGCCGCTGTACGGCTGGGGCTGGAGTCTATAGAGGAGTTATAATATCTCACGCCGTCCTTTACACGTACAAGCTCGATACGGTGCTCAACACCGCCGAAGGTCTTTGCAAGCTCGGATATAATTTCCTTACCCACGATAGGATAAACTGCAGCTGTAGCCGCCATATAGTTCTCTACGTTATGGTGACCGGGGATAAGTATATCGGCTGTGTCTACCACGTGCTCGTCGCCGTAGTATATTGCGCCGTCTGCCTCGTATACCTCACCTTCTTTAGCAAAGAAGGTAACGGTAGTTCCCTCTGCCTTTTCAGACTCGAGCTCACGGGTAGGATCGTTTTTATAATTAAGAACAAGCTTGGTATCATCACCCATATGGAGAAAGATATTCTTCTTTGCATCCACGTATTCCTGCATATCGGTATGATAGTCAAGATGATTGGGAGAGAGGTTGGTGATAACTGCGATATGAGGAGACTTTTTCATAGTATGAAGCTGGAAGCTAGAAAGCTCAAGTACCGCCCAGTCGTCCTTTGTCATCTCGTCAACAAAGGGGAGCAGAGGTGCGCCGATGTTACCGCCTACGTAGACCTTGCCGAACTTCTTTTCTATCATTTTGGAGATAAGTGTAGTAGTGGTGGTCTTGCCGTCAGAGCCTGTGACCGCGATCATATGCGCAGGACAACGCTCAAAGAAAAGCTCCATCTCGGAGGTGAGCACAGAGCCGTTAGCTACAGCCTCGGCAAGCTCCTTTGTATCATATCTCATACCGGGGGTACGGAAGATGTATTCCTCGTCTATTCCCTTGAGATAGTCCTCACCGCAGATAAGCTTAACGCCCTTTGTTTCAAGAGCCTTGACCTCGTCGGACAAAAGGTCGTAGTCCTTACGGTCACGGGCGGATACAGTTGCTCCTTCCTTCAGAAGATAGTCGATAAGGGGCATATTTGAAATGCCCAAACCTATTACAGTTACTCTTTTACCGTTAAAATTCATAATATCTCTCCGTTAAAAAATAGATGTTACTACTGCAAGTATAATAAGAAATGCGAAGTTAAATGCCGAAAATCTGACTATATACTGTCCTGTCTTACCGGGGTTGTGGCGGTTATACTCGGAAAAGGTGATAAGACTGGCAAGGGATGCAATAAGAGTACCCGTACCTCCGATATTGACACCTACCAAAAGATCGGCGTAGTTACCGGTAAACTGGGAAAGCAGTATAGCCGAAGGAACGTTACTGATAAACTGACAGCTTACGGCGCTAAAGATAAGTGTGTTTTTTTCAAGCAGAGCCGAAAACAGCTCTCTTACCGCACCGATACGAGCCATGTTCCCCGAAAAGATGAAGAAGAACACAAAGGTGAAAAGCAAGGGATAATCCACCATATAAAGCGCCTTGCGGTCAAGGAAGAATATGGCTATGGGGATGATGATAAGTCCTACCCAGTATGGGATCCCTCTGAAAACTATAAGTATGGACAGTGCAAAAAGCACAAGGTATATTACCGTTCTGTCTTTAGGAAGCTTTGTTTCGTCCTCCTCTACCCTCAGCGGCTCGGCAGGGATAAATATAAGACAGCACAGAGTTATAAGAGCCACCGCCACGCCGAAGGGCAGAAGCATTATCCCCATAAACTCAAGGGTGGGGATATTGAATCTGGAATAGAGATACAGATTTTGCGGATTGCCGAAGGGGGTCAGCATACCGCCTAAGTTTGCGGCTATGTTCTGCATGATAAAGGTGAACGCCATAAAGTGCTCCTTGCCCGTGCTCTTTAACACAAAGAAGCCTAAGGGAAGGAAGGTCAAAAGCGCCATATCGTTTGCGATAAGCATAGACCCGATAAAGGTTATGTACACCAAAGCCAGTATACATATCTTGGCGTTGCGGAACACCGATACTATACGCTTGGCAAGTATGTAGAAGAATTTGATATTCTTCAAAGCGCATACCACACACAGAACGCAGAAAAGACAGGTAAGTGTCTTAAAGTCAAAATATCCGAGGTATTGTCCGTCGGGAGGAATAATAAAGCAGGTTATGAGGGCGGCAAAAAACGCCGCAAACATCACAAAATTTTTCTTAAAGAATATCCAAAGGTTACTAAAAAAGAATTTAGTCATTTATCTATCACCCAAGGGGCAACTTGCCCCAGCTAAACTGCGCTCTGTAGCTTGATATTATCCTTTGTTTCACATCACACCACAACACAGATTTCTATACTTCAACTAAATATTATATCATATAATTATTACTAATTCAACAAAACAAGGAAGATTTTTGTCCCTCAGAACAAAAATCCTCCTTAATTCTGCATTCTGCATTTTGCATTCTGCATTCAAAAATGCACCCCGAAGGGTGCATTTTTATATTACGCCTTTTTTGATTATAAGGTTAGCGTAGAGTGCGCTCTCGCCTGTGGCGATGACCGCATAAGCAGTCTTTGCTCTGTCATAGAAAGCAAAGCGCTCTATATTTTCTACACGGACGTTTGAGCCCTCGTACTTTGCCATGGTGGACTTGTAGACGTCCCAGATGGGTGTCTCCACAGTGTCACCGGGAACGACCTCCATAAGCATTGCGTTGAAGTCGGCGTAGGTGTCAAGGGGGAATATCTGAAGTATTGCCTCAAGAACCTCGTTGCCGCCGTGGCCGTCAAGACGTACCACGCGGTCGTTCATAGAATGCGAGGGGAAGTTACCGTCAGCGATAACTATCTCGTCGCCGTGTCCCATCTCGGCGAGAATTTTTAACAGTTCAGGCGAGATGAGGGGAGAAATGTTTTTTAACATAATTACTTATAGAGAGGACCGTAAGCCTGACAAGCTCTGTAGTCCTGACCCTCCTTATCCATACCGAATGCGTTCCATGCAGCGGGACGGAAGATATCGGAGTCGGGAACGTTGTGCATACAAACGGGGATACGGAGCATGGAGCAGAGAGTGATAAGGTCTGCACCGATGTGACCGTAAGAGATAGCACCGTGGTTAGCACCCCAGTTGTTCATTACGTCGTAAGCGGTCTTGAAGGGGCTGCCGTCCTTGCCGTCGCAACGAGGAGCAAACCAAGTGCAAGGCCATGTATAGTCAGTACGCTTCCAAAGTGTATCGGTAACCTCGTCGGGAAGGTTAACTGTCCAACCCTCAGCGATCTGAAGCACGGGACCGAGACCCTTAACAAGGTTAAGTCTGATCATGGTAGCGGGCATCTCTGCCTTGGTTACGAAACGGGAAGAATATCCGCCGCCTCTGAAGTAGCCGAGGTCAGCGTAGTTCCAGGTGGTGTTATCCATAATAGCCTTCTGGTCAGCCTCGGTAACCTCCCACCACTTCTTCATGGTGCCGTTACCGTCTGCATCCTTAGCCTCGCCGTTAGCGTCAAGACAGCAAGCACCGGAGTTGATAAGGTGGATAAAGCCGCCGTTTTCCTTAGCAACGCCTTCAACGTCATAGCCTGTAGCACGCTTTACAGCCTCGGGGCTCCAGTAGGTACGAACGTCAGCAAACATCTGCGCACGGTTGGTAAGCAGCTTCATAAAGAGCATGCCGAGACCGTTGAGAACGTCGTTTTCGGTAGCGAGGATGTAGGGCTCACGAGCGCCTTCCCAGTCAAAGGAAGTATTAAGCATAGCCTCGGGGAAGTCACAGTTGGGATAGAAGTCTGTCCACTGTCTCTGACCCTGGAAGCCTGCTGCGATAGCGTTGTGACCAACTCTCTCTTCCTCACAGCCTTCGGGAAGGTTGGGATTGCCGTTCATAAGGTCCTTGATGATGCACATCATCTTAACTACGAACTCAAGATCCTCTTCCTTGCGCTCGGGTGTTCTCTGCATATCCTCGGGGTTCTTGTCAAAGCCGATCTTAGCATATTCCTTAGTCCACTTAAGAGCCTTCTGATACTCAGCCTCGTCGTAGATACCCTCGGACATACGGCGGATGATCTCAACCTCGTCAACAGACTCAACACGCATACCGAGGTAGCTTTCGATAAAGTCGGAGTCGATGATAGAGCCGCCGATACCCATACAGATGGAACCGATCTGGAGGTAAGACTTACCTCTCATGGTTGCAACTGCAACTGCAGCACGTGCAAAGCGCAGCAGCTTTTCCTTAACGTCGCAAGGAATGTTCTCAACCTCGTCAAGGTTCTGAACGTCGTGACCGTAGATACCAAATGCGGGAAGACCCTTCTGTGCGTGAGTTGCAAGAACGGATGCAAGATAAACCGCACCGGGACGCTCTGTGCCGTTAAAGCCCCATACGCCCTTGATGGTCTGGGGATCCATATCCATAGTCTCGGAGCCGTAGCACCAGCAGGGTGTTACGGTAAGGGTGATATCAACACCCTCGCGGCGGAACTTATCTGCACAGGCAGCAGCCTCAGCCACACGGCCGATGGTGGTGTCAGCGATAACTACCTTAACGGGCTCGCCGTTAGAGTAGCAGAGATTTTCCTCAAATAATTTCTTTGCGGCATTAGCCATAGCCATGGTCTGATCCTCAAGGCTTTCGCGCACCTTAAGTGGACCTCTTCTTCCGTCGATGGTGGGACGGATACCGATAACAGGATATTCACCTATATATCTGTTCTTTGCCATATATTTGTACCTCCAAAATATTTTTTGAGATTAGTGATTGAAAATAATCCAGTCAAAAACATTTTATCATCTTGAAGCTACATTGTCAACGATTTATATAAAAATTACCCCTCGTAAACAAGGCCTTTTTCTATCATTTCGTCGGCGTTCTCACCCGTCCACCATACTCCCTGTATATCCACTGTGACAGTTACCGTCTTTCCCTCGATAGCGTTGATGACCTGCTCTACCGCGTTATACCCTATCTTATATGAATCCTGCGCTACCGCACCCACAAGCTCGGCGCCGCCCTCTTCCTTCATCCACTCTATCTGTTTAGAGCCTGCATCAAAACCGCAGAATTTAATATTATCATATTTTCCGCCCGAGGCGCCTATAGCATCGTACACCTGCTTGACAACACCTTCGTTTGTCATAAAAAGAGCGGATATCCCTTTTTCGTAAAGAGCCTCAAGGGCGGTCTTGTAGGCGTTGTCCGCATCTCCCGGCTTGATCTCTTTTTCTATCCGATATTTTCCTTTTGTGGTTTCGTCCGAATCTGCCAACTGGGTAAATCTGTCAATAAATCCCCCTGCACGGTCGATGCCCGTCTGGGTCTGGTCGTGCTGAATAACACCTATAACGTAGTTATCCGAAGCCCGTATATCATCCCTTACCACCTCA
Source organism: Eubacteriales bacterium (assembly GCA_045133915.1). Taxonomy (GTDB): domain Bacteria; phylum Bacillota; class Clostridia; order Oscillospirales; family CAG-272; genus RGIG7300. The sequence goes on along the minus strand of JBGUUX010000016.1, from coordinate 3,485 downwards.
AAAAAGTTTTCTGCCGCAAGAGCCGCCGCCGAGCGGTTAGAGGTAGCGACAGATGCCTTGATGGGGTTTTTGCTCTGAGAATCAAGCGCCTCTACGTCCTTTGCCCATATGCCCGAGTCAAACTGTACCACGGGGATGCCCTTGTCGTAAGCCTGAGAAAGCATATCGGTAAAGCCCTCTCCGATGGTGGCTACCACAAGCCCCGAAACGTTATTGGAAAGTGCGGTCTGCACCATCTCCTGCTGAGAGGGCAGGTCCTTTGCCGACTCGGAGGAGGGACCGCGGAAGGTTACGGTATAGCCTCTCTCTCTTGCGGCATCCTCTGCTCCCGCCTTGACCGACTGCCAAAAGGCGTGGGATTCGCCCTTAGCTACCACGCCTATGGTCTTGTTATCCTTTTTTTCACCGTTTTTCGAACAAGAGGCAAAGTTGAAGACCAGCATCACCGCCAGTATAAATATCAAAAACTTTTTCATAACATACTCCTTTTATTTTGTTTTTCTCCTCGTTTTAAGAACGTCGGCTAAGACCGCCACTACAACGATAATACCTGTAAGAACGTAGGTAACGTAAGTGGAGTTGAGGTTGAGGTTAAATTTTGCCAACACAAAATTAAGACCGCTTCGAATGACCACCAGAAGTGCCGCACCTATGGCAGAGCCTGTTACCGAAGCCACACCGCCTGCGGCGCTTGTTCCGCCGATATATACACCTGCGATAGCGTCAAGCTCCATACCGTTACCGGTAGCTGAGGCAACCGTGGTAAATGACGCCGACCAAAAAACCGCCGCTATGCCCGACGCCATACCTGCGATGACATACGCATAGGTCTTGTATTTTTGAGTGTCTATACCCGACAGCCTTGTTGCCTCCTCGTTTGAGCCGATGGAAAGGATATATCTGCCGATACGGTTTTTATACATAATATACATACAGACAAGGGTGAATCCGACCACCCATATGATTCCCGTGGGAATGCCGTTATGGTTGGAAAAGATCCTGTTATACCGGGTACCCGTGGGGAAAAAGATATTGGGATCGGAAACTATAAGAGCCGAAAGACCTCTTGAAAACATCATTGTGCCAAGGGTAGCAATAAAGCTGGGGAGCCCAAGCCTTGCCACAAGCAAACCGTTTATCAGTCCAAAGAGAGTGCCTATGCCTATCATAACGGGAACAGTTGCCCAAAGAGGGATAAACCCCTGTGTAAACATCTTTCCCGCCACCACCGCCGCGGCGATACATACCGTTCCGATAGACAGATCTATGCCGCCTGTGGCTATAACAAAGGTCACACCCAAGCTCAGGATAGCATAGGGCGCTAAGGACTGCGCCATACTTACGATATTGTATCTGTCTGTAAAATTGGGATTTAAAAGTGTAAATATCCCCGTAAGCAGTACCAGAGCAACGAGGATTATTATATTCTGTCCGATTTTTATTGATCTTAGTTTTATCATTTTTATCATTCCCTCATCGTTGCATATTTCATTATTTCTTCCTGTGTAGCATCCCTGCAGTCAAGCTCGGCGGTGACTCTGCCCTCGCACATAACTATCACACGGTCACTTAGTCGCTGGATCTCCGCAAGCTCGGAGGATATCATTATGATAGACTTACCCTCTGCGGCAAGCTGCTCCATAAGAGAGTACATCTCGCTCTTTGCGCCGATGTCGATGCCTCGGGTAGGCTCGTCAAAAATAAATATATCCGAGTCCCTTATAAGCCAACGGGCAACTATGACCTTCTGCTGATTGCCTCCAGAGAGATTTTTGACCTGCTGAAATACCGAGGGTGTCTTGGTACGCAGCATTTTGTTTTTTTCATCCGCCGTTTTTTCTATCCTTTTGTCATTAAGCCATCCTATGTCGGAAAAGCTTTCAAGAGAGGCAATGACCGAGTTGTCCGCCACCGATTTATCAAGCATAAGTCCGTATCTTTTACGGTCCTCGGAAAGATAACATATACCGTTTTTCACCGCTTCCCGTGGGCTTTTTATATCCACCTCTTTACCGTTTATCTTAACCGTGCCGGAGTCACGTCGGTCTGCTCCGTAGATAAGCCTTGCCACTTCGGTACGTCCCGCACCCATAAGTCCCGAAAAGCCGAGGATCTCCCCTCGACGAAGCTTAAAGCTTACGTTCCTTACCTCTCTGCCTCGGTTAAGGTTAAGCGCTTCAAGCACCACGGGGGCATCTTCTTTGACCTTACTTTCTGTTTTTCTTTCTCCGTAGATGACACGGCCTACCATCATCCTTACTATTTCATCTCTTGTGGTATCAGCGGTATTCACCGTTCCCACGTACTCTCCGTCCCGCATTACCGTTACCCTGTCCGAGATACGGTCTATCTCGTCCATACGGTGGGAGATGTATATCATTCCGATACCCTTACGGCGAAGATCGTTCATTATCTTAAAGAGCTCCTCTACCTCGGTCTGGGTCAGCGCCGCCGTTGGCTCGTCAAGTATAAGGAGCTTGCAGTCATGGGATACTGCCTTTGCTATCTCCACCATCTGCTGTTTACCGACGGTAAGGTTGCCCAGCTGTTCTGTAGGGTCTATAGTGACCCCTATACGCTCAAAAAGCGATTTTGCGTCTTCTATCATTTTTTTGTCGTTTATGGCAAAACCCTTCATCGGCTCTCTGCCGATGTAGATGTTGCGGGCAACGGTAAGGTGGTTCATCATATTAAGCTCCTGATGGATAATGCTTATCCCCGCCGCCTTAGAATCCGAAATACCGCGGAAGTGCACCTCTTCTCCAAAGAGTTTTATACTGCCGCCGTCCGGCTTATGGATACCGCAAAGCACCTTCATAAGTGTGGATTTTCCCGCTCCGTTCTCCCCCATAAGAGCATGGACCTCGCCGCGCCGAAGCTCAAGGTTTGCCGATTTAAGAGCGTGTACACCCGAAAAACGCTTGTCTATATCTTTCATTTCAAGTATTACTTCATTCATACCCGTTTTCCTTTGTTTTCATTTACCGATAGTATTGCCGTAATACCAAAAAATATTTACATACCGCAGAAATACAAAAAACGGTGTCCGTAGGACACCGTTTTTAACGTTTTAATTACGAATTTTTAATTGCATAGGCGCTTCGCTCAAAGGCGTTGCCTAATTTAGTTATTATCTGCTCTCCCTCAGACTGTATAAGTGAGGAAAATACCGAGGGCATTTTTTTGGTAACACCGTCTGTGCTGACACCGTCAAGCAGCTCTCTGCCGGGAGTCTCACGGTATATTACCTCAAGACCGTCCTCTCTGAAAATAAATTTCATACGTCTGGTAAAGGGATATTCAAGGATATCTGTCCTTAATTTCAGCACAAGATCGTCGTCCTCGTTGTATCTGAACTCACCTGTGGTCGCGCAGAGAAGCTTTTCGCCCATTATATTGATATTATCCCTTTCGGGAGCGTCGAAACCGATATGAAGCTTGGCTTCACAACCGTTTTCTCTGTATATGAGATAAAGTCCTCTCTC
>JBGUUX010000015.1:0-32707 GCA_045133915.1 Eubacteriales bacterium | reverse complement strand
CAATTTGTAAGCCGGCATAAAGACTTTGTGGTTGCACATAAATGTAATGACGGAAAAAGTGCCCTGGAATACCTTGATGAAAACGAGGTTGATTTAATCATCCTTGATGTATATATGCCTTATATGGATGGTTTTGAAACCCTCAGACAGATAAGAAAAAAACAAATTTCCGTTGATGTTATAATGGTAACTGCAGCTAATGAAAGAGAGCAATTAAAAGAGGGATTGCATCTTGGTGTAGTTGATTATTTGGTAAAGCCGTTTACATTTGAAAGATTTAAGGTGGCACTCGGTAAGTTTATTGCTCAGGTTGAAGCATTAAAAGATTTGGATAAGGTTAATCAGAAAAATATTGACTTTTTGATAGATAAATCAAGGAAGAAGGCAAACGAGCTTTATCCCAAAGGCATACAGGAAAAGACTTTGCAAACCGTTGTTGAACATTTGAAAGAAAACAAAAACAAATGGCTTACCGGCGATGAAATCGCAGAAAAAGTCGGACTTACGGGCGTCACTGTAAGAAGATATATGACACATCTTTCGGAAACGGGAATGGTTATTGCGGATATGAACTACGGAACCGGAGGCAGACCTTGCATGCTCTATAAGTTGTCGAATTAAAACTAAAAAATAAATAAAGACGGAAAATCCAAAAAGATTTTCCGTCTTTATTGTTTGCTGTCCTTAATAACACTTCGCTTAAACCGATGTGTTTTTTAGTTTAGAGTTATGATTTTACCTTCGGTAAAAGTTATGAGAAAGCCTTCGGGTTTCGTTATTAAAACTTGCGAAGCAATCATAACTTTGCGTAGCAAATCATAACTGCAAATCATCATAACTTGCCGAAGGCAAATATAACTTAATCAAAAATAAAAGCTCCGTCGAAAGGCTACTTCTCATAAGGATGATTAAAGCCGATAGATTCAAAAACGAATCTATCGGCTTTATAATTTATAACTATCTTAATCATTAGATGCTTTATATGTATAATACATTGCATCACCATCAGGATGTATGGTTTCATACTTGAATCCGGCTTTTTCAAAAGCTTTTTGACTTGCTTTATTAGATGGAAATATAACTGCATTTGCAATTGTTATTTTTTTACCAATAATACGGTCTGATTCTAATAACAATTCTTTTAATGCAGACGAACCGTAACCTTTATTTCTTTTTTGAGGATCAATAACATATTCCGAAATAGTAAAAACATCATCACACAAACCGATAGCAATTACACCCAAAGGTATTCCATTTTTATCGGTAATCATTTTGCTCCAAAAGTATTCACCCTTGTTAGAATCACTGTTGATTTCCCAATATTGCACATAATCCTCAAAAGAATCATCTATTGCAGTAAACCGTCTTGTGTCATCATCAAGCCAAAAATCCACAATCGCTTTATATTCGCTATTATAAGTAATCCAATTAAATTTCATTCTTAATATTCCTTGCAAAATACATAATCATATCTTTATCAATCAGAAGAACCGGCATCGCATCTGTCTGTACAAATACCGCAAGGGCTAAGCCCAACCCCTTATTTTGATTTTATTGTTTTAAGCGAAGAAATTAACATTCTGCGGATTGCACCGCAATCGTTTTGTAGTGTTTTATATTCTTCTTCGTTCATACAATTTGTTTCAAATAGAAGTTCAAGCCAATATTCCGTTTCATAACACTCTTTTTGTGCAATCTCAAGTTTAGAAATAAAATCTTTTGTCCCTTGTGCGTATGGCGCTTCGTGTAAATTAGCGCCGATTGAAGTAGCGGAACGAAGTAATTGATTAATTAAAACTGATTCTTTGTGATTTGATTTCATATCACGACAGAGAAAAACAACTGTCTTTGCAAATTCCTTTGCTTTATCTCTTAAAATACTGTCAGCCAAAGTTATCACCTCTAAATTTATTATACAAAAGGAAGCATAGCAATTCAAGTGATATTCCGACTTTGTCGGAGTGATATTATTGCCATAAGGCAATAGTGATATTGAAACCTTACGGTTTCAGTGTTATTTTATTCGCCAAAAGACTGCCAAAGGCAATAACACTTGTCACAAGACAAATATCACTACGAAGCAATATAACTCGCCTTTGGCGAATAAAACTGCCCAACTTCCTTATAAGAAGTTGGGCAAACGGAGTTTTTTATTATTGATTAAAACAGACCGCGCTTAACGTAATGAGTATGGAGAATCTCGTGAGCCTTGTGGCTGTTGGGCTTCTCAAAGAACTCATCGTAAAGAGCCTTAACTGCGCTGTTCTCGTGGGACTTACGGAGATCCATAGCTGCATCAGCCTTATAAAGAACGGATGCACGAACCTCACGGAGGTTTACGTTGTTACGAACAACTGCAGGCTGTGTGGGCTGGCCGCCGCCGTTTACACAACCGCCGGGACAAGCCATGATCTCGATGAAGTCAACCTTGGTCTCGCCTGCCTGAACAGACTTAAGAAGTCTCTTAGCGTTAGCTGTACCGCTGGCAACTGCAACACGAACGGTAACGTCACCCAGCTGGTAGGTAGCCTTCTTAACGCCTTCGATACCACGAACGTCCTCAAACTCAAGCTTTTCAAGGGGCTTGCCGAGAACAACCTCTGCAGCTGTTCTGAGAGCTGCTTCCATAACGCCGCCGGTAGCACCGAAGATAGCGCCGGCACCGGAACCGAGTTCAAAGGGCTCGTCAAACTGCTCGTCTGCAAGGTTCTTGAAGTCGATACCTGCGGTCTGGATCATTCTTGCAAGCTCACGGGTGGTGATAGCCACGTCAACGTCGTAGATACCCTCACCTGCTGCGCACTGACCGTCACGACCAACCTCGAACTTCTTAGCTGTACAAGGAATTACGGATACGAAGAAGATATCCTTGGGGTCAAGACCGTGCTTCTGAGCGTAGAAGGTCTTGTAGAGAGCACCGAACATCTGCTGAGGAGACTTGCAGGAAGAAAGGTTGTCGGTAAACTCAGGGAAATAATGCTCACAGTACTTGATCCAACCGGGGGAGCAGGATGTGATAAGGGGAAGCTTTCCGCCATTCTGGAATCTGTCGAGGAACTCGTAAGCCTCTTCCATAATGGTAAGGTCAGCGGTAAGGTTCATATTGTAAACGCCGTCAAAGCCGAGAGCCTTCATACCTGCAACCATCTTGCCCTCTGTGTCTGTACCGGGCTCGTAGCCGAAGCACTCACCGATAGTAGCACGAACAGAAGGAGCAGCGCAGATAGCAACGTGCTTGGTGGGATCTGCGATAGCGTCAAATACCTTTGCGGTATCATCCTTTTCGTAGAGAGCGCCTACAGGACAAGCTACGATACACTGACCGCAGTTTACGCAGGATGTCTCAGCAAGCTTAACCTCAAAGGGAGAAGCGATGTGTGTGTCAAAGCCTCTGTCGTTGGCACCGATAACGCCGATGCCCTGCATTTCCTTACAAGCGGCTACGCAGCGACGGCAAAGAATACACTTGTTGTTGTCACGTACGATAGCAACAGAAGAATCGTCGATATCATAGTGATTAGACTCACCCTCAAAGTAGTCCTCGTCAACACCGTACTCAACACAGAGCTTCTGGAGCTCACATGTGGTGGAACGGATACAGGTAAGACACTTCTTCTCGTGGTTGGAAAGTACCAGCTGAAGATTCATCTTTCTTGCCTTACGGACTGCGGGAGTATTGGTGAGAACCTCCATACCCTCGTTTACGGGATATACACAAGCGGCAACGGGGCCTCTTGCACCCTTTACCTCAACGAGACAAAGACGGCATGCACCGATCTCGTTGATATCCTTCATGTAACAAAGGGTAGGAATATCTATGTTTGCAGCACGGCATGCTTCAAGTATGGTGCTGTTGGCAGGAACTGCATAGTCTCTGCCGTTAATTTTAATGTTTACGGTTTCCATTATATATGCACTCCTTCCTTACTGCTTTACGATAGCGTTGAACTTACACTTCTCGATACAAGCGCCGCACTTGATACACTTAGAGGTATCAATAACGTGAGGCTGCTTAACTGCACCGCTGATAGCTCCAACGGGACATACTCTGGAGCATGCTGTACAGCCCTTACACTTATCCTCGATGATAACGTAGGAGAGAAGGTTCTTACATACGCCTGCGGGACACTTCTTGTCAACAACGTGAGCCTCATACTCATGTCTGAAGTACTTGAGAGTAGAAAGAACGGGGTTGGGAGCTGTCTGACCCAGACCGCAGAGAGAAGCGGACTTGATGTAGTAGCAAAGCTCCTCAAGCTTGTCTATATCCTCAAGAGTTCCGTTACCGGAAATGATCTTGTCAAGTATCTCAAGAAGTCTTCTTGTACCGATACGGCAGGGTGCACACTTACCGCAGGACTCGTCAACTGTGAAGTCGAGGAAGAAGCGTGCGATGTCAACCATACAGGTATCCTCGTCCATAACGATCAGACCACCGGAGCCCATCATAGAGCCGATAGCGATAAGAGAGTCATAGTCGATGGGGGTGTCGTAGAGAGATTCGGGAATACATCCGCCGGAAGGACCGCCTGTCTGAGCAGCCTTGAACTTCTTGCCGTTGGGGATACCGCCACCGATCTGCTCAACAACCTCACGAAGGGTTGTACCCATGGGGATCTCAACAAGACCTGTGTTGGTGAACTTACCGCCAAGTGCGAATACCTTGGTACCCTTGGACTTCTCTGTACCCATAGAAGCAAACCACTCTGCACCGTTAAGGATGATCTGAGCGATGTTTGCGTATGTTTCAACGTTATTGATGATAGTAGGCTTACCGAAGAGACCCTTTACTGCAGGGAAAGGAGGACGGGGTCTGGGCTCACCGCGGTTACCCTCAATAGAGGTAAGAAGAGCTGTCTCTTCACCGCATACGAACGCACCTGCACCGAAACGCAGCTGAATGTCGAAGTTAAAGCCTGTACCGAAGATATCGTTGCCTAAAAGACCGTATTCTCTTGCCTGCTTGATAGCAACCTCAAGACGGTGGATAGCGATAGGATACTCTGCACGAACGTAGATGTAACCCTCGTCAGCGCCGATAGCGTAACCTGCGATAGCCATAGCCTCAAGAACAGCGTGGGGGTCACCCTCAAGGATGGAACGGTCCATGAACGCGCCGGGGTCACCCTCGTCTGCGTTACATACAACGTACTTCTTGCCCTTAGGCTGAGCCTGTGCGAACATCCACTTTCTACCGGTGGGGAATCCACCGCCGCCTCTGCCGCGAAGACCGGAATCAAGAATGCACTTGATAACGTCGTCGGGAGTCATCTCTGTAAGAACCTTACCAAGAGCTGCGTAACCGTCCATAGCAATGTACTCGTCGATAACCTCGGGGTTGATCATACCGCAGTTACGAAGAGCAACTCTCTTCTGCTTCTTATAGAATGTAGTATCTGCAAGGCTGTTAACCTTGGATTCGATAGCATCGTGATGCTCAGCGTAGATAAGTCTCTCTACGGGTCTACCCTTAAGAAGATGCTCCTCTACGATCTCGGGCACGTCTTCAGCCTTAACCATAGAATAGAAGGTGCCTTCGGGATATACGATCATGATAGGACCAACGGCACAGAGACCGAAGCATCCTGTAACAACTATTTTTACCTCTTCGTCAAGGCCCTTAGCCTTGAGCTCGGCTTCCAGAGCCTCTTTGATCTTACCGGAGCCGGAGGAGGTACAGCCTGTACCGCCGCAAATTAAAACGTGTGAACGAATCATTTGTCAAATTTCTCCTTATTTATTATCCATTGTGTACTCGGTAACGATCTTGCCGCCCTGGATATGCTCAGCAAACACTCTCTTTGCCTTGTCAACGTCCATCTTAACGTATGTTACCTTGTCCTTGCCTGCCTCATAAACCTCAACAACGGGCTCATACTGGCAGATACCGATACAACCGGTCTGTGTTACTGTGATAGCGTCAGCCAGACCTGCATTTGCAACCTCTTCAACAAACTGTGCAAGCACGGGGCGTGCGCCTGCAGCGATACCGCAGGTAGCCATACCAACAACGATACGTGTACCGTTTTCGCTGTCTCTGATAGCTACTTTATTCTTCATTTTATCTCTGATAGCAGCGAGTTCAGCTAATGATTTCATTAGTTCGTTCCTCCAAAATTATTATATTGTTCTGTAAGATAATCTTTGATCCAGGCTATTATCTCAGGTTCTCCCAGAGATACGTCGCCAAGCACCTCACGAAGTGCCGTTGTAGAAAGGGTTACCTCGGCTCCCGGCTTTTTATGTACATACTCAAAGTCCCGATCGGGCGCACCCATAATAAGTGTGGTCATGGTTGCTACCATGTCTCCTATGGGTGTGAAGTCGATGCTTTTTGTGTCAAACGTAGCAGTTACGGTCGTACCTACACCAACCTCACTTTTAATATCTATACTGCCACCTGTCTGCTCCGCCGCCATCTTGAGAAGCGGAACACCCAAGCCTACCTTTCTTGTGGTACGTGTGGTGTAAAAGGGATCTATTACACTTTTGACTACCTCGGGAGTCATGCCACAGCCATTGTCCCCTATAGTCAGGGTCAATATGCCGTTTTCGTCTTCAATAAGGAAGACGTCTATATTCTTTGCTCCTGCCTTTACCGAATTTTCGGTAACGTCAAGAACGTTAAGGGATAACTCCTTCATAGCCACGGATTACATATACTTAGCAAGTATACCGTCGACATCCTCTTTTACGAGTCTGCCGTAAACCTCGCCGTTAACAGTAAGTACGGGTGCAAGACCGCAAGCACCGATACAACGGGTTGCCTCAAGGGAGTATCTGCCGTCGGGGGATGTATCACCCGCCTGAAGTCCTCCAAGCTTGAGAGAGATTCTGTCGATAATGTCGCCTGCGCCCTTAACGTAGCAAGCGGTACCAAGGCAAACTGCAATAGCAACCTCGCCCTTGGGATTGAGGGAGAACTGAGAGTAGAAGGATGCAACGCCGTATACCTCTTCAAGAGATACGTCCATTCTTTCAGCGATGATCTTCTGAACCTCTACGGGAAGATAACCGTAGATCTCCTGAGCCTCCTGAAGGACAGGCATCATTGCGCCCTCTGTGTCACGGTACTTCTCAATCACAGCGATAAGCTGCTCTTCCTGAGCCTTAGTACCGCGAAACATGACCGTAGTCAGTTTCTTTTTCATAGTATTTTACCTCCATAAATGGTTTTATATTATTATATATTTTACTAAATATAATAAGCTATTTTAGAATGCAAAATGTAAAATGCAAAATGCAAAATTCAGGTAGCTTTTTGTTTTGACAAAAAGCTTCATTTATTTGATATCAGTTTCAGTAAATTTTTTCTTACGAGTGAACTTGAATACGGCTCGTCGTCGATATCAATAAAATTTTTTGCCTCGTTGATATCCCACAGATAGTGGGCATCCGATGAACAAAACACCCTTGCATCTTTGACTGCAGAATATTTGTTGCGGTATTCCTCTATATTCTCGGAATCGTTAAACTCGACCACCGAAAAATTATACTCGGGAGGGATGTCACCCAAAGTAGCCACCATACCGTTTGAGGTACGGTCGATATGAGCGGGATAACAAACTCCGCCATAGCTGTGTACAAGCGCTATTGCCGTCTCTACGTTATAGTCGGTTGCCGATATAAGCAAAGTCTGTTCTTCGCCTAAAACGTTATCCTCTTCATCCATATAATACTGATGTCCAAAGATATCGGGACGGTTTTTTATATTCATTATGTGACCCTTGACCTCACTGTCAAAGCTCATAGCTGATTCTAGCTCGGGGAAAAGACACACCATATGTATATCCTCGGCTGTAGTCAGCTCCATACCTGCTATGGGTATGATGCCGTGGCGTCGGCACGCCTTGAAGAATGCAGGACAGTTGCCTGCGGTATTATGATCGGTCAGTGCCATAATACCAAGTCCGTTTATCACTCCCATACCTGCGATGTTTGCAGGTGTCATATCGTCGTCCCCGCAGGGAGACAAACAGGAGTGGATGTGTAGATCATAATAATATCTGCTCATTACAAAGCTGATATGAACTTTTATTCGAACGCAGAAGATTAATACCCTGTGCTCTTGCTTTTTCTATAACGTCAGGGGCAATATCAGCCTTATCGGCTATAACGACACACGCTACGTCTACAAGACTGGCAACGGCAATAACGTTTACGTTGGTCATAATGGTGACCCACATATCACCCGACTCAGCCTTACCCATGACCCAGCTTAAAAGGTCACCGGTATATCCGCCTGTTATCTCGCGGTCAGGCTCGGCAAGATTGAGCACCTCAAGATCAAGCGTTTCAATCAGAGTTTTTACCGTCATTTTCCTTCTCCTTGTAAAGCTCGCGTATCTTCTCTCGCATGATGAAGATACAGTCGCTCACGTCACCGTTGTTCTTGACCACGTCCTCCGCAAAGGCACGGCAGGTAGGAGCACCGCAGGCTCCGCAGTCAAGGTGGGGGAACATCTCATATATTGCCTGAATATCCGCCATCTTCTTCATGGCTTCTCCCATGTCGGCATCAAGCTGCATAACGGGAGAATATTCAAGCTCGCTTTCCCACATATGCTCTTTGGGAACAAAGGTGGGGTCGTCGCTCTTGGGCACTTTATTTTGCGAAACCGGAAGTCCGCGGCGAAGGGTCTGTAATCTCGCCTTGGCTATGTAGGGATTTTCTACCGTAAGAGCACCGCCGACGCAACCGCCGTTGCAGGCGTTAAGCTCAATGAACTCGAGACTTGAAAAATTGCCGTTTTCTACTTCGTCCAGAACCTTTATACAGTTCTCAATACCGTCTGCAGAAAGGTATCTGTCGTTAAACAGTGCTTTTGCCTCGCCGCCGCTGCTGGCCCAGCTTACACCAACCAGTCCTGTCTCGGCAGGATATGCGGGCTCGGTTATATTTTTCATGGAACTTACCAAAAGGAAGTATATCTCACTTATAGAGAGCACGCCGTCAACAGCACTCTTCTCTACGCCGATAGGGTTACGCACGTAGCTTACCTTTGCAGGGCAGGGAGAGATGAAGAGAGCGCATATATCCTCTTCCTTAAGATCGGGGTTCTTTTCCATTGCTTCCTTCTTTGCCATCCTTGCCGCAAGTTCAATGGGAGGGATAACGGGAAGCAGATTTTCGCACAGATAGGGGAATCTCTTACTGATAAGCCTTGCAATAACCGGACAAGCCGAGCTTATAACAGGCTTTTCGATATCCCTGCGCTTTAAATAGTTTCGGGTATATTCGGAAATTATCTCTGCCGCCTTTGCTACCTCAAATACCTGATCAAAGCCGCACTCGTACAAACCTGAAATAACGTAGTCAATATCCTCCAGATGATCAAACTGTCCGTAGAGCGCAGGTGCAGGCAGAGCTATCTTATATTTATAATCGTTGTATTTATCCAGCTTATCGTAGAGCGCCTTCTTTGCCTTATAGGGACAAAGGCGGATACACTCGCCGCAGTCGATACAGCGCTCCTCGTCGATAACCGAATGTCCGTTTTGTATTCTGATAGCCTCTGTGGGACAGCGCTTGACACAGTTGGTACAGCCCTTGCACTTATCCGCTATAAGGGACACAGAATGCTTGAAATTTGACATAATGCCTCCTTAAAAGAGAACCGTCATCGTTATCGTTGTTCCCACGCCAACCGTGGATTCTATCTTCATATCATCGGTATATCTTTTCATATTGGGCAGACCCATACCTGCGCCAAAGCCCAGAGATCTTACGTTCTCGGGAGCGGTGGAATAACCCTCTGTCATTGCAAGCTCTATATCGGCAATGCCGGGGCCCTTGTCTGCAAGGATTATGGTTATCTTATTAGGCTCAACCAGAACGTCGGCGTTGCCTCCGTCAGCATGGATGACCATATTTATCTCACCCTCATACATAGCAACCGAAACTCTGCGGATAACGTCTGCTGCAATTCCGATCTGTCTGAGCATACGCTTGACCTGAACCGATGCTTCACCTGCTGAGGAAAAATTGTCACCGTCTACATCAAAATGAAATCTGATAGGCTCGCTCATATTTCCCTCCTTAGACGTTTTCCGACTCGCTGCGCAAGCCGTTGGAATAAAGGATGCCGCAGGACGTATACATGGTCTTGTCGGTTGCAAGTACGGTTATACCGCTTTCTTTAGCCAATGCAATAATGTCCTCTGTGGGCTTTTTGTCACGCACAAAAACGACGCATCTCATATCCATCATATTGGCGGTACGTATTACCTGAAGATTGCAAAGTCCTGTAAGGAGCACGGCCTGATCGTTGACAAAAGCGAGAACGTCGCTCATCATATCACTGCCGAACGCAGAATAAAAGTCCTCTTCAGGCATTTCCTCGCCGCACACGATCTCTGCGCCGAGAAGTTCTTTGATCCTACTGATTTTCATAGTTGCACCTCATTTATACAGTTTGTCCATTGTTGCATACGTATTCAATTAATTATACTATATCTGTTTCAAAAATGCTATAGTTTTTTCAAAAAAATATTGTAATTTCGCAAAATTTTATTAACATTACCGAAAAACATTTCTATTTTTCAGTATTTTTTACTTTACACTTGCATTTTTTTGACGGTAGGGTTATAATAACCAATATATTGATTTTTTCGAGGTGAAATAAATTGGCAGAAGAAAATTGCACTCACGATTGTTCCAGCTGCAGTGCCAACTGTCCTTCCAAAAATAAGGAATCACTGTTAGCTCCTCAGAACAAGCTGAGCAACGTTAAAAAAGTAATCGGTATCGTCAGCGGTAAGGGTGGCGTAGGTAAGTCACTGGTTACCTCTATGCTGGCAGTAAACTTCAGCCGTATGGAGTTTAATACCGCTATTCTTGACGCGGACATCACCGGCCCCTCTATCCCCAAGATCTTTGACCTTCACGGTTGCAAGGTTACAGGTACAGACGACGGTATGTTCCCCATCGAGACCACCACAGGCATCAAGGTTATGTCTGTAAACCTGCTTCTCCCCGACGAGGAATCCCCCGTTGCATGGAGAGGTCCCGTTATTGCAGGAACCGTAAAACAGTTCTGGACCGACGTTATCTGGGATGACGTAGATTATATGTTCGTGGATATGCCTCCCGGCACAGGTGACGTTCCCCTGACCGTATATCAGTCACTTCCTCTTGACGGTATCGTTATCGTTACCACTCCCCAGGATCTTGTTTCCATGATCGTGGCAAAGGCTGTAAACATGGCTAAGATGATGAACGTTCCTGTTCTCGGTCTTGTTGAGAATATGAGCTACGTTAAGTGCCCCGACTGCGGCAAGGAGATCCATATCTTCGGCGAAAGCAAGCTCGAGGAGGTTGCGGCAAACTTCAACCTTGACGTTCTCGGACGTATTCCGATCGATCCCAAGTTAGCTGCTGCCTGCGACAAGGGCGCACTTGAGATGATGGAAAACGACAGTCTCGATACAGCTGCACAGATAATCTATAACAGAACAAAATAAGAGTTGCCCGAGGGCAACTCTTTTTATGTTCTGTAATGCAGAATGCAGAATGCAGAATGCAAAATTAAGGTAAAAATCCGCAGTAGAACTGCGGATTTTATTATATTTTATTTTTTCGCAGAAAATAATCTATGCGTCCTTGGGTATCCAGGTTTCTTGTCTCGTACATTTTCTTTATAAGTTCCGGACGCTCATCTACCATAAGGTAACAAGGTATACCAAAATTTTTATATATTATTTTTAATTGCTTGAGCCTTATGTTCCCTGCGTAACCGCCGTTTTCTATAGACTTCAACAACTTATAGCTTATCCCGGTCATATGCGACATTTTCGTTAAAGAAAAACCGCACAGTTCCCTTAAATATTTAATGTTTCTTCCAAACAATTTTTCCGCCGGTTCCACTTCTATCCCCCCTCAACAGCTGATAAGCATATAATAAACCATTTTGGTTTATATGTCAATATACCGTTTTGGTTTACCGTATAATAAGTGTAAACTAAAGTAGGGAGGCAACAGGAATGGTATACGAGCGTATAAGACAGCTCCGTGAGGACATGGATCTAACCCAGACCGATATGGGTAAAATCCTCAACTGTTCGCAGGTTGCCTATTCCAGATATGAGCTGGGACAAAGGGATATACCTACCGACGTTCTCATAAAGTTAGCGAGATTTCATGATACAAGTATAGACTATCTGCTTGGTATGACTAATAACAAAACTCCATATAAAGATTAAAACAGGATGCTTCGGCATCCTGTTTTGCGATATTTTTGCCTTCGTCAAAAGCGATATTTCCATATAGGAAGCGATATGTCCCTTCGGGACGAATTTTTTTATTGACAATTGATCCGTATTGCTGTATAATCATCCTATGAAGAGTAAGAGAACTCGCGTGAAGTGCCGTCAGGAACGGGGAGTTGACCGACGGACGAAGGGTGTTACCCGCGGTGAGATCTCTGCATCCCGCTTCAATACGGCTCGGATATTCTGTTTTTACCTTTTTTGCCGCACAAGTTGGGAGCAAAGGAGGTATTTTTATTTTGAAAAAAAGCATCAAATTATTTGGAAGTGTCAAGACTCTGTGCGCGGCGGCTATACTCTGCGCGCTGACCACCATTATCGCCTTTATCTGTAAGAGCTTTACAGTAGGTCCCTTTCTCCGTGTGACCTTTGAGAATCTTCCCATAATCTTTTCGGGTTGGGTCTTTGGCCCTCTTGTGGGACTGGCTGTAGGCATATGCGCCGACCTCATCTCAGCCCTTGTGGTATACGGCGGCGGCTGGCTTCCCGGAATAACGCTTGGCGCAGGCTGCGTAGGACTTTTGGCAGGTCTTATAAGCAGATATATACCTATGAAAAATGAATTTATAAAGCTGGCTCTTGCCGTGCTTATACCTCATATAGTAGGAAACATGATAATAAAATCAGCAACCTTTATGATATCCTACGGAACGCCGGTGATACAGCTTATGCTCCGTGTTCCTCTTTATCTCGTGATAGCGACAGCAGAGTATTTTCTGCTCCTTGCCATCACCAACAATACTACCATCAAAAGGATGACGTCAAAATGACCTATAACGAAGCCCTTGAATATATTCATTCAATATGTTGGCTGGGCAGCCGCCCGGGGCTTGAGCGTATAACCGAGCTCTGCCGTAAGATGGGTAATATTCAGGATGAGATGAAATTTATCCACGTAGCCGGCACCAACGGCAAGGGGTCAACCTCGTCTATGCTTACCCGTATTCTTGTAAATGCAGGTTATAAAGTAGGAACCTTCACCTCGCCTTACGTATACCGTTTCAACGAGCGTATGGCAGTAAACGGTGAGCCTATCTCAGACGGTGACCTTGCGCATATTATTGAAGTTATAAAGCCTTTAGCTGACTCTATGGAGGATCCGCCTACCGAGTTTGAGCTTATCACCGCTGCGGGATTTCTCTATTTTTACGAACAAAAGTGCGATATCGTTGTGCTTGAATGCGGTATGGGCGGCAGACTTGATTCTACCAATATCATAAAGAAGCCTCTGCTTTCTGTGATAACGGGAATAGCCCTTGACCATACGGCTTTCTTAGGCGATACGGTAGAAAAGATAGCCACCGAAAAGGCAGGAATAATAAAAGACGGATGTCCCGTTATATACGCAATGATGCCCGAGGGCTGCGAAGCTATAATCAAAGCTAAAACCGACAATGCCGCCATGTGCGATTACTCGAGACTGAGCAACATTTCCCTTTCTCTTAAGGGTGCGTCCTTTGACGTAGAAGGTTATGACAGCAGATTTGAGCTGAAATTAGTGGGAGGTTATCAGCCCCGCAACGCTATACTTGCCATCACCTGCGCCGAAAAGCTGGGAATTGACAAAGCATCTATCCATAAGGGAATATGCCAGACCACCTGGCCTGCCAGATTTGAAGTGCTCTCCACAGAGCCTACCGTGATATACGACGGCGGTCACAATCCTCAGGGCGTTGAGGCTGCGGTTTCTACCGTAAAGGAGCTTTTTGACGGCAAGATAAACGTCTTAAGCGGAGTTATGGCTGACAAGGACTACGACTATATCTGCTCTCTTATCAAGCCTATAGCCGAAAAGGTATATTGCGTTACCCCCGATAATACCCGTTCCCTGTCTGCAAAGGACTATGCCGAGGCATTTAAAAAGCAGGGCGTGACCGCATACGCTTTTGATTCTATGAAAGAGGCTATGGAGGCGGCATATGCCGACTCAAAAAAAGAAAACAGACCCCTGCTGGGCTTAGGCAGTTTGTATATGTACGGTGAGTTTGTAGACGCGCTGGAATCGATTTAATATTTTGCTAACAATTTGGAAAGAAACTATTGACTTTTGCATTTTACCGTGATAAAATTAAGCATCATATAAATGCGATGAGCAGAAACCAGTAGATTCGGATGGGATCTTGAGAGAGCTGTCGGTTGGTGCGAGACAGAGATAACGCCGTTTTGAATTCATTCTGTTAGCAGTGCGCTGAACAAGAGCTTTCTTAAGTAGGATGCAACGGGAGTTCCCGTTACAGAACTAAGGTATGTCTGTACCTGACAAGGCTGCTTCCGTGAGGTTGCGGTAAACTGAGGTGGTACCACGGGATCCAATGATTTCTCGTCCTCTGTATTCTTTGAGAATGCAGAGGATTTTTTATTCTCTGCGTTCCGTAAAATTCAGAAAGGGTGATCGTTATGTCACAGAATTATTATCAGAAAGAAATTGAAACCATGCCCCGAGAGGAGATGAAAAAGCTCCAGTCGGAAAAGTTAGTCAAGCAGGTAAAGCACGTTTACGAAAACGTTCCCTACTACCGTGATCTTATGGATAAAAAGGGTGTTACGCCCGACGATATACAGTCTATCGACGACCTCCACAAGCTCCCCTTCCTTTCAAAGGCAGATCTTAGAGATGCTTATCCCTACGGTCTTTTGGCAAAGCCTTTAAGCGACTGTGTACGTATACATTCTACATCCGGTACTACCGGCCGCCGTGTGGTTGCCTTCTATACACAGAATGACGTTGATCTTTGGGAAGACTGCTGCGCACGTGCCATAGTTGCTACAGGTTCAAGCAAAGAGGACGTATGTCAGGTAGCATACGGCTACGGACTCTTTACAGGCGGTATGGGTCTGCACGGAGGCTCTCATAAGGTAGGATGTCTTACCCTGCCTATGTCCTCGGGTAATACCGAAAGACAGGTGCAGTTTATGATGGACTTAAACGCTACCCTTCTCTGCTGTACTCCCTCTTATGCGGCATATATGGCAGAGAGCCTTAAGGAACAGGGCTATACTCCCGATACCATTCCCCTGAAGGCCGGTATCTTCGGCGCCGAGCCCTGGACAGAAGAAATGAGACGAGGCATCGAAGCGGCTCTGGGTATCAAAGCGTACGATATATACGGTCTCACCGAGACCACCGGCCCCGGTGTTGCATTTGAGTGCAGCGAGCAGACCGGTATGCATATAAACGAGGACCACTTCTACGCAGAGATAATAGACCCCGACACAGGCGAAGTGCTTCCCGAGGGTTCCAAGGGCGAGCTTGTGTTCACCTCTCTTGACAAGGAGGCGTTCCCTCTGCTCCGTTACCGTACCCGTGATATATGCGTTCTTTCCCGTAAGCAGTGCTCCTGTGGCAGAACACTTATAAAGATGGCAAAGCCTATGGGCAGAACAGACGATATGCTTATTATCAGAGGTGTAAACGTATTCCCCAGCCAGATCGAGACCGTACTTATAAACGAAGGCTATCAGCCTAACTATCAGATCGTGGTCGACCGTGTAAAGAACAACGACACCTTTGAGGTAAAGGTAGAGATGACTCCCGAGCAGTTCACCGACAAGGTAAGCGAGATCCTTGCTAAAGAAAAGGCTCTTGCCAATGCAATGAAGACCATGCTTGGAATCAACCCCAGCGTCAGCCTTGTAGCCCCCAAGACCATCGCAAGAAGCGAAGGCAAGGCGGTACGTGTAATAGATAAAAGAAATCTTATCTGAAATAATAAAGGAGAACAACAATGGCTATAAAACAGTTAACAGTATTGGTTCCCAACAGACAGGGTACTATGGTATCCATAACCGAAAAACTTTCAGAGCATAATATAAATCTCCGTGCCCTCTCCATTGCCGAAACCGAGGAGTTTGGCATCCTGCGTCTTATAGTAAACGACGAAAAGGCAGCGGAAAAGGTTCTTAGTGACGAGGGTTATCTCATCAAGATAACCGAGGTCGTGGGCGTAAAGATCGGCGATGCTCCCGGCAAGCTCTCGGCAGCATTAAGCGTTCTTGATAAAAATAAGATAAATATCGAGTACCTCTACGCCTTTATGGCAAGAACCGAAAAACATGCTTACGTCGTTATCCGTGTTGAAGATAACGCAGTAGCCGAAACTGCTCTTACAGATGCAGGATTCCATCTTATTACCGACGCCGACGTAGCGAAATTATAAACGCCATGTCAATGAATTTTCACCGCAAGCTCCCTATCCCAAAGGATGTAAAAGAAGAGTTTGCACTGACTGATAAAATGGCAACCGCTAAGGCCGAACGTGACTCCGAGATAAAAGCGGTATTTGAGGGTAACTCAGATAAGTTTATCCTTATCATAGGTCCCTGCTCTGCCGATCACAGCGAGCCTGTGCTTGAGTATATATCAAGGCTTAAGCGTATTGAAGAAAGTGTCAAGGACAAGATAATCATTATCCCCCGCATCTATACCAACAAGCCCAGAACAACGGGACAGGGTTATAAGGGTATGCTCCATCAGCCCGACCCCGAGGCAAAGCCTGATATGTACAAGGGTATCGTTGCTATACGTGAGCTTCACTTAGCGGCGCTTCGCGACTACGGCTTTTCCTGCGCAGACGAGATGCTCTATCCCGAAAACTACAGATATCTGTCAGATCTTTTATCCTACGTTGCCGTAGGCGCACGTTCTGTCGAAAACCAACAGCACCGACTTACCGCAAGCGGTATAGAGGCGCCCGTAGGCATGAAGAATCCCACCGGCGGAGATATGACGGTAATGATGAACTCGGTCAAGGCGGCTCAGTCAAGCCACACCTTCTTATACCGAGGCTGGGAGGTCACAAGTGACGGCAATCCCTACGCTCACGCAATACTCCGCGGTTACGTTGACTATACCGGCAGAAGCGTGTCAAACTATCACTACGAGGATCTTCTGCACGTAGAAGAGCTTTATAACAAGTCGGGACTTATTAACCCCTCTGTTATCGTGGACACCAACCACAACAACTCGGCTAAGCAGTATCTTGAGCAGATACGAATTGCAAAAGACGTAGTTCACAGCCGCAACCAGAACCAAAGCATCAAAAAGCTGGTCAAGGGACTTATGATAGAAAGCTACCTTGAGGACGGAGCGCAAAACGCAAGCGAGCACGTGTTCGGTAAGTCTATCACAGACCCGTGTCTTGGTTGGGAAAAGACAGAAAGACTGATACTTGATATTGCAGATAAACTTTAATAATAAGACGAACAGCTTGAACTGTTCGTCTTTTTGTATATAAAAAGACCCGAGCCTAAGCTCGGGTCTTCAGACTGTCGAAAAAGTCGGTCGGACGTGTGAAATAAACTCTTATTTCAGATCATCTCTCCAACTAACGGACAGCAATTAGATGATTATTATATCTCCCAATATAGTCAGATAAGCATTCAAGGACGGCATAAACATCGAGTTTATACCGTCCTTTCACACTTTTTCGCGAAAAGGGTCACTACCGTACTTAGTACGCCTACGGACCCTTTTCACGAAAACCTACCTTCCTTTTTCAAAGTCTGCCAGCGTGTCGATAAGTTTATCGACACGCTGAAGACCCGAGCCTAAGCTCGGGTCTTAACTATGTTTATGTTATTGGCGTGTGTTGATCACGTCTGTTACTGAGCTATCGAGCGCAGTATAGCCGGCACGCAGTGCCTTAAGCCTTCTTCTTTGTTGCAGCCTTGATAACAAAGAGTGTTGCTACCATAAGAACTGCAGCGATGGGAAGAACTACGAACCACTGTGTCACAAAGCCTGCGATAACGTATGCCACAAAGGAAACTGCCGCAACTGCGATCGCATAAGGCATCTGGGTGGATACGTGGTTGATATGGTCGCACTGTGCGCCTGCAGAGGACATGATAGTTGTATCGGAGATAGGTGAGCAGTGGTCACCGCAAACCGCACCTGCAAGGCATGCAGACATACAGATGATACCGAGGGGATTCTCCATGGGGAAGATGGAGAGCACGATAGGAATAAGGATACCAAAAGTACCCCAGCTTGTACCGGTTGCAAAAGCGATAAGACAAGCCACTACAAAGATGATAGCAGGCAGGAAGTTCTGAAGCGCGCCTGCAGAAGCAAGAGCACCCTCAACAAATGCAGAAGAATCAAGCATACCTGTCATATTCTTAAGGGAGGTTGCCATGGTAAGGATAAGGATAGCGGGAACCATTGCGATAAAGCCCTTGGGAATACATTCCATAGCTTCCTTAAAGGTTACGAGACGGCGAGCTACAAAGTAGATCACGATAAGAACAAGAGCTACAAGACCGCCCCAGGGAAGACCTACTGTTGCATCGGTGTTGGAGAACGCATCAACAAAACCGAGCGAAGCGTCGTAGTCAGCGGGGTTGAACACCCACTCTGCACCCATACATCTACCTACGTAGAAGAGAGAGTATACACAGATACCGATAAGGATGAGGATAGGAAGAACAAGGTCGATAACCTTACCCTTGGTGGTTGCAGGCTCTTCCTCATCGTTGGTAACGGTACCGGAAGTGAAGAGATCACCCTTAAGAGCATTCTCTTCGTGGAGCTTCATGGGGCCGAAATCAAACTTCATAAGTGTGATCGCGATAATGAATACGAAAGTAAGTAAAGAATAGAAGTTGTAGGGGATAGCACGGCAGAAGAGACCGATACCCTGTCCGTCGGGAGCATAACCTGCAACTGCAGCCGCCCAGGAGGAGATAGGAGCTATCATACAGATGGGAGCAGCGGTAGCGTCGATAAGGTATGCAAGCTTGGAACGGGAGATCTTTGCCTTGTCTGTTACGGGACGCATAACCGCGCCAACGGTAAGACAGTTAAAGTAGTCGTCGATAAAGATAAGTACGCCAAAGAGGAAGGTGCAGATAGCAGCGCCAACCTTTGTCTTAACGTGCTTTGCAGCCCAACGGCCAAACGCCTGAGAACCGCCTGCCTTGTTAAGAAGGGCCACGATAACGCCGAGAAGCACGAGGAATATAAAGATACCCGCACTGCCGGAAACCGCAGAGATAAGACCGTCGTTGGTAACCGCGCCTATAGTATCAATAGGCTTAAAACCGGTGGAAAGCAGACCGCCTACCACGATACCTACGAACAGAGAGGAATAAACCTCTTTTGTGATGAGTGCAAGACCGATAGCTACTACCGGAGGAAAGAGAGACCACAGTGTACCTACGGGGCTGGTGATACTGCCTGTGAAAGCACAGACAACACCGAAAACCACAACAAAGGCAACTATGAGAATCTTGGGAAGGATTTTCTTTGTCATTGTTGACCTCCAAAAAATAAAAGCACTTCCTGTGGAAGTGCAAAATTTACCCATACGAGATAGCGCTCCACAAATATGTGACAGTGTACGGCGTATTATCACCGCACACCAGGGTGGCAGGACACTACGCTCAGACTTGTTTTGCCTGATAGGTCGCGATCCTGTTACATCCCTTCGGCCGCTGCCCCTTTTAAATGACATACGGCACCTCTATCGGCGTATAGAATATCACAAACATAACAGTTTGTCAATAATTATTTAATATTTAATTCTACATTATATTATTGTATTACCGTCTTACCGTAAAAGACCATATATTTTACGGTACCGTCACTGTCAAGCTGAACATAACCCGAGGTATAGTATTCGCCTATATGACTAATCTCTTCGCTTGTAAGCTTTTTGTGTTCGGTTGTTACGTTTCCTTTATCGTCCACGGTGGTAACGTCATAAAATTCGATGCCGTCCGCAACGGGAATATCTCTTATATATTCCTCAAACTCGGTTTTGGCGTCCCCATCGTAATTATAGGGCGCAACCTTTAAACTTGTACCGTCATAGCCAAGAACGTGCAGCATAAGCCATCCCTGCCCCGCGTGCTTTTCGGCAGGCTGAGCAATATAGGGATCGTTTGCAAGGTTTTGGTCCACAAACACTCTGCATTCCTGCTCCTCTTCAAGATAGAGGCAGAGATAATTGGTATCGTAATAAACTACCTTCATCACAGCGTCCTCTTCGTCGAAGCCTTTGAGAGAAATAACACCGTCCTTATATTCGAAGGTATCGTAAAGATCGTAATCGTCCACAGGACTTCCGCAAGAGCAGGAATAAAAGAAATATCTGTCACGGGCAAAGTTTATACGCTCCTCGCAATTGATGTTTCTTATCCATCTGTGCTCGGTAAGGAAGGCAAGCTCAGCATCCACTTCGGAACCAACGTTATCCACGGTTATATCATCCGTATCCTCCGGGTTTGGAACCGTATCCCTGTCAATACCAACGGTCACAGCAATAACAAAGCAGACAAAGGCAAGAACCAAAAGTATTGATGCCGTTATAATTAAACTCTTTTTCTTTGACATAATATCACCTCTTAGGTATAGTATATCATTGTTCTACCAACAAATCAAGTCAATCTTTATCGTGTTAAAACAACCTCAGAATATTAAAATAAAGGCTGATATCTCAGCCTTTATTGCTTTTTAAAATCAGGGAACTGGCTGAGACTCACACGAATCAATGCGAAGCATTGTATATCATCAATTTCCGGGGGAATTGCATATCATCAAAACGAAGTTTTGCATATCATCATTGCGAAAGCACTTTTTGATACACGCTTCGCGTGATGATATACAGCCTTACGCTGATGAGATACAACGATAGCAACACTATCGTTGATGATATACCATTGCTTTCGCAATGGATAAAAAAACGACAGGTCGAAACCTGTCGTTTTTTGGTGCCGGCGGCGGGGGTCGAACCCGCACCCTGTCGCCAGGACCGGATTTTGAGTCCGGCACGTCTGCCAAATACATCACGCCGGCGGATGGTACCTATGTAGTATAACACACCGAAAAAATATTTGCAAGAGTTTTTTATAATATATTGTATTTTTACTTTTGTGATATTATAATGATAACAGATATTTAACGAGGTGTTGGTTATGAAAATATTATTGGTAAATTTCAGCCCCAAGGAAAAAGGCAGCACGGGTTTTGTGCTCTCTGATATGGCAGAACAGTTTAAGGCTCAGGGCATAGACGCCGAGGTGTTCTGGATAGGCAATACCGTCAACGGCGGATGCAGAGGCTGTATGGGATGCAGAAACACAGGTAAATGCGTTTTTGGAGACGACAAGGTAAACGAACTTGCAGAAGCGGCAAAGACTGCCGACGGATTTATATTTGCTTCTCCCGTTCACTATGCGGCGGCAAGCGGAAACCTCACGGCGGCTCTTGACCGTGTGTTCTATTCTGCAGCTAAGAATTTTGCCTTCAAGCCGGGAGCTGCGGTAGCTGTTGCCAGACGTGCGGGCTGCAGCGCCACCATTGACCAGATAAACAAGTATTTTGCTATAAATTCTATGCCTATAGCTCCTTCAACCTACTGGAATATGATACATTCCTCAAGACCGGGAGAGCATATAAAGGACGAAGAAGGTGTACAGACCATGACCAATCTGGTCAACAATATGGCTTGGATGGTTCGCAGTTTTGATATAGCAAGATCCCAGGGTGTAGATCATCCCGTTGCAATAAAGGAAGTTCGTACAGATTTCAACTCATAATTTCGCACTTGTTCATATTTTTGTCACAAATTAAAGATATAATATACTAAGAATATAAAAAATTGATATATAAGGAGGAAAAACTGATGTTTTTCTCAAAATCTATCGACGAAAAGATCGACGTATGGGCAAAGAAAGGCTTTATCGGTAAGCTCTTTAAGACTGCACGTACTCACGAGGATCAGAGAGTCCGCGCAAGAGCGTATGCAGGTATGGGTACTATCCGTGACCTGTCCGCAGTTGAGGCGCTTCTCGACTGCTTCAAGCTTGACGAGGCTGTTATCGTTAAGGTAGCATGCGCTAAGTCTCTTGAGAGAATCGCTACAAGAAAAGAATTTGACAAGATCCAGTACCTCATTGACCGTGAAGAGGACGAGGAAGTAAAGGAAGCTCTTAAGGCAGCTTCTATTGCAGCCAAGGACCGCGGCGAGCGCTGGTAAGAGAGGTATAACAATGGAAAAGGGAAAGAGAAACTGGGTGTTCGCAGACGGCGAGCTTCCCCCCAAGGACGGCACCGAGATTGAGGCGCACGAGTCCTTAATGATACTTAACTTAAACGACGAACCCGCTACAGTTAAGATGACTATCCTCTTTGAGGATCGCGATCCCGTAGAGGACATCACCATCAAGGTTGAGGGCAAGCGTGTTAAGTGTAACCGTCTTGACGGTCCCGTAGGCGAGGAGAACTATCAGATCCCCTTCGGCCAGTATGCAATGGTACTGAACAGCGACCTTCCTATCTTTGCAGTGTTCGGACGTCTTGACACCCGTCAGGCAAACATGGCGTTCTATACCGTACAGGGACATACATACGAGTAAAATTGTGGCACCTTTCTGAAAGGTGCCACAGCTAAATTCGCTAAAGCGAGCTAAATTGACCTGCGGTCAGCTAAATTCTTTTAAGAGCTAAATCGGGCTTTGCCCGGCTGAACAAGTATTAAATTTAACTGTGTGTAAAACAGACCAGTGTTATTTCATCAATAAATGAGGTTTATAAAATGATTACAAGAGAATTCAAAAAGGACAAGCTTAACGTAAAGATCATGGACTCCCGCCTTGCTATGGGCGAGGTTGCGGCGGCTGATGCAGCTGCATACATAAAGGAGCTTCAGGCAACAAAGGACGAGCTTAACATCATCTTCGCCGCTGCTCCCTCCCAGAACGAGACTCTTGCGGCTCTCGTTGCTACCGAGGGTATCGAGTGGAATAAGATCAACGCATTCCATATGGACGAGTATATCGGTCTTGCCGCTGACGCTCCTCAGGGCTTCGGTAACTTCCTTGCAAGAGCGATCTTTGATCTTGTTCCCTTCAAGAGCGTAAACTATCTCGCTCCCGATGCAAACGATCCCGAAGCAACATGTAAGAGATATACAGAGCTTCTTGAGAGCCATCCCGTTGATATGATACTTATGGGTATCGGTGAGAACGGTCACATCGCATTCAACGATCCGCCCGTTGCTGATTTTAACGACAGCAAGCTTGTAAAGATCGTTGAGCTTGACCCCATCTGCCGTCAGCAGCAGGTAAACGACGGTTGCTTTGCATCCCTCGACCTTGTTCCCACCCACGCTCTTTCCCTCACTATCCCCGTATTTATGAAGGCAAAGAAGCTTATCTGCTCCGTACCCGCTCCCACCAAGGCTGATGCGGTATACGCTACCTGCAACAACACCGAGATCAACGAAGCTTGTCCCGCAACCGCTATGCGTCTGCACGACGATGCGACAATGTATCTTGATCCCGATTCTGCAGCAAAATTATAAGCGGCGAGTCGCCGCGGCCAAACTGCGCTCTGCGGTTCGGCAAATACCCTTTGTTATATGCACGCCACAACATAAGTTTATATACGTCAAAAAGGAAGGCATCTGCCTTCCTTTTGTTCATTTTATAAATATATCTGCCGTTGTCATATCCAGCTCGTTCATGATTCTTTCTATAAATCCGGCAAGCTCGGACATTGCGTTATCCCTCAAAGCCTGTGCCTCTTCATCGGTAGGAGCTTTACGCTTGTTGGTAAATTCGCTTTCCTTAAAGCCGTCAGGGGTAAATACTCCTTTTGAAGTTATGAGATAATCCTTGGTATGATTAAAATAGTAGTACTCATACTCATCTGATAGACCGTCTATATTTACCGATATTCCCTCGTCAAAATTACGGGTACCGAAAGAAGGTCTGTTGTCCGGAGCAGTGTTATAGCTGAATTCGATAGCCCCGTAGGTATGGTATTCTATCGTATACCATTTACCGTCTTCTTGTATTACATATTCGTAAGCATTAGGCCAGTAACCGTGGTGTTCACCCTTTTCTACTACGTAATCTGCTATTCTTTGTAAGCTTTCGGACAATATCGGAATGTTTGAGTCCAGATAATCACGGTACTTCATAAGCATACGTGCCGCTTGTGCACGGTTGGCATTTGCCTTGGGAGCAAGTGTAGTCTCGGTCATACCCGAAATTATGCCCTCGTGTACCGCCCATGCCATACCGACGTAGCACCAGTTGCCCACTTCTCTGTAATCGTCATATACCTTCAGATCTGCCAGCTCTATATCTGTACAACCTAACGTTTCGGCATAGTTGAGCAAGAAAGTAACAAGCTCACCTCTGGTGACAAGCTGATTGGGAGCAAACGTACCGAACCCAACACCGCTTGTTATACGGTTTTCGTAAGCCCAGTTGATAGCGGGTGTATACCAAGCGTTTTCGGATACGTCATCGAAGTAGGTCTTGCCGATATACTTTTCCTTACTCTCACCCGAGAGATTGAAGAGTATCTGCACCGTCTGAGCTCGGGTCATAGCCGAGTTGGGAGAAAAAAGTGCGGGGGCGGTTCCGATCATCATTTCAGTATCATATACGTACTGTACCGCATCGGTATACCAAGCGTTCTTTGCTACATCCTCAAATCGGTTGGAGACCTTCTTGATCTTGGGTGCGGACCAAGCCTCCCAAGTGATATCCATATATTTTGCCTTAAGTTCCTCGGTCCAGGTGGGATTATCCTCGGGATAATATACAGTACCCTTAAAAAACTTAAATATAGGATATTCCTTAGATTTTGGCAGATTGCCGTAGAAGGTAAGCGTTTTCAAACTTTCGATCTCAAAGCAGAAATCTCCGATACGCTTGATTCCCTCGGGAAATACCATATAAGTTATATTGGTGCATCCGTCAAAGCATCTATCACCTATCTCCTCGAGAGTGGAGGGAAGCTCTACTTCTTCTATACCCCTGCATTCGCAGAAAAGAAATTCGCCCAAATAGGTTATTCCCTCTTCAACGACTACACGCTTGATGGATGAGTTAAGACCTATGGGGGAAAAGTTTTCGAGTCCCAAGCCTCCTACCACGTAGGTAGGATCATAGTCGTCCGTCCTTCCCTCTCCGCTCAGGTAAAGAGTAGAGGTAGTCTCTTCAAGAGTAAAGGTAATATTGCCGTCACTCCAGAGCTCCTTATACTCCGGAAATACTATATCTCCTGTGGCGACTGCTATATTGTATATATCTGTCTTGGTGAGCAGTCCCGCATCGTAGGCATAGCTCACGGGAACGAAGATGCCGTCCTTGTATGCATAGAAGAAGTTTTCATCCCCTTGATTTGGGAAGGTAAACTTTATTCCCGCTATATCTACCGTGCTTACCATAGGGAAGACCATACGGTTCTTAATACCCATAAATACTATATCATAACCGTTATGGTTTCCGTAGCTGCCTTTTATAGATATATCATCTATGCCGGCTGAGTAATGGGGATAATAACTGTCAAGATAAGAAAGGTAATCTGTCTTTATCTTATCAAATTTGTCCGCTGCCTGTATTGTGACACAGCCAAGAAGCATCACAAGACAAAGAATAGCGGATATAAGTCTTAACGTAAATTTCATTTTGTTTTCCTCCTGATCAAATGTTTTTTTCATAGTTGGCATCGTACATATACCGATCATAGTTCATTATTATGACCGCCGCCATTGCGCGGGATACCGTACCCTTGGGGTCAAGGGTCATATAGTAGTCAGACGTGCTTGTAATGATACCGTTACATACAGCCCATTCAAGGCCGTCACGCATCCAGTCCTGTATTCTGTGCGCATCAGAATACACCGAAAGCTCTGCATGACAGGTCACGTCAACTTCCTGTTTCTTTGTATAGAGCCAGAGCAGTCTCACAAGGGCGGCACGCTCTATAGACTGTCCCGTGCCGAAGCGTCCGGGGGCAACACCGTTGACGTAGCCCTCTGCTACCGCCCAGGCAACTGCACCCGAATACCAACGGCCGCAGGGTACGTCCTTCATACCACTGTCAACGTTTTTGTATTCGTCGGTATCAACACCCTCGTAGTTCGCAAGTATCTGAACGAACTGCTCACGGGTAAGCCTTCCTGCAGGTTCAAATCTGTCCTCTGTCACGCCCACCATAAATGAACGCTTAAGGCAATAGCTTATAGCTTCGGCATACCAGTGGTTCTCCTTGATATCGGTAAAAACATCTGTTTCTACCTTTTTCGGAAGGGTCACGTGCTCTGTCTTACCGCATACCTTACACTGCTTGATACCAAATCCGTAATGCGTATAGGTAGGTTCAAGATATATCTCAAACACCCAATCGTGACCTATGGGGGTACATACGTTTCTTATAACAAGCTCAAGCCCCATAGCTGAAACGTTATATCCGGGAAGGCATCCTTCGGCAGAGGTTACGTAATGATTAAGGTCAGCTATTTTGCCATCATCAGTAATATATCTGTCACGGTATACGGCTGCAGCTCTGATAGTGCTTCCCTCCTTCAGGATACGGTCCTTTTCCAATTCGACCTCACCAAAAGTACTGTAGTATATATCCTCTATAATGATCTCCCAAGGAATACACGCCTCAAAACACCAACCAAACTCTATTCTCTTTCCAGCAAGGGTAACAAGCTCTGTTATCTCGCCCTCATCTATCATTTCACGGTACATACGGACACTTCCGTCCTCAAAAAGAGAAACTGCATATCTTGGTGCAAAATCATGTTGTCCGGTAAAACCGTAATCAATCATATGTCCCAAGGGGTCAAGGGTTATGATAAAGGTATCTCCGTTCCAGCCGGTAGAACCCGTATCCCCGTTATCCACATCGGTGGAGGGAACGAACATATTTTTAGACTCCGAATCTCCAAGGGATACATCCGGGTCATAGCTCACCACGTTTTCAAGTATATTTGCCGAAAAGTAAAATCCTTTTTCGTTTGCGGCAAAGCGTACGTCGCTATAGAAGCCTGCCTCGGTATCGTTAAGTAAATACCCGAGGGTCCTATCCTCCATAACTGCAGGGGATGACCACGGCTCTCCTAACTTGGGCTCACCGTCCATTGTAGGCTCCGAATCTGAAACCGATATGGCACCGTTACTCTCCACACTGCCTCTGTACGCATTTGCACACAGCGGTAAAGCTGTCAAAAGCAGAGCAATTATCATTAAGAACGAAAGTGTCTTTCTGAACATCTATATGATCTCCTTTCTTAAAGGAACTTATCTAAATAAATTGGTTAATGTAATAGACCTTATATATAATAGTCGCCATCTCGGCACGGGTACAGTAAGAGCGGGGATTTACGTATCCGTTGCTACCCTGAATGATGGGTGTTAGATTGATATGAGCTCCGTGGTCAAGGGTTATTATCATACACACTCCCGATGAAAACCTCATAGCCTCCAAGGCGTAAGGTGCTATGTCTGAATAATCCTTAAACTTAGTTACCGCATCCTTGCTTATATACAGCTGCTGCTTTGATTTGTCCGCGGGAGCCCAGTCTGAACGGTAGAGGCGGTATATCATGGTTATCATATCCTGTCTTGTGATATATCTGCCTACACCGAAATACTCTGTGCTGATGCCCTTGGTAATACCCTGACGGTAACAGAACTCCACTGCATCGGCATACCAAGCACCTGCTTTTATATCCTTGAAGCTATAGCTTGAATAATGCTCGCTGCTACCTTCAAGGTTATAGAATATCATTGCCGCCTGCTCTCTGGTCATAAGACCGTTAGGATCAAACTTGGTAGCCGAAACACCCTTCATTATTCCGGCATCGTAGACCCTTGTCACAGTGTCATAGTACCAGTCGCCGTACCTTACGTCCTTGAAGGGTAGGTGTATGGCGGCGTCCGATACAAGACAAAAGGCGGGTATAAGCATAATGACCGCAAGAGCCGTGCTTATAATTCTTTTCATGATCTATAAAATGTCTCCTGTGTTTACCTTGTAAAGATAACGTTCTCGGCAACCTTGATAAGCTCCTCACGTGAGGTGAAACCGCTTACCGCCACGGTAAAGCTGCTGTTGCCCCAGCATACCGAGCCCTGTCCCGTCGCCTCGTCGTATGTGATATAGCCGTCGTAGCCGTTTATCTTAAGCAGGGTCACGTTATGCTCGTCAAGCTCGTAGGAGATAAATATCTCACCGCTTGCCACCACGTCCACAAACAGATAGTTGTCCTCGGCATCGGCATATACCAATGAGCGCTTTTGATCGTCCGAAAGATCACGGGAAAGCTCAAAGCCCTCGGGAATATAACCAATCTCTGCCTCTGATACGTCTACCGCCAGCTCCTTTGAGGATCCGGAAAAGTCGATGTTAACAAACTCGTCAACAAGCTTAACTACGTTTTCGCTTACCGTTGCACGAACACCGGGATCTATCATTAAAAGGCTGAAGCTTGCAACCGATATACAAAATATGATCATGGCAGCCTTGCCGATATGTTTCATCCAAGGAGCGCTCTTTTTCTTTTTGCTGATGCCCTTGACGTATTCAAGCTGCTTTTCACCAAAAGGTGCCAGCTCCGAAAGCTCCTTTGCTGTAGGCTCACCTGATATTTCGTTATTCTGTTCAATTTCAAACGCTTTACCTAAAAGCTCCTCAAATCTCTTATCATCCATTTAAGTTTTCCTCCTCTATAGCCTTGCGAAGTAACGCTTTTCCTCTGAATATTCTTTGATTTACCGTTTTTTGCGGCAGATCAAGGAGCTTTGCTATCTGGTGCTCCTTTAATTGATTTAAGTATTTCAGCTTCAATATATCGCGGTAGGTGGGACTAAGTCCTTCTATTGCTCTTACCAATCCCCTCAAGGTGTCGTTTGCTACCGTTATATTTTCGGGTGAAGGATCGCTTGACCGGACACCGAACACCTCTTCTAAACTGACATTGCCTTTTTCTTTACGCTTACAGATGTTCAGGGCGATATTTCTTGTGACCACTCCGCAAAGCCCCTTTAATCTTGCTTCGTCGCTTACGTCAATAGAGTCTATAATTGAGATAAGCTTAAGCATACAGTCCTGTGCGGCATCCTCTCTGTCGGCAGGGTCGATGAGATGTCTGCCTGCGATATATATCATATATGAATAATAGCTTTTGTATATATGTATTGCTTTCTCGGTCTTACTTTCTTCCGAGAGCATCGTCTCAAAGAGCAGCATCCTTACCTCCGTCGATCATTTGTTAAATTCATTATAGCACTTTTTTGCTTTTCTGCCTATAGTACAACCGAGAAAATGCTTTTACTACATAATTTTTCTAATTTGTTGAAAAATTTCTCCTTCTATGGTAAAATTACCGAAAAGGAGGGATAGTTATGAACAACCCTTTTATTTATTCGGATACAAACAAGAGGTATTATACCTTTGATTATATGATGCGAAAGCGCTTTGGCACAAAGTGTGTAAAGATACCCATAGATGCCGGCTTTACCTGTCCCAATATAGACGGCTCCTGCGGCAAGGGAGGATGCACCTACTGTACTCTGCCTCACAGAAGCGGTGAGATGCGGGGAGTTGATATTGAGGAGCAGTATATTACCCAGAGCGAAAAGCTATCCTCAAAGTGGGCGGGAGCGCTGAGACTGCCATATCTTCAGGACTATACCAACACCTATGCGGATATCCATACGTTAAGAAGCATATACGAAAAGGTTCTTTCCCTGCCCGAAGCCATAGGAATCGACATTGCCACCCGTGTGGACGCAATAGACGATGAATGTATAGAATATTTAAAGGAAATAAACGAACGGACCTTTCTTATTTTAGAGCTTGGTTTGCAAACGGTACACGATTCCACCGCCGCTCTTGTCAACAGAGGTCACAGCTACGAAAAGTTCCTTGAGGTTTATGAGAGGTTAAAGGGTCTTAACATCTGTGTTCACATCATCAATTCCCTTCCCCACGAGACCGAGGATATGATGCTGGATACAGCTAAAGAGATAGCAAGGCTCCATCCCTTTATGCTCAAGATCCATATGTTATATATAGAGGAAGGAACTCCTATAGCCGAGGACTATAAACGCGGTGACTTTGAGCTTCTGTCTCTTGAAAAATACGTAGAGATAACCTGTAAGCAATTAGAACTTTTACCTCCCGACATATGTATAGGCCGTATCACCGGTGACGGACAGAAAAACACCCTGATCGCACCCGAGTGGTCTAAGAAAAAGTTCGTCGTTATGAACGAAATAGACAAATTTCTTGTTAAAAATAACACTTTCCAAGGAATTTTGTACAAATAGTACAAAATTCCTTGGCTTTTTTTTACTAGAGCGTAGACACAATTCGTTAAAATTTCTATTGCATTTCGTTCATTAATATTGTATAATTGATTTAATGCTTGTATTGGCAGCTAATAAGTAATTTCTATTAAGGAGTATATACAAATGGCAAAGTACACCACCAAACAGATCCGTAACGTTGCCCTCTTGGGCCACGGCGGTAGCGGTAAGACCTCTATGGTTGAAGCTATGCTTTACATGACAAAGGCTACAGACAGACTTGGTAATACCGCTGACAAGAACACAGTATGTGACTATGATCCCGAAGAGATCAAGAGAGGTTTCTCTATTTCCTCTACTACCTCCCCCATCGCTTGGGAGGATTCCAAGATCAATATTATAGATACCCCCGGCTTCCTTGACTTTGCAGGCGAGGTTCATCAGGCTCTGAGAGTTGCAGACGCTGCAGTTATCACCATCGACGCTCGTAACGGCGTTGAGGTTGGTGCTGAGATCGCATGGGAGCTTGCAGACGAGTTCAACATCCCCAAGGCTATCTTTATCAACAAGTTTGACGATCCCGAAGCAAGATTCACCAAGCTCTTTGCAGAGCTCCGTGAAAAGTTCGGTAACATCATCTGTCCTCTGCTTCTCCCCATGAGAGGTTCTGACGACACTATCAAGGGCTTCCTTAACCTTCTTGACGACGTTGTGTTCGTATACGACAAGAACACCGGTGCTCATACCGAGGGTGAGATCCCCGCTGAGTTCCAGGCGGCAGCTGACAAGTATAAGGATATGTTCCTTGAATCTGTTGCAGCAACCAGCGACGAGCTTATGGAAAAGTATTTCGCAGGCGAACCCCTTACCTTTGAGGAATGCGTTGAAGGTGTTCATCAGGGTATGATCGACGGTACGATCTGTCCCGTTATCTGCGGTTCCGCTACCAAGCTCTGGAGTATCGAAGCACTTCTTAACATCATGCACGAGTCCTATCCCCGTCATACCGCAAAGAAGGTTGAAAAGATCTACGACGGTGACGAAGAGAAGACTATCTCCATCGCTGATACTACCGATACCACAGTATTTGTATATAAGACCGTTGCAGACCCCTTCGTAGGTAAGATGTCCTTCTTCAAGGTTATGACCGGTGAGCTTAACAACACCATGACCCTGCGCAACGTTAACCGCGGCACAAGCGAAAAGTTTGCTCACTTCTATACCATGATCGGTAAGAAGCAGACCGAGGTTGACTGCCTTGCATGCGGTGATATGGGTATGATCCCCAAGCTTACAGGTACCAACACCAGTGACACACTTACCACCGGTTCCGGCAACTGGTTCTACAAGAAGGTAAGCTATCCTACTCCCTATATGTCCATGGCTATTTCTCCCAAGGGCAAGGGCGACGAGGACAAGATCGCTTCCGGTATCGCTAAGCTTCTTGAAGAGGACAGAACCCTCTCCTTTGTAAACAACGCAGAGACCAAGCAGCTCGTTATCTCCGGTATCGGTGATATGCATCTTGACGTTGTTACATCCAAGCTTAAGAGCAGATACAACGTTGAGGTTGAGCTCAGTGCTCCCAAGATCGCTTACCGCGAGACCATCAAGAAGAAGGTTCAGGTAGAAGGTAAGCATAAGAAGCAGTCCGGCGGTCACGGTCAGTACGGTCACGTTAAGATCGAGTTCGGTCCCGGTGAGGCAGAAGGTCTTACATTTACCGAAAGCGTTGTAGGCGGTGCAGTTCCCAAGGGTTACTTCCCTGCAGTTGAAAAGGGTCTTCTTGAGGCTATGCAGAAGGGTGTTCTTGCAGGCTATCCTGTAGTTAACCTTGCAGCTAACCTCTATGACGGTTCCTACCACGACGTTGACTCCTCCGAAATGGCGTTCAAGCTGGCAGCTTCTCTTGCATACAAGGAAGGTCTTCCTAAGGCTAATCCCGTACTCCTCGAGCCTGTAGGTGCTCTTACAGTTATCATCCCCGACCACCAGCTGGGTGACGTTATCGGTGACGTTAACAAGCGCCGCGGCCGTGTAATGGGTATGGAAGCTTCTCCCGACAAGAAGGGCTATCAGGTTCTTGAGGCTGAGGTTCCCGCTTCTGAAATGGTTGATTACACCATCGCACTCCGTGCTCTCTCTCAGGGTAAGGGCAGATTTGCATTCAACTTCGTAAGATACGAAGAGGTTCCCGCAGCCGTTGCTCAGAAGATCATCGACGAGGCAAAGAAGAACGCTGACGCGTAAGTAATAAAAAAGAATTAAACCCCAAACCAATCGGTTTGGGGTTTCAGACTGTCGAAAAAGTCGGTCGGACGTGTGAATAGTTGTTTTTTAGGGGTTATCTCTCCAACTGACATGAAAACAGGTAATA
>JBGUUX010000014.1:0-6399 GCA_045133915.1 Eubacteriales bacterium | reverse complement strand
CCCACGAAAAGGGTCACTACCGTACTTAGTACGCCTACGGACCCTTTTCGTGGAAACCTACCTTCCTTTTTCGAAGTCTGCCAGCGTGCCGATAAGTTTATCGACACGCTGAATGGCGTAAGCTTTTGCTTACGCCATTCTTTTTTAGTTTATACGGTCAAACAACATGAATATTCTCGCCGCCTGAGCTCTGGTCGCAGTACCTCTGGGAGAGAGGCTTGTTTCTGACATACCGCTGATAAGTCCAACCGCAACCGCCCATTTGATCTGATCCGACGCCCATGAGCTTATCTTGGAGCTGTCTGCAAACTTAGACAGATCTGCACGGGAAGTAACGTCCATACCAACGCTCTCTGCATAGAGGTAGAAGAGTCTGGCAAGCTGTTCGCGGGTGATGTTCTGTCCAAGACCGAAGCGATCAGCTGCAACACCGCTGACGTAGCCTTCGCTTACCGCCCAGTATACGGCACCGCTGTACCACATACCGCTCTTGGTGTCCGCAAAGCCGTCATCAAGCTCCTTATACTGATCTGTATCCACTCCTGCTACCTGTGACAGTATCATAACGAACTGCTCACGGGTAAGGTTGTTGTTGGGGGCAAAGCTATTATCCGACATTCCGCTGATATAGCCGCGCTCGGTACAGTAGGTAACCGCATCTGCATACCAGGCGTTTGCCTTAACGTCGGAGAATACCTTGCTTTCATAATACTCGTAGGGTATACCGAACATCTTGGCAAACTCTGCGGCGTAGCTGCCCTCCTTACACCTGATCACCGTGGTATAAGGTTTATCAAACGCCGTTATATCAATGCTTGTCACACTCTCGGGTATCATGACCTCTTTGAGCTTTGTGCAATTATTAAAAGCCGCCCAGCTTATCTCGGTAACGGTATTGGGAACTATGATCAGCGTTATATTATCACATTTTGCAAAGCACTCTATACCGATTATCTTGGTACCGTAATCAACGCTGTATATACCCTTGACCGAAGGATCAACGTGGATCAGCATGTCACCGACGTATACTTCCTTCTGTTCGATGAAGGGGGTACCTCCGAAAGCGGACATACCCACGTGGACAACACCCTTTCCTCCTGTCACTTCTTTCAGGTTATAGCAACTGTAAAAGGCAAAATGAGTTATATCGGTAACAGAATCAGGGATATGTATGCTTGTAAGTCCATCCATACATGAAAATGCCGAGTTGCCTATGGATATGAGAGTTGAAGGTAGGGTGACCGAATTAAATTCAGCATCGTAGAACTGATTGTCACCTATATGCTCAACACCCTCGGGGATAACAAGATCGGTGATCTCCTCGCCGTTAACTATAAGAGCGGCGCCTCTGCTGAGCGGAGTTGAAAGCACGTGCTCAAAGTATATATTGCAATATGCAGTAAGGCTTGTGATGTACATCTTGTCTATTTTAGGAACACCCTCAAATACAGAGTATTTCACGGTTTCCATACTGGTGGGTATATGTATAGCAGAAATATTTCTACAGTTTTTAAACGCTTCCTCGCATATAGTGGTAACGCCTTCCTCGATAACTACCGTCTTTACAGTATCTGCGTAGGTAAGCCAGGGAGACTCTTCCATCATTCCTTCGCCGTAGATATTAAGGTATCCGTTTTCGTAGAGTATCCAGTTTACATCTACACCGCAGTAACCCTGCGCAAGGACGTCGCCCATACCCACGTTAACGGTAAGAATAACGGATTTGTCCTTATAATATAAGGTTATCTCCTTCTCACCCGCATATTCAAGGACATATTCCTCTACCCTATAGTTATGGTCGGTGGTGATTACAACACCGTTTTCAAATATAACCTCTAAGGTAAGACCCGAAAAGTCCACAACATCGTATACAGAGTAATCTGTCTTATGGGGAAGTGTGGCAATATTCACTTCTTTTACCTTGTCGGTATACTCGTATTCTATTTCATTTTCATAGGCATATTCGGCTGCATACGCCCCTGCGGGACAGTATATTTTGACCTCCTTTGAGCAATACTCAAAAGCGTCTCTGTGAATCGAGGTAACACTTAAGGGCATACGAACAGAGGTAAGCTCTTCGCAGCCTCTGAAGGCATATATGCCGATCTCAGTTACACCATCGGGGATGGTTACCTTCTTCAAAAAGTCAAAATCAAAGGCACAGGGATAGATCTTGGTTACACCGTCGGGCACGGTAACGTTGCTGAGTCTGTGTCCGTCAACGTAGAGATTGCCTGCATAGTACAAAGGATTGGAGGTAGCGTTGTAAAAGCCAATGTTGAACCAGTCTTCAAGACTTTTAACGTGTACGTTTTTTGCTGCGACACATCTCTCAAACGCCCATTCCTCAACTGTTTCGGGAGATCCCGCAAAGGTTACGTCTGTTAAAGAGCTACAGTCTTCAAAGGCAGAGCCTTCGATTTTTTCTACACTTGCGGGGATAACTACCTCGGTAACGTTGGTAAACCCTTTGAAAAATCTGTAGCCTATTGTTGTTATACCTTCAGAGATATCAATTTTGGTAACTAAATCACGGTAAGGTTCCCAAGGTATGTTCCAGATATCGACCTCTGAAACACCGTTGCCCGAAAGGGTGAACACTCCGTCGGATATTGACCAGAATGCATTTTCACCGCACTGTCCCTTTAACAGAACCTCTACCGTGACGTCAACACTCTGACCCATTACATTAATTGTAATATTCTTCTTACCGGGGGTAGTAAAATCATATTCTCCTACTGTAAATCCCGTATCTACCAGCTGCTTTGTACCGTCGTCAAGCTCTACCTCAAATACAAGACCTGTAAGATCAAGCTCCTCGTTGAGAGCATATACGGTTTTGTTGGGAGGAGTTTTTACCGATGCCGATCTGCTTTGTGTTATATATTTTACCGGTATGTTATTTTCTTTGGCGTAGTTATCTGCATATGAACCCAGATAGCATAATATTACCATACCCTCGTTAGATTCAAAGGCATCGGGGGCAATATATACAACGCTGTTTGGTATAGTCACTTCGGTTATTCTATTACCGCAAAAAGCGTAGTCGTATATATGTGTCAGACCGTCGGGCAATATCAGCTGACCGGTAATATTGCAAATGTAAAACGCGCCTTCGGATATGGTGGTACAACCTTTGGGCAATGATACGTGGGTAAGCTCATCGCAATATACAAAGGCCTCTTTGGATATGATAGACACGTTATCGGGAATATCAATATCCACAAGACCGGTAGAAGAAAAGGCTCTTTCGCCGATAGCGGTAAGTGTTTGCGGTAAAGACACGCTTGTAAGATTATCACAGGAAGAAAATGCTCCTGTGCCTATCTCTGTAACACCCTCAGGTACACTAACGCTCTCTAAACGGATGTATCCGGTAAAAGCATTGGTATTATATATATCTATACCAAGAGGAATATCCAGATGAGTGATCAGTTCCCCGTTGAGATATACACCGCAATCTTCATTGTTATACAGATTTTGATAACAGTGCTGATCGGTACAATACTCATAAAGATCGGTTATATGAATTTTTTCAACGCTGTCGTTCCAACCAAAAGCATTGCTGTCCATCTGGGTAATGCTGTGGGACACGTATACTTCCTTAAGGCTTTCGCATTGATTAAAACATTCAAAGTCTAAACTCTCTACATCTGACAGGTCAACGACCTCAAGTCCCTTACATCCGTAAAAGGCATACTCACTACCGAGGTGACGTCGTTTAAGTCAAGATATGTGAGTTTATCATAGCCGTTAAAAGCGCTCTTCTTTATTTCGGTGATACCGTCGGGAACGGTAAGAGACGTGAGCGGCTCACCGTCGATATAAAGAGTAGCTTTGTCGAGAGGTCCGCTTTGGAAAAGTCTGAAATCTATTTCAAGCCACTCTTCCAGATCGGAAATATGGATCTCGGTATTCTTAGTGTTTTTAAAAGAATACGCGGCCACCGTTTCGATACTGTCGGGCAATATAAGTTTCTTTAAGGTGGGAATACTGTACTGATAAGACCAGATAGTGGTAACGTCGTCAGGTACGGTTATCTCGGTTATCTCCTCACCGTTAAGCAAAAGTGTAGCTCCTCCAAAGAGAGGGGATGCCTGTTCCTGATGCTGCACCAAGCCAAAATTCATTCTACACCAGGCATCAAGATCGGATATATGTACCTTTTTCAGATTGGTACATCCGTAAAAAGTGACGTTACCGGTAATATCAGTAAGTGTACTTAGCAGAGTGATCTCTGTCATATTGCTACATCCGTAAAAGGTATTCTGGTGAAGTGTGGTTATTCCCTCACCAATTGCAACTGTCTTAATATCAGTCCTGTAGTCTTTCCAGGGTACCGGATAATCGTAATATGCAAAGTTATAAGTCTCTCCGCTGCCTGACAGAATAAGATGTCCTTCTGTATCAAGGCTCCATCTGATATTATCGCCTGCTTTACCCGAAGCGATAACGTCGTTTGCTGCCAAAACTCCTGTTGGCAGAGCACAACACAGAAGTGTCGCACATAAAAAAATTGCTATAAACCGTCTCATGCCTATTCCTCCAATATATTTGTTAATTTTATTTTAACAAACATATCAAAAAATGTCAACCGCTAAAAGCTATCGCGCTTTTTTTCGGTTGACATATCTGTATAGTATGAAAATTATAATACAACCAAGCAACACACCGGCGCAATCAAGCAACACGTCGGATATCTGTCCGCTGCGACCCGGTACGTATAACTGGTGGATCTCATCACTTATTGCATAAAGTGTACCTATGGCATAAGATATAAGCGAAAATTTCTTGATATGCTGAGCAACGGCAAGACTGACCAATATACCCATAACGGCATACAGAGAAAAATGAGCTGTTTTTCGGATAAAATGCTGATTTGCTTCGATTATTTCCTGCTGTTGTGCCGCATCCATTTCCTTAAAACTCGGATAAAAGATATTCAATAATACTCTCAAGGTGTTACCGCTTGTTACAGAAGAATCTGTCGCAGGCTCGGAGGACATAACGAAAATAAATGCCATCAACGAGACAACAAGCGTCCATAAAATAAATTTAATTACTAATTTTTTCACTTTTCGCCTTCTTAAATCTGCTAATTAGTTTTACGGTGCACCATATCAGCATGCATCCTAAAAGTATTCCGACAAGATCTATGATAACGTCGCCGGTTTTTGCTCCTCTGCCGGGAATGAAGCTTTGATGTATCTCGTCACCTATTGCATACAGCGCAGATATGATAAAGGAATATACCGTCACCCTGTTTATGCTGCTGATATGCATGCTCAAAGCCAGTGTCA
The DNA here is from genome assembly GCA_045133915.1 of Eubacteriales bacterium. GTDB lineage: Bacteria > Bacillota > Clostridia > Oscillospirales > CAG-272 > RGIG7300. Next base: position 1,099 of record JBGUUX010000014.1, on the reverse strand, counting down.
ATAGTATCCCCAATACAAAAAACTGAACCAGATGCGCTACCTTTCGCACCAAAATCTTATAATGAGCGATCAACCACTCATCCGGCTTGTGTTCAAACCTCTCGGGAGTAAGGTCTACGCTTTCGTATACATCTTTAGCCAGATCCTTGCTTAATGCTGACGACACGGTTGATGTCTGATGTGAAAAATAAAAAATAATACCCATCCAGCCTATTACAAGGCTCCATAATATAATACAGATAACTACTTTCTTCATACAATAAATATATGCAAACAAGGAAAGTCCTAGGACTTTCCTTGAATTGCAATCTAATTGAAATTAGTCGTTGATCTCGATAACAACGCCGGAACCAACTGTTCTACCACCCTCACGGATAGCGAAACGGAGACCCTTCTCAATAGCGATAGGAGTGATAAGCTCAACGGACATATCTACGTTATCGCCAGGACGGCACATCTCGGTGCCTTCGGGAAGAGTGATGATACCGGTAACGTCAGTTGTTCTGAAGTAGAACTGAGGTCTGTAGCCGGAGAAGAAGGGCTTCTTACGGCCGCCTTCCTTTTCGGTAAGAACGTAAACCTGACCAACGAACTTGGTGTGAGGATGAACGGAACCGGGCTTACAGAGAACCTGACCACGCTCGATACCCTTCTTGTCGATACCACGGAGGAGGAGACCTACGTTGTCACCAGCCTCAGCCTGATCCATCATCTTGTGGAACATCTCAACACCGGTAACGGTTGTTGTCTGCTTCTCATCGGTAAGACCAACGATCTCAACAACGTCGCCTACCTTGATGGTACCACGCTCTACTCTACCGGTAGCAACGGTACCACGACCGGAAATGGAGAATACGTCCTCTACAGGGAGAAGGAAGTCAAGGTCAGCCTTTCTCTCGGGAGTAGGAATGTACTCGTCAACTGCGTTCATAAGCTCAACGATAGGAGCGTATACAGGATCGTTGATATCCTTGGACTCGCTGAGAAGTGCCTCACGAGCGGAACCACGAATGATAGGAAGATCATCGCCGGGGAAGTCGTACTGAGAAAGAAGATCTCTGATCTCCATCTCAACGAGCTCGAGGAGCTCTTCGTCATC
>JBGUUX010000013.1:0-21580 GCA_045133915.1 Eubacteriales bacterium | reverse complement strand
TCAAGTCTGTCTGATACCTCGGAGCTATACACAGCCTTTGAGCTTACAACAGGCTCCTGACAGAGTCTGCCATCCTTAACAGACAGCTTTCTCGGTACGGTCAGCATACCTGCAAAGCCGTATTTCTCGGAGGGAACGTTTCTGTCCCACATATTAAGCCAACCCATCATCACAGGCTTGCCTGCAAAGGTCTGGGGAGCATATACGTCAAAGCCGTAGTCAACTATTCCGCGGGAATCCTCTACAAAGGAACCGGTGAGATAATCTATTTTGCCAACAGCAAAACGACAGGTATGTACGTTAAGGTGAATACCGTTTTCGCTAGGCTGGAACTGCTCACAGAACATAAGATAACCAAGCTCCTCGTTGTAATCGGGACACTCGATCATCGTGCCTAAAGAGTCCTTGCCAAAGAGGTCATTGACAAACTCCCAATTAAACAGATCCTTCGATTTGAATAACAGGATTCTGCCCCTGCCCTCTATTTTTCTGGCAGCAACGATGCACCAGAAGCTGTCGTTATGGCACCAGACCTTCGGATCGCGGAAATCACAGGGTGCATATCCGTCGGGCAAAAGATCCTCACCTATAACGATACCGTGTTTTTTGAAGGTTACACCGTCCGAGCTTTCTGCAAGGCACTGAACCTGCCTGATGCTTTCGCCACCCTGATTCTCAATAAAGCCTGTGTACATAAGCCACAGTTTGCCGTCGTGGACGATAGCACTACCCGAGAAGCATCCGTTCTTATCACAGTCATCACCCGGAGTCAATGCAATGGGAAGATACTTCCAATTTGTCAGGTCATCGCTGACAACGTGTCCCCAATGCATAGGTCCCCACTTGGTATCATAAGGATGATGCTGGAAAAACGCGTGATACTGACCGTTAAAGTATATGAGTCCGTTCGGGTCGTTTATCCAACCCCTCTCACCTGTTATATGAAAGACGGGTTCTTTTGTTTTTACAATAGTCATATTAAATCTTTCTTATGTCTCCCCCACACTCCGTGGGGGAGTATTGATTTAGTTAATTACTGAATTGCAGGGATAAATCCTTCGGGAGCAGATTCAAGATTAACTCTGAAGTCGTCTACTACGAAGCAACCGTAGTTGGATACAGAATCGTCTACTACTCTGAAGAAGCACTCTGTGGTCTCGCCGGTGTACTGATAGAAGTATGCGTGCATTTCGGTGTTAATCTTACCGGGAGCCTCGTTATAGAAGGTAGCGATCACGGTGCCGTCTGCTCTGACAAGCTCAACACGTACCTCACGAGTACCTGCACCGCCGAATCTGAAGGATACGAAGGAATCCTTCTTAAGAGTGAAGGTAGAGCTTACAAGCTCACCCTTTGTGTTTTCACAGTTAGTACCGTCGGGTCTGCAGAAGGTAAAGATGTTGTTACCGTCTTTTCTGTCATCGTTCTTGGTGTACCAGCCTGCATCGTGCTCGGAGCTTTCTACCCAACCGAGAGTATTGTGAGCGCCTGCTTCCCAGATGTTCTGTGTCCAGCCCTCAAGACCGTTCTCAAAGCTGCCGTTGGTAACGTTATAATTACCGTTAAAGATATCGTTTGCTACAATGCCCTCGGGAAGTGCTACACCCTGAGGATAGTAGGTTACAACGTGGTCGAAGGATACGCAACCCCAACCGCTGCTTGCAAAATCAACAACCTGAATTCTTGCAGTTCTGCCAATGTATGCAGAGAGGTCTGCTACGTACTGAATAAGAATAGCATCTCTCTGTGCCTGCTGATGGTATTTTGCGAGGATCTCGCCTGTAACAGCGTCAATGATCTGAATGTAGCAAAGCTCGTTTCCGCCGCCAAGCTTGAAGGAGATCCAGCCTGTGCCACCAATCTCAAATACAGAGCTGGTAAGAGTACCCTTGTTGCCCTCTCTCATAGTGTCAGCGCCAAAGCTCTCTACACCTGTGAAGAGGTAATCGCCAACCTTCTCATAAGGAATGTTGTCGCCCCAATAGCCGTTAGCGTTGGTAACAACACCGATCTCGCCGATGTTCCACCAGCCCTGAACGTTACCCATTTCGAAGCTACCGTTGAAGAGATCGTAAATAGTGCCGGAAACTGCATAGCTTACGGGAGTTGCAGGATTGAAGCCGTCGGGCTCGCTGTCGTAATATGTTACGAAGCTATCTGCGAAGAAGAGACCGTAACCGCTGTCTGCGTTATCGCTGATACGGAAGAATACTTCCTTACCCATAAACTCGCTAAGGTCTGCCTTGTATGCGATAAGAGTACAACCACTCTTCGTATCATTTGTTCTGTCTGCCCAAAGACCGTTGTAGTAACGGGCAAGGATCTGCTTGGTCTGTGCGTCAACAGCGTCAACGTAAACGTAGTTTTCGTCTCTCATAGCGCCAACCTTGAAGGTAACGAAGCCGCTACCGCCAACTACGAAGCTTGAGGAGGTAAGAGTACCGACAAGTCTCTCCTCTGCGCCGTGAGCGTATGCGGAGAACATCTTATCACCGTCCATACCGAACTCATAGCCTTCTGCTCTCTCGGGATCATTAAGCCAATAGTTCTTATCAGAGCTTACGTTACCGATGTTACCAACGAGAGTCCAACCGTCAAGACCGTTCTCAAAGCCACCGTTTTCAAGTCTGAATTCGGTAGTATCAAGACCACAGTTGTCGCATACGAAGTCGTCGCCGAAGCTGTGACCGGATGTAGGTATTTCTTCTGTATATGTATGAGCGGGATCATTCTTACAGGTATAAGTCATAACACCCTTTTCGGTGCAGGTGGGAGCTGTTGTTACAACACCCTCATAATTGTGATTTGTAGCAGGAATTTCAACCTGTTCCTCAAGTGTCTTCTGACAAACGGAACAAATCTTACCGTCAGTAAGACCTGCGTCTGTACATGTTGCAGCCTTGCCTTCTACAACCTCTTCAGTATGACCCTTCTTCTCTGTTACATCATCTACACGTGTTGCACCACAAACGGTACAGGTGTATGTTGTGTAACCGCCATTTTCACAGGTGGGAAGAGTTACGGATGCGCTCTCCTTATGACCGAGAGGCGCTGTTTCGTTGCCGGTGTAGGTCTTATTACAACCGGTACATGTATAGGTGGTGTAACCGCCGTTCAAGCAATCGGGCTCGGTTACTACTGCATTATAGCTATGGTCTACCTTGGGAAGCTCGTTGTATGTGGTGTAATCACATCTGGAGCACTTTACGTATGCATCCCAACCGATAGCGGTACAAGTGGGAGCCTTTGCCTCGAAGGAGGTTGTGCTATGTCCAAGAGCCCCGATAACCTCAGTCTTGGTATCACCGCAAGCAGAACAGGTCAAAGTCTTGGAGCCCGCTTCTGTACAGGTGGGATTCTTTGTAACGTTTTCCTCATAAGAGTGAGGAAGAGCATCTACGATGTGATGTGTACTGTTAAGCTTATCACCGCATATTGAACAGTAAATTACCTCGTCGTAGCTTCCTGCCTCGCCGCAAGATGCTGCGGTGGAATTTTCGATAACAGGTGTACCTGCTACGCAATCGGAAAGCTTCTCGCCACATACAGCACAGTTGTGAGAGCCTTCAGCTGCTGCACAATCGGAAAGCTTCTTGCCACATACAGCACAGTTGTGAGAGCCTTCTGCTGCTGCACAATCGGAAACTTTTTCGCCACAAACGGCACAGTTGTGAGAGTTTTCAGCTGCCTCGCACTCGGAAAGCTTTTTACCGCAAACGTCACAGTTGTGATCGTTGTCATCACCGTCTCTGCACTCGCCTGCCACTGCGCCGCAGTACTCACAAACGTGAGAGTTTGCCTGCTCTGCGTGTGTTCCCTGTGCGATGCCACAGCCGTTGTCACAAACGTGATCCTTTGGATCGGCGTCGGCATGACCTAATGCATCAATTTCTTCTGTATATGTATGAGTAGAATCATTCTTACATGTAAAGGTTTTAACACCCTTTTCGGTACAGGTGGGAGCTGTTGTTACAATGCCCTCGTAATCGTGTCCAAGCTCGGGAACGCTCTCCTGAGCAACGATAACCTCGTTACATACCGAGCACTTCTTACCCTCTGCAAGGCCTTTCTCGGTACAGGTGGGAGCTACCGCAGGAAGAGTTTCCTCTGTGTGAGGAAGCTTTTCGATAACCTCGGTGTAGCTGTCCTCGCAGGAGCAAGTAAAGGTCTTTTCACCCTCATTTGAGCAGGTGGGAGCCTTTGTGATCTCCTCGGTGTACTCGTGGATATGAGTATCGTCGCCGGTATCGGGAGTACCCATCAACCTATCGATAAGCTCAAAACCGCCAAATGAAATCAAAAGAGCGCCAATTAACAAAACTAAAAATATTGCGATAAACGATTTTTTCATTTTTTTGCTCTCCTTGTAAAATTAGATTTTATTTTCAATGAGTGTTGCCTCGGGCAACTCTTCTATTGAACTGTAATAGGTAATGAAGCTATCTACTGCAAGACAACCCCATGCGTTGGAAGCATTATCAACTACTCTGATATAAACATCCTTGCCCATAAACTGAGTAAGATCAGCCTTGAAGCTGAACATACGACCCTCGTTGGAGTCGGGGTTATCGTTGTGGTATTTTGCAATCGCTATGCCTGATTCGGCATCAACGATCTCGATGTAACAGTCGGGATTATAACCACCGCCAAGCTTGAAGGTGATATATCCGCAGCCGCCAACGGTGAAGGTGGAGCTTGTGAGAGTTCCCATTGCACCCTCCATCCAGCCGTTAACGTCCTCTACACCGGTAAAGAGGAATCTGCCGTCCTTGTTATAAGGCTTGTCGGCATTCTTCCAGAATACGTCCTGACCCGAAACGTAACCCATATCGGTGTCACCGAAGGTGGTTTCAAGAGTCCAGCCTGTAAGATCGCCTGTCTCAAAGTCACCGTTAAGTACCTGATAGGGGTTATTCTCACCGAGAATTGTGTCGGAGGAAGGAGCGGGCTTAATGTCAACAGCAGAATTTGCCTTAGCAGGTATTCCTGCTGCATCCTTATAATAGGTTACGAAGCTGTCCGCCGTGATAAGACCCCAGTTGTTTACGGAATTATCCACGATACGGATCTTAAGGCTTCTGCCCATGAATTCAGAGAGATCTGCCTTGTACCAAACCATGTTGGCAAGATTACTGCCGTTGTTGATTATGCCGATACCCTTGTCATTGAAGAGTCTGTTAGCGTAGCGCGCAAGCTCCTCGCCACTTTCGGCATCAATAATAGAGATATAACACTCAAGGGGATTACCGCCACCGCCAAGCATGAAGCTGATGTAACCTGTGCCACCAACGGTGAATGCCGAGCTTGTAAGAGTGCCCTTATGGGATTCAAGAACACCTGCGCCATCATCTACGATACCCGAGAAGAGATATGCACCCTTCTTGTTGTAGGGAAGGTTCTCGTTCCACCAGCCTGATGCGTTTGTTACGATACCGATTTTTTCACCCTCGAGAGTCCAGCCTGTAAGATCACCCGTCTCAAAACCACCGTTCAATACCTGATATTCACTGTCGATCATTATGTCGGAATCATATGCGGCAAGGAAGGACTCGCTGTCTATCCAAAGGGGTTTTTCGGGCCAATAGGTCTGAACGCTGTCAAGAGTGATACAGCCAAGCTCATCGCCCGAGGAGTTGTTGTCTACGACCTCAATATACATGGTCTCGCCAAGGTATTTTGAAAGGTCTGCGTAGTACTGCACCAAGTTAAGAAGGCGCATACCGTTCTGAACGTAGGGGAACTGATAGTTCCAATACTTAAAGTTGGAGTATCTTGCAACCTCTATTGCCTCGTCGCCCTGCTTAACCATAAATCTGATGTAGGTCTTGCTGTTATCAGAGCAACCGCCAAGCTTAAAGGTTACGTAGCCCGATCCGCCTAAAACGAACTCGGTTGAGCGCATTACGCCTGTTGCAGAGGGCATATACTTGCCGTAATGATAATTACCGTCACGGGAATAGGTGATGTTTTCGTTCCACCAAACGCTCTCGGTATTTACACCCTCGTTGGAGAACGCCTCACCCTCAAGGATTGTCCAGCCTGCAAGCGAGCCAAGCTCAAAACCGCCGTTTGCGATCTCGTGTACCGAGGGAGCTGTCGCCTCGGTGGAATAGTCAACAACCTTGGTAAAGAAATTACCCTCGGTCTGAGGATCAACGTATTCGCCTACCCTGATGTCGTCTACTGCGATGTAACCGTAATAATGGCTCTCGTCATTATCTACGATCTTAATGTAGATCTCCTGATTTTTATATTCGGAAAGATCTACGTAATACTCATAGAAGTTATCGGTGTTATATACACCTGAGGCATATCTTTCGGGAATGATGTAATCCTCGGTATGCTCGTGGAAATACTCGTTTGTCTGCATGGCGATCATTTTGTCATTTTCAGCAAGATAGAAGCCTACGAAGCAGATTCTTTCTCTTGCCTTTTGAGGTGCGCCTGTACCCTTACCGACTGTAAGTGCACCGCCTGCAAGCTTAAGGCTGATCACACCGTCCTCAGGAAGGGTGAAATTAGCCGAACGGATAGCACCGGTTCTTGCGCCCGAGTACTTACCGTGATAGCCCTTACCTGTAAGATACCAGTTTCCTGTGTGATTGATAGACAAGATATTGTTGTTTGCGTCGTTGTCAAACATAAAGGTCTTCTGAGAGGAAACGCAATCGTCATCGAATGCATTACCCCACTCAACAGTCCAACCCGACAGGTCCGCAGATTCAAAGCCACCGTTGATCAGTGTAAGAGCCTCGGTTTCACCCGGCTTTGTATCGGGATTGGGATCGGGTGTTGTGTCAGGCTTAGGCTTTTTACAGCCGGAGAGACCAAGACATAAAATTATTACACATAAAATGCTTAAAATCGCTAATATGTTTTTACGCATATGGCCCTCCTTAATCACCTAAGTTTCCCATATTACCGTAGTAAGGAGGTGTTACGGTGTCACTGTAAGCACTGCCCATCTGGTAAATGGCTAATTTTGTAAACGTAATGTTTGCATTATTGTCGAAAATTGCTAAATAATCCGAATCTCCGTACTTGGGATAGATTCTCATTGTATAGCTGATTACTCCGTCAACGTAAACCTCAATCATAGAACGGTCGACCAAAATTACAACCTCATACTCGTCCTTTACACGGTTCCAGGTATGGCTGGGCTGACGGTTAACGTAATCAAGCAGAGAGGACTGGTTTCTTTCAACAAATACGCCGTTGTTACCGAAGACGATAGCCGTCTTCTCGGTCTTGCCGTCAACTACGTTGGGGTTGTATCTTACGTAGAAGCCCGCAGAATACTCGGGACTTCTGGGATCAAGCTTAACGGTAGCTCTGATCTCAAACATATCGGTACGGATATTCGAGATCTGATTGTTAACCTCATTTGCGGTAATGCCCTCGCCCTCATACTCAAAGAGAGTATCAACTCTCAGGCTCTCAATTTCCTTAATAGGCTCACGGATAACCTCTGTGCCGTCATCGGAAAGCCAAAGTTCAAGGGGAATTGCAAAATTGTGCGCCCAACCTGCATCATAGTTCTGGGCGGTACCTGCGTCCTTACCCTGTGCAATAGCATAAAGAATTGTTCTGCCCTGCTCGTAGGTCATGCCCTGAGCGATCTGCTCCTCGGTAAGATAGCAAAAACCGTTCTGACCGGTATATACGCCTCTGCCAAGGTCAAAGAGCTTAGGCTGATCGTCGTCTGCAATAAATCTGCAGGTTGCCTTGTCAAATGTTCCTATCCAATAGTAGCACTCAACGGTATAGCCGTCTACTGTGTACTGAGGACAGTCGAAGAGAATGTATTTTGTCTTGGATCCGTCCTTGGTGCTGATGGGAAGCATTACTACGCACTCCCAATGTGCACCCTGCTCGGGATATCTGTTGTAATCACACTGATAGAGATAGCCGCGATGCTCCCACTCTCTCATATTCGTAGAGGTGTATACGACTGCAGAGCCGCCTGCACCGGGAATAGAGGTGGATACCATCATATAATAGATTCCGTCGTCATACCAGACGAAGGGATCACGGAACTGCTCGCGCTCGCCCTGTGTGTTGTCGTTAGGCTGAGTGATGACAAGCTTATCCTCAACTATCCAATCGGATAAATAGGGATCTGTGGGATCTGCCGCATGGGCAAATGCAACGTTCTGTCCACCGTGGTTTCCGTTACCGTACAAATTAGTACCTGCGGTAATTACAAGCCAAGGTGTACCGTCAGGACCGATGCAAGCGCCGCCTGTCCAGATACCCTCGGGACAGATACCTGCGGTGGGAACAACTGCATCCTTAACGTACTCCCAATGGATCATATCCTTACTTGCGATATGTCCCCAACGGATCTGCGACCAATAGGGGCCTGCAGGATTGTGCTGATAGAACACGTGGTACATACCGTTGTAGTAGAAGGGAGAATGAGGCTCGTTCATCCATACCGCGGGAGGAATTGCGTGATACTGGGGACGGTAACGGTCACCCTCGTATACAGAGGAGTCAAGTGCAATGTCATTCCAATCAAGATAAGGATGAGGCTCGTTTGAATCGGTGTCAACGTAGATCTCACCGATCTCCTTGGGAGTCAGGGATGAGGAGAAGATCTTAACCTCGTCGAGAAGTCCGGAGATCATCTGTCTCTTAATACCGAACTCGATCTGAGGGCTGACGTAACTGCCTACGCGAAGGGGTTCTTCGGTGTAGATGATGCTTGTAGAAACAAGCTCAGGGATAATCGCCTCGTATGCTACCTTACCGTTATAGAAAAGTCCGATATAGCCCGTCTTGCCGTCAAAGCTTACGGCAACGTGGGACCACTCGTAAAGAGGAAGTGCGTTGATGGGATCGTAGAAGCCGACTACGAAGTCCTCGCCTGTTTCCTCGCTGTGAAGGGCAAGCTGAATACCCCACATACCAAGTCTGCCGTATCCGAGCAGGAAGCCCTCACCCATCTCGATATCACCCTTGTTAAGGATAGATGTCATACGGGTATGTCCTGCGGCATCGGATGCGCCGTCATAATGAACTATGTTTTCGAATACTCTGGGAGCAACCCATGCAGACATGGTAATTGCAGTATCGGGAGTGTAGAAATCCTTGTTAACGATATAGTTGGAGAAGCCGTCCATGTAGAGGGAGTTACCCTTTACACCCGGTCTCTTCAAAGGATCGTTTGGCTCTTTGAAAAGCTTGTCGGCATTCTGCTCGTTGAAAACGTAGTTAATGGTATAATTTTTACCGCTAACCGACTCCATAGCAAGGCTGCCGTCTGCCTCGTCAAGCGAGTAATGTAATACAAGAGTGCTTTTCTTCTCTGTATCCTTATCAGTATCGGTATTGGTGTTACCGTTGCCGCCACCCTGACCGTCCGGATTTTTTATACATCCGGATGCCGTTGTGATCAGCATTACCAATACTAACAGTAGTGCTATAAATTTGTTAAATCTCATAAGTCCTCACATCTTAAGCCCGGCTGTACCGAAGCCCTGTACAATGTATTTTTGCGCCGCAACGTAAATTGCGAAAATCGGTATACTTGTAATTACCAGAGATGCCATTATCTCACCTGTGGTAATACCCTCAATGCTCTTAATGGTGATAAGCGCCGTCTGAATCGGTAACAGCGGCCAGGTGCCGTCATTAGCAGCAGGCAGTATCATCGAGGGCCAAAGATAATCGTTCCACACACCGATAAAGCAGAATACCGCAACCGTTGCGATGATAGGCTTTGACAGTGGCATAATTACCTTTGTAAATACACCAAGAGTGTTTGCTCCGTCTATACGGGCCGCCTCCTCGTATTCCTTCGGAATATTCTGGAAGAACTGCGTAAAGAGGAAAATATTGAATATGCTTATGGCCGCAGGAAGTATTACGCCTATAACCGACATCTGCTTCTTTAAGCCAAGCATTATCTTAACGATCGAGTAAAGAGGAATGATAGACGTCTCTACCGGCACTACGATCAGGAAAATGATCAAAAAGGAGAGAAATTTCTTACCGGGGAAACGAAGCTTTGCCATAATGTAGCCTGCAAGTCCGTTGACAAGCACGTTAAGAACGATAACGATACCTGCATAGATAAAGCTGTTCAAAGCATACTTCCAAATATCGTAATTAACAAGAACGCTCTTGTAATTTGTAAACATAGTGCCGAGATTTGCAAAATCAGGCAGGAACATACCGATAGTTCCAATGCTCTCTGCATATGCGACCTCGCTCTTTGTAGAGGTGGCAAGCATATACAGTATGGGAAAGAGAAATATCAGGGAGAGTACTATGCCTACAACGTGATATATGATCTCTTTTACGGTCTTTTTAACCGGTGTTTTGTTAGGTTTAAAGTTTGGTAGATCCTTTATCAAGCTCTTATCCATATCACTTCTCCTCCCTGAATATTCTACGCTGAATAAGTGTGATTCCACCGATGAATATAGTCATAAGCAACGCTACCGCCGACGAATAGCCTACCCAGCGCTCGGTATAACCCTTATTATACATATAGTAAGAAATGGTCACGGTATGATCCATATATCCGGTCATCAGCATAGGCTGAGTGAGGATTCTGCAAGCGCCGATAAAAACGGTTATAAGCACGTATACGAAGGTGGAACGAAGTCCAACCCAAGTAACAATCCAGAACTTGCGCCACCAATTTGCACCGTCAAGAGCAGCCGCCTCATAAAGATCCTTACGAATATTAGAAAGACCCGAGAGGAATATCAGCATCTGGTATCCGCAGCCCTGCCAAGCAGAAAGCAGGATGATACAAGGCATTGCGGTCTTTGGATCACGCAGCCAATCGTGAGGCGCCATACCGAACAGTCCGACGATGGAATTCAAAAGTCCACCCTCGCCGGGGGCAAGAATCTGCTCCCACAGAAATGCGGTAACCGAGAGTGAGATTACAACGGGAGCAAAGAAGCATACCTTAAATATCTTGCTGCCGATACCGGGACGGTTTACAAAAAGGGCGAGTAATAATGCAAGTCCGATCTGAAGCGGAACTACTCCCACAACGAAAGTAATGGTGTTCTTGATCGCATTATAAAGCGTTCCCTTGGTTTTAAGCTCCTCGAAGAAGTCCCTGAAATTTTGAAGCTCTATAAAGTTTATGTTATTCGGTTTTAGTAAATAATAGTCTGTAAAGGCATAGCCTAAGGAGTAAAGTATCGGCAAAAGCACGAAGAGAAATGCAAGTGCCACCGATGGCAAAAGCATAAGATATGCGGTCACCGAGGATTTTACTCTATAAACTTCCCTGCGCTTCTTTGCAGTGGCTAAGTCGTAGACGGCAAAGCCACCGAAAGCGAGCGCGAATAATACTAAAATTAATAATGAGGTTTTAAGCATTTTATCCTCTATGCAGTTTAAAGAATTAAACTAATATTTTATTTATTAAGCTTTTTAAGTCTGTCCATCTCTGCCTGGAGAGTGTTGGTAGAAGAATTGATAAGTGTGCGAACGTCGCTGTTGCCAAGACCTGCGATGATCTGGTTGAAGCTGGTGGAGAAGGTAGGATATGCAACGGTTGCGGGACGCTCCTTACCGCTGAGCTCAAGCTGCTTAAGAAGAGTGTACTCGGGAGAGCCAACCTCATAATTCTTAACAGCATCGCGACGTGCGGGGATCATACCTGTCGCATTGGTGATCTCAACCGAGCTTTCAGCAGAGGTCATCCACTTAAGAAGCTCAAGGGTCGCAGTCTTGTCTGTATGATGATTGTTGGTGATAGCGTAGGACCAAGAGCCTGTTGCACTTGCAGCGGCTACGTCCTTGGGATAAGGAAGAAGACCCCAGTCATCACGGGAAGCAAAGTTCTCTCTGTACTTGTTATCAAGGTCGGGAATAGTCCAACCGGAGGAGAGATACATACCAACCTTCTCGGTGAAGAAGTCGGTTGCACCGATTGCGTAAGAGGTGTAGCCTGCGGAAACAAGATCCTTAAGGAACTGGAAGCCCTTTGCGGTTGCATCGGAGTTGTAGTAGCCCTGAGCAGTATAGCCGTCCTCAGAGGTGAAGCTGCCGCCTGCCGCGTAGATGAAGGGATAAAGAAGATAAGGTGCGGTTTCGTCCTTGGTTGCATCAAGACGCATATCTACTGCTGTTACGCCGTGTGCCTTAAGTCTTGCGCAAACGTCCTTGAACTGTGCGAAGGTCCAGGGATTCTCTGCGGTGTAGCCGCTTACGTCAATGCCTGCTGCACGGAAAATCTTCTTATTGTAGAAGAAGCCTGCGCTGGATTCCTGAATGGGAAGGCCGTAAAGCTTGCCCTCGTATGTATTGAGAGAATAGAACTTATCCTGCTCCTCAGCAGATATAAGGTTACTGATATCGTAAAGAAGACCGGAGCTTGCGTAAGCCGCGGTGTTGGGTGCGTCGAAGGTGATAATGTCTGCGAGAGTGCCCTCAATCTGGTTGTTGAGAAGCTCGGTCTCGTATCCGGATGCACCTGCCGAACGTGCCTTGAAGATAGCCTGTGCCTTAATGCCCTTATCCTTGTAAGCCGCATTGAAGGCTTCGACTCTCTTCTTGTATGCCTTTCCCTCAACGGTGTCGCTATGAACGTGGAACATGATCTTAACGATGGTATTACCCTCAGAGTCGGTAGGAAGATCCTCGCCACCGTCATCAACGATGCCACCGTCACCGTTGTCACCAAGGTTACAAGCGGTCATGCCGAAGAGCATGATCAATACAAGAATAAGCGATGTGAATGAAGTTAAAAGCTTTTTCATAATATTCTCCTTCTACAGCTTACAGCTGATTTGTAATTTATTTTGTGGTTGTGCCAAGCACAAATTTTGTTTTAAGAACGGTTCTTGTACAGGTTTCCTCGTTGTGTATTTTCTTAATGAGAAGTCTTACAACCTGTCTTGCCATTTCCTCAACCGGCTGCTCAACGCTTGTCATATTGGTGTTGCCCCAAAGACTGAACATACCGTCATAGGAAACGATCTGAAGATCGTCGGGTATTTTTCTGCCAAGCTGGATAGCCGCATCGTAGAATACCTGTGATAGAGTGTAGCCCGAAACGAAAACTCCGTCAACCTCGGGGTATCTCTCCATAAAGTCTGCAACGACAACGGTCTCCTCACCGTGCTGAATAACCTCGTTTACTATGCGAGGGGGCATATTGTACTCAGCCATAATATCGCGATATGCCCTCTCTCGCATAGTGACCTCCGAATTAACCAAGGGCTTTGAACCGATAAAGCCGACTCGCTTTGCGCCGCGCTCTATCATATATCTGATAGCCTTCTTAGTTGCTTCGTAGTTATCGCTTGTGACGTAAGGAATATTCGCACCCAAAACCCTGTCTATTGAAATGATCGGACAATCCTTAAGGTCGTCCTCCTCGTGGATATAGTGGGTAACGAATACTGCTCCGTCAACCTTTTTGTGTTTAATTCTTCTTATGATCTCGGTTTCCTTATCAACTCGCTGCTGCGAAGAAACCAGGATCACCGAATAGCCGAACCTGTCCGCCTCATCCTCCACGTAATATGCTAACTTTGCAAAGAAGGGATGGTTTACGACCGGTACTAATAAAGCAATAATACGAGTCTCGTTTTTTCTTAACTGAGATGCCATATTGTTTGGCGAATAGTTAAGAGCCGTCATAGCGTCGGTTACCTTTTTTCGGGTCTTTTCGCCAACGCCTCGCTCGTTATTTATAACTCTCGAAACGGTTCCAATGCCGACTCCCGCGTATTTTGCTACGTCTTTAATCGTTGTAGCCAATCTCTTATCCTCCGGTGATTACTGAATGACCGTTACGGTAACTGTGTGGTCGCCGTTGATAATAATTTCGTTATTTTCCTCTGTAAGAAGATCTGCCTCGATTGTAAGCATAAGATTTTCTACCGTGTACTGATCTGCGGTAAGCTGCTTTCCGTTTACACTGACGGACTGTACCTCTACGTTACCGAGATAGATAACTGCATTGCAGCCTGCTTCAATAGTCATATCCTTAAGAGCAGTCTCGGTTGTAGCGGTAACCTCTACAGTAAACTCATATGCGCTTGAGCCGCCAACAGCCTTGAAGGTGTAGGTACCAACGGGGAGAAGCTCGAAGTATCTTGCGTCGATCACAAGCTCTCTGCCGTTGCTTGTATAGAAGGCTCTGTCAACCAAGCTGTTAGCCATAGTCTTGTTGTAAAGCGCGGTAACAATCTGCTTGGAGTCGCCAACGACTGTAAGGTCGCCTGTACCACCGTAGGTGTACTGACCGTTGAAGTTTGCGAAGGACTTGAAGGTTGCCTTACCCGAGTAAACGTTAAGACCGAAGTAACCCTCGGTAGGCTCATTTTCACCAAGAACCGCATCAATAGCAAGTCTGCCGTTGATGTACGCCTTGATGGACGTGCCCTTTGCCTCAACTCGGAGAACTATATTATTCATATTTACGTCGGTAGCACTTGCTCTGCCGATCTCACCGCGAGGCGACCACATCTTAACGATTTTTTCGTTGTTATCATAGTTGAACATAATGTAATCGCTCATATCCTCGCTTGCTCTGAAGATGAACGCAGCGGCAACTGCGTCAAGCGAGAAGGATACCGAGCAATTAAAATCGGATGCGCTGTCGGTGGAGAGAATGTATCCGTCACCTGCAGGGCTATTACCGATTATATCCGAGCCGTTTGCGTGCCAGCTACCCGAGATGATTCCGTCAGTACCAAAGGCAACGTCGCTGTCGGGCGAAGCCTTATAAACTGTAACCTTAATAAGCTTACGCTGATTTCCGCAGGTTACGAGGATAGTCGCATTGCCGGGGGCAATAGCCTTTACGATAACACCGCCTGTGGTGTTTTCAAGTGCAATAAACTGACTTCCCTCTCTGATCTCCCAGACGATCTCCTCACCCGAGGTGGAGTATGTGGTCACAAGCTTGTTCTCGGTGATAGAGGTATCAAGCTCAACGTTTTCATCACTTACGTAAAGAACGGTCTCGCCCTGAGCAGCCTCACCGTCGCGCCATACGGATGCGATCTCGTTGAGGATCAGATTCTTTACGGTAACCTCATCACCTACCTTAAACTCTGCCTTTACCGAATAGGGAGAAGCAAGAGTGAGAAGGTAGAAGGGTATCTTAAAGTCATCGCAGAATACCTCTACACCGCCGTTATCCGAGAGGATATAGAAGTTCTGTGTGCCGAAATCTCTGGGACCGGATGTATATTTGAAGGGATAATCCTTGATATTAAGTCCTGCAGACGAGGTGAATCTACGGTCTACGAAGTAGCCCTCCTCTGCATTCCAGCCGATCTCGGTGTATTCGCTGTCACTTACGTTTATCTTAATGGAAATCGATGCATTGTTCGGATTATCGATTTCAAGAAGCATTTCAAATATGTGAGTATTTACGTTAGAAAGAATATTTTCGCTGGACTGATCAAGCTTTATATTATTGACGTTAAGAAGATTTTCCTTTGTAAACGCCGTGCTATCCTTTACGATAGGTGTCTGGGTGAGAATGTATCCGTCACCCTCGGTAGCCAAGCCCCAAACAACAGGAATGGTCATACCGCTTCCGTTCCATACCTTTCTTGCATTAGCGTAAATACCGCTGTCTGTATGTGCGGGAACACCTGCGTACCAGCTGATCGAAACGATGCTGCCAAAGTAGTCGCTGGACTCATCTCTGATGCTGAAGGTCTGTGTTGCGTAAGAGTCTGTACCGAAGTCCATAACCTGGAAATCGCTTTGATCAATAGCGCCACCGTTTCTGTCGGTGAAGGTGATGTAGTTACCGTCATAACTCATCTTGCCTACTATATATTCTCTTCCTGTAAAGGTCATTACGGTGTAACGCTGACCGTCATCAGCAGTAAGAGTAACAACGTCAGGGCACTCGGGAGTGATAGCATCAAACTGTCCTGCATACGACCAATCCCAGAGATTTGTCGATTTCAAGAACCAAACCTTGTTTTCCTGCTGACCGGTAATAGCCATACCCCACGCGGTGGTCTTGCCGTTCTCGTCGGTCGCTACGGGGAATACCTTGGGGTCACGGCAGGCAACCTTGTGGAATATGCCGTTAGAGCCGGTTGCCACGTCCTGAGGAATAAGTCTACGCTTATCCCAGGTCATACCGCCGTCATCACTTGACATGATCATCTGATCCTGTCTTCCACCGTCACGGGTGTAGAAGGCGATAATACCGTTGCCCTCTCCGTTCGGGAACCAATTAAAGCTGTCGATAAGCTCGCTGTCGCCCTTTCTGTACTCATAGGCGGAGCCTGACCACATTAAGCCTACGCCCTCGCCAAAGTCCTCATCGGGGAACAGACAGATGGGAAGAAGCTCCCAATGAGCAAGATCCTTACTTCTCGCGTGGCCCCAATACATATCAGACCAATAGTTGCTGTAAGGGTGATGCTGATAATAAAGGTGATAGTAGCCGTCGTAATAAATAAGACCGTTGGGGTCGTTGTTCCAATGCGCGTACTGTGAGAAGTGGAACTGGTTACGGTAGAGCTCGGTGTAGTAGGAATAATCGCTCTTGCCGTAATGGATATCAGCAAACTTAACCTTGGAGTTGAAGCAGTTAAAGCCGATCGAACCGCCATCGTAGGTTAAATCCTCAAAATCGTTAAGATTAATGGTATTATCAATACCGAATCTACGGATGTTGTCAGCATAGAACTCGGCATATACTCCGTCCTCCTCGGGAGTGATAACGACCTTAAGCTGAACCTTGTCAACGTTCTTAACCTTGTCACCAACAAGTCGTCTTTCACTCTCGGTCATCTTATCGTTACCGATAAAGTAGTCGGTAAGAAGCTCGGTTGCTCTTGTCTTACCGTCCTCTACGATGAAGTAAAGCAGCTTAACAAGATTAGCCTCTCTGTCAATATTGAACACCCAATAATAAGAGCCGTCCTCCGAGCCGAAGGCAAGACCCGACGCCACACCCTTTTCAAAGGAAACGGTAGCGGTATAAACAAATCCCTCGTCCGCGGAGTACGTAATATCCAAAAGCTCAAAGCTGTCTGTCTGGCTTTCCATATTAACGTTGTCAACCGTCTCAAGCTCCACGTCAGGCTCTACGGGAGTAAAGATGACTTCGTCATCCTCCTTATTTTCCTCATCCTCCACGTTGTCAACGGGGGGCTGTGTCTCGGTGTTAGTGTTTTCCTCATCCTTATCGGTGTTGCCCGAGGCAGAGTCGTTATTATCTACGTTACCCTCCTGATTCTTATCTGCGCCTTTAAAAAGGTCGCATGCCACAATCGAGAAGCTTAAGGTCAAAACCAGCATGAGGCTTAAAATCTTCAAATAAATTTTCATTATATCTCCTTCCCCTTAGAGGTATTTTTTTACTGTATCTAAGTCGGGTAAATTATCTATTGCACCACGACCCGTGGTATTTAATGCACCTGCGATGTTGCCAAATCTTAATGCATCGTTCAGAAGCTGATCGGTCAAGGGCTTTCCTACGTTCTTATCTATAATAGAAAGCGCTCCTGCAAAGAAGGCGTCACCTGCTCCGGTGGTGTCCACAGGCTTTACGGTGATAGTGGGAACCTGACTTCTCTTACCATTGTATCTCCACTCGCTGCCCTGTTTGCCTAAAGTGATAAGAACAAGCTTGTCGCAAAGGCTGTCAACGTATTCCTCGGTAAAGGTCTCAACCTCGTCCTCGGAGAACTTAACGATATCCGCCTTGGCAAGAATCTTCTTGTAGGTTATAACCGCACTATCCTTATCTCTATAGATGTCGGTGCGATAATTAACGTCAAAGGCAACCGTCTTGCCCATAGAGTGTGCTCTGTCGATTATATCAAGTGCATATTCTACGCACTTTTTATCTGCCAGCATAAGCGATCCGATGCAAACTATGTCAGCCGACTTGATAAGCCTATCTGTTACCTCGGGCATACAGTAGTCAGCGGTGTTTTTGCGATAGAAGCAGAAATCTCTGTCCCCCTCCTCGTTAAGCTCTACGAATGCAAGGGTTGTGTTGCGATCGGTATTCTGATGAATGTAGGTAGTATCCATACCAAGATCCCTTGCGTATTTTATAAGAAACCTGCCTATCAGGTCATCGCCTACGCTACCGACAAATTTCACCTCTGCCCCAAACTTATTTAAAGCACAGGCAACGTTAAAGGGAGCACCGCCCGCCTTTCTTTCATATGTAACAATTCCGTTTTTCTCTTCGCCGATCATATCGGCAAGGATTTCACCAATACAAAGTAACAATTTAAGCCTCCGTTAATACTGTTTCTTCCTGTTTTAACTGTTTTATGTAAGAATTAGCCTCTCTTATGGCAAATATCACCGATCTTACTGCCAGCGTTATAAAGAATAACACAAGCGGAAGAGCAGTAACCGCATCTCTCGGAACAAAGAATCCAAGGATCACGGTAAGAATGGCTGACACCAAAGAGGAGAACCATACGTAGGATCCGAGAATTTTAAACATTGAGCCGAATGAGGTTATGCTATCAACTCCGCGAAGCTTTAATACCGAGTATGCAAGAAGCGTAACCACAAGGGGCATAAGTGCGATAAAGGGTATGAGTGTGAAAATGTTGACCGCATATGCATACATAGTCAAAGGCAGTATAGAGCTGATGGATTTTTTTATAAATCTATCCATAGCCTCGTTTTTTTCTACCTGACTGTCACTTTCGTCTATCAGGCTACCGTTTTCCATCTCGTTGTAGAAGCCGTAGAAGGAAACCCTGATGCCGCCCTTGGTCTCAAAGGATGCGGTCAGATAATCGTCAAAGATAAAAAGATAATCCTCCATACCTTGACTAATATAATTATGGTAGTAATGATTTCTATAAAGAGGTACCTTTGAGGAGCTTTCGTACTCGGTTATCTCGGGATAATAGTTAACAAAGTAGAGCTCGTAGACCGCTCTGTCGTATTCATCTCTCGTAACCTTTCCTTCGGAGAGGTTGTTTGTTAATGTCTCGGCCTCCGACTTGGTCTCGTCCTCAAGACCCATAAGGTAAGTCATATAATTTGCAACCAACTCGTCGTTTAATTCAAGCACGTTGCCTGTATATCTCATCTTGAAATCGAAATTCAGCCTTGCAACCTCACTTAAGGAAAGATATTCGTCATATGAGATCTTAAGATTCTGACCGTCGTTTGACAGGTAGTAGATCTCAACCTCTGCCAAGGTGTCGGCGGGATGAAGATCAACCACCACGTCATAGCCATTTGACGAATAATTCTGCTTGTCGGCTTCATTTTCAAGGGTGTTTATCAAGGTTACGGAGGAATTTTCTCCGCCCTGCACCTTTAAAGCACCGTTCTGTATCTCAAGCGCAATGCTCTTGTCGGCATTGGAATTTGCTAAAACGGTATGTACAGTCTCACGAAAATCGGGTGAATTATTGTAATGCACCGTAAGTGGGAGCAGATCTCCGCCCATAAATCCTGCCCAAATAAAGGCAAGTGCCAGGATCAAACCGAGAAAGAAGTTAGTGTATCCGCGCTTTGCCCCTTCTCTCGAGATCCTATCCGAAAAGAAGCCAAGGCAGAAAAATCTAAACCATTTTTTCATAAGTTACTTGTTACCGTACTCTCTTGACATAATCGAAGCTTCGCTCTCCTTGTCAAACAGGTGAACGAACTCTTCATTAAATTTAATATACACAACCTCACCGGGCATAAGCGAATTTCTCTCGCCCACGCTGACGATGATGTCATTACCCTTCTCCTCAAGGCGAAGGAAGAGCTGTGTGGTGTTACCAAGAACCTCTTTTATAGAAAGGTTGGTTTTAATACCACTGTCGGTGATCTTAATATTCTCGCTTCTTGCACCGAGATAAACTCTGTGGGTGTTGCCGTCGAGATACTTTTCTTCAATAGTGCGAAGCTTGGAAAGCTCCATTTCTGCGGTCTGACCGTCATTGAACGTAACCTTAAGTTTACAATCCTCGCGTTTTATATCAACTTCGAAGAAATTCATCTGAGGTGTGCCGATAAATCCTGCGACAAATTTATTCTCGGGATAGTCGAACAAATTGGTGGGAGTATCGATCTGCTGAATAACGCCAAGCTTCATAACCACGATTCTCGTACCCATTGTCATCGCCTCGATCTGGTCGTGGGTAACGTAGATAAATGTGGTTTTCAGCTGATTGTGAAGCTTAACAATCTCGGCTCTCATTGCCGTTCTCAGCTTAGCATCAAGGTTAGACAACGGCTCGTCAAGGAGGAATACCTTCGGTCCGCGTACCATTGCACGACCGAGGGCGATACGCTGGCGCTGACCGCCCGACATCTCTGCAGGCTTGGAGTCAAGCAGCTCCTCGATTCCGAGGATACCTGCCGCCCACTGCACCTTCTCGTCAATCTCCGCCTTGCTCATATGAACGTAGTTGAACATAGGAACGGGAGTGGTCTTGTAGTACTCAAGATCTCTTTCGGCATCTGCAATGCGTTTTACAAGCAGAGATTTTTTCTCCTCGTAGTAAGCGAGGTCGCCGTCATCACGAGCCTTTGATTTTTCAATATCCTTATCAAGCGACGCCTGTTCCTTGTAAAGGCTCTTAAGCTTTCTTGCTATCTCGTTAATTCTCTTGTTATCGATCATTACCACTTGATTGCCCTGTTCGTCAAGCTTTGGAACAGGAATCTTACGCATCTTAAGACCGAATGCGATATTGTCGTATGCGGTAAGGTGAGGATAAAGCGCATAGCTCTGGAACACCATGGCAATATCTCTGTCCTTTGCGTCTACGTCATTAACAAGACGGTCGTCAATATAAAGCTCTCCGCCGCTTATTTCCTCAAGGCCGGCAATCATTCGAAGCGTGGTGGACTTTCCGCATCCGGAGGGACCTACGAACACGATGAACTCGCCATCCTGAATTTCCATGCTAAAATCCTTAACAGCAACGAAATCACCGCTTCTCTTTTTAGCTTCGGCCTTGGCATTCTTTTTCGCCTTGCCAACACCGGGATATATTTTGTAAACGTGTCTGAGTAACAAATTAGCCATATATGACTCCCCTTTTTAATAAAGCATACTTTTACATGAATTTTATGCAAAAATAATAAAATAAACTATTTTGGAAAGGATTCCAATGGTATTATACAACAATGAAACAAAAAAATCAATAGGTTTTTGGAAACGATTCCACTTTTTTGAAAAAAATTTTATTTGATTGACAAATACATCGTTTTGTACATCAAAAGCCACAATTAAAGCGCCATGTTTTGCAAGAAAAAATGAGGATGTCTACTTTTATCTATAAATTTAATAAATATATGTGTTATTTTCCGTTGCCGAAGAGCAAAAAAATCCCGAGGGCATCGAACCGCTCGGGGTTTGTACGGGAATTTAATCAGAGATGAATATTTGCCCACTCTCCGCCTGACAAACAATCATGCTGATCTTCGAGTGACAAATGCGAACCCATGCGACGTACGTCGCTGGGTTTGGTGAGCCAGCCCGGGGCTAAATCGAACGAAAAATAACACATAAATGCTATCTAATTACACCAAATATTTTACGTGAGGTGGTCTTGACATCATCATATTTGCCCTAATTAACCTTGGTCTGTTAAAGCGCTGTATTATAATAAACGGAATATTTAAAAGAAGAAAA
>JBGUUX010000012.1:0-19714 GCA_045133915.1 Eubacteriales bacterium | reverse complement strand
GAAAGGGAAGGGATATAAAGCTCTATATGATGGTTCTTGCAGTATTTTGCAAGGGCAGATCTCAGATGTGAGTTTGCGGATACACCGCCTGCCACAACAAGCTTCTTATGACCGGTCTGCTTAAGAGCCGAATCTATCTTTGTAATAACCGAATCGCATACCGTCTTAGTAAAGGCTGCGGCGATATCCTCTTTGGGAATCTCCTCGCCCTTCTGTGTAAGGGTGTTCAGGTGGTTGACTATATGAGTCTTAAGACCGCTGAATGAGAAGTCAAGGGTATCGTCGTGGATAGCTCCCGAGGGGAACTTGGCGTAGTCGGGGTTTCCGATAGAAGCCAGACGGTCCATCTCCTTACCTCCGGGATAGGGCAGACCCATAACACGTCCCACCTTGTCAAAAGCCTCGCCTATGGCATCGTCACGGGTACGACC
This sequence comes from Eubacteriales bacterium, assembly GCA_045133915.1. GTDB lineage: Bacteria > Bacillota > Clostridia > Oscillospirales > CAG-272 > RGIG7300. The sequence continues at coordinate 19,283 of JBGUUX010000012.1, read as the reverse complement.
GATGGTGTTATATTTGGTGTAGCTGTCTACACTTATTATAGAGGTATGTCCTCCCGAAGCTACAAGGGCTGTAAAGGGGGGCTCAAGCTCCTGATATTCAAAATAATTTGCCGCCACGTGTCCCTTGATATGGTTTACCGCCACAAGGGGAATGTTGTTGGCATAAGCAAGAGCCTTTGCAAAGTTAACGGCAACAAGCAGAGCTCCTATAAGACCGGGAGTGTTTGTAACGCCGATAAGCTCAATGTCAGAAAGGGTTACTCCCGCTTTGTCAAGCGCTTCGTATGTGATATTGGATATAGCCTCAACGTGGGCACGGCTGGCGATCTCGGGTACTACACCGCCGTACAGCGCGTGCACCGATATCTGTGAGGCAACGATATTGGAAAGTATCCTGCGTTCTGTATTGTCGATAGATATTACCGCCGCTGCGGTCTCGTCGCAGGAGCTTTCAAAAGCTAATACTAACATTTTAGTTTGTTTCCTTTTGGGGAAGGGATTTTTGTATAATGCAGAGTGCAGAGTGCAGAATGCAGAATTATGGTTGATTTTCTCCTAATGTCGAAAATCTTCATTAATCATTTTGGTTAGCTGTGTATTCTGATTTGTTGCATAGTACAACAATTTTTCACAAGCCTATATAATTTAAGATGGAATTTTTGTTGCACTCAGCAACAAAAATCTCCTCAATTCTGCATTCTGCATTCTGCATTCTGCATTCTGCATTCTGCACTTATTCTACCGTTTTACGGTAGAGCACCGCATCTTCGGTTGGGTTTGTGTAATATTTCTTTTGCACGGCGTAGGCTTGGTAGCCTGTTTTTTCGTAAAGGGTACGGGCAGGGGTGTTTGACTCTCTTACCTCAAGGGTAATAGCGCCGCAACCTCTCTCACGGGCAAAGTTATCCGCCGCTTCCATAAGCAGCCTTCCGTAACCACGGCTTCGTGTGTTGGGATCAACGGCAACGTTGATGATAGAAACCTCGTCCACAAGGTCGTACATTCCTATATAACCGTAAAACACGCCGTCTGCATAAAGGGTAAAATAAGCCGCGTGCTCGTTTGACAGGGTGTTGATAAAGGACTCGTAAGGCCAGGGATCGTTAAAGCATTTTGCTTCAAGCTCCGCTACGTCACGGGCAGAGTCGGCAGTCATAAGAGTTATCTCAATCTTCAATATTGAACAACTCCTTTACGCCTTCCTTGATCTGGCAAAGACAAGCCTTATATACCTCAAGGTCACCGCCGTAAGGGTCGGATATGCTCTTGGGCATAGAATATATCTTTGAAGCAAGCTCGGGATAACGGGATATAAGCTCAAGGGTATGAGCTTCGCTTATACCTACGATATAGTCGCATCCGGCAAGTATATCTCCGTCACAGCTTTTAGCCTTGTGGTCAAGATAGGGGTTGTCACGGTCGGATATAATAGAGTCTGCCTCAAGGGCTTTGGCAGAGTTTTCGCTTATAGGCATACCGTCACAGGCATAGAGCCCCATAGACACGGCATAGCGGTCGCTGCCTTTGTTTAAATGATTATACACAGCCGCCGCCATAGGACTGCGGCAGGTATTGCCTGTACAGACAAAGCAGACCTTGGTGGTCTTGCGGGGAGCAAGATCGGCGCCCTCAAGATGAGGAGCACTGCAAAGAGAAGCCTGCATATTAATATCCTAATGTGCCGTTAAGGCTGTCGTCGTCGGTTATCCAGCTGCGGGTGTCGATAACACGGTATTCGGTCTTGGTGTCACGTACAACAAGAGTGGTGATGCCTGCGTTGAGAACAAGGCGCTTACACATAGCGCAGGAAGTAGTGCCGGGAACAAGAGTGTCGCTGTCTCCCTCCATACAAGCCATATACATGGTAGCGCCAAGCATCTGCTCACGGGAAGCGGCAATGATGGCGTTAGCCTCGGCGTGAACGCTTCTGCAAAGCTCGTAACGCTCACCGCGGGGAATATTCAGCTTGTCTCTGAGACAGAACTTCTGGTCGCAGCAGTTTACACGGCCTCTGGGAGCGCCGTTGTAGCCGGTAGAAACGATAGAATCGTTCTTAACGATAATAGCACCGAATCTCTTTCTGAGACAGGTGCTGCGCTCAGCAACGGTCTGAGCGATGTCTAAATAGTAGTTTGATTTTGATACACGATCCATAAATACCTCCAAATTTGCAGTTCTGATCATCGCCCTGAATTTATATTCATAAATGCAGAATGCAGAGTGCAGAATGCAGAATTAAGGATGTTTTTGTTCAATGGAACAAAAACTCCATTAAATTTATTGGTTTTCAGTAGTTTTACATATTGCGGTAAGTATAGATATTACCTCATCAAGATCGGAATCCATACTCAAGAATTCATTTGTTGTGATATATTCGGTTCTTTGTAACAAACGAAGCCAGTAGTTTGTTTCGTTTGCTTCTTTAAGAGCGATGTTCATCTTTGCTCTGAAATCAGCAATTGACTGACCTCGCTCAGCCTCCGAAACGTTAGCGCCGATACTTGTAGCAGCGCGTAAGAACTGTTTCGATAGTACATACTCATTTTTTGATAAAAGATGCTTGTACAGATTAACAGCTCTGACAGAGAACTCAAAACTCTTAATTTCGATGGGGTTATAATTTTTCATAAAATCAATTTAAAGGAGATATTGACACCGTTGGTGTCAATATCCTCCATAATTCTGCATTCTGCATTCTGCATTCTGCATTCTGCATTTACAGAGTACACTATCATTTGACTCGATAATTAAAGCGTCTTAACGAACTCTTTGAGGTATTCCTTAAAGTCTTCGCCAACCTCATCGTGGTTTACTGCATACTCGCAGTTAGCCATAAGGAAGCCGAGCTTAGAGCCCATATCATAACGCTTACCCTCGAACTCAAGAGCGGTCATACCCTTGGTCTTAGCAAGAGTTCTCATAGCGTCGGTGAGCTGAATCTCGTTACCTGCGCCGGGAGCGGTGTTGTCGAGAATGTCAAAGATCTCGGGTGTGAGAAGTACACGTCCGAGGATAGAAAGGTTAGAGAGAACCTCTTCGGGCTTGGGCTTCTCTACCATATCGTAGATATCGTATTCACCTGCAGCCTCGTCGAGGGGAGTAACGCCGAGAGAGCAGTACTTAAGGATCTGTTCGGGAGTAACACGCTTAACGCCTGCTACAGCCTTGCCGTACTTTTCGTATGTATCAATCATCTGCTTACATACGGGAGTCTTTGCGTTGATAACGTCGTCGCCGTAGAGAACAACGAAGGGCTCGTCACCGATAAACGCTCTTGCGCAGTTAACTGCGTGGCCAAGACCCTTAGCTTCCTTCTGACGGATAAAGGTGATGTTTACAGACTTGGGAAGCTCTCTGATCTCCTCATAGATCTCGTCCTTGCCCTTCTTAAGGAGTGCAGACTCGTACTCGGGAGAAAAGTCAAAATAATCTTCTATAGCGCCCTTACCGCGGTTGGTGATGATAAGGATGTCGGTGATGCCTGCATCAACCGCTTCCTGAACCAGATATTCGATACAGGGACGGTCAACGATAGGAAGAACTTCCTTACAAACCGTTCTTGCGATGGGGAGCATTCTTGTGCCTAAACCTGCTGCGGGAATAACCGCCTTTGTGATCTTCTTCATAGTGTATACCTCATATAAAAAACTAATCACTATATTATATAACATATAGAAAGAAAAATCAATAGTAAATAGTTAACACCAGGGAAAAAACGAAAAGGAAAAAGAATAAATAATCTATTGATATACCGTACAGCCCACCTTTTCATGGTATTTTGCCATAGTATCAAAACGGTGGAGCACGTCACCTCGCTGATTTACGTTAAGAGCAACGCCGTCACGTATAACATGCCTGATGTTCTTCAGATGCTCCTGCACCTCGACATTAACCGCCTCTCCCGCCCGCGAAAAAAACGCTATATTTATAAAAAAAATCAAATTTGACCTTTTTTGACCTTGACTTTCTCTGACTTTTGTGTTATATTAAAGTCAGGAAAGGTCAAAGTCGGTTTCCTGAGTTCTTTGACTTTTAAAAGTTGTGGGTTTGGAGAGTGTGCGTTTGACGATCTACTAAGATTTCCTGAGTTCCTTGACTTTTAAAAGTTGTGGGTTGGGGAGTGGCTGTTTGCGAATCGCTTAAGGTTTCCTGAGTTCCTTGACTTTTAAGAGTTGTAGGGTAGGGTGTGGGCGTTTGATGAAGTGCTTAAGATTTCCTGAGTTCCTTGACTTTTAAAAGTTGTGGGTTGGAGAGTGTGCGTTTGACGAACCGTTTAAGGATTCTTTCGCTCCGCGACTTTGTTGAGTCGGGGGAGTGGAGTTAGTTTGAATATGATAGTTGAAAGGATACAAAACTATGTTAATGAGTGATATTATAGCCAATATGATAGAGGAGATGCTCAGCGAGGGCGGTGGAGAGTTGGAGCTTAAGCGCAACGACCTTGCAGGACGTATCGGTTGTGTTCCAAGCCAGATAAACTACGTTATCACCTCCCGCTTTACCCCCGAGCGCGGATACATGATAGAGAGCCGTCGGGGCGGCGGCGGATACGTACGAATCACCAAAGTGCAGATGACCCGCGACGAGTACCTTATGCACCTGTTCCACTCTATAGGCAGAGAGCTGGACGCCTCTACCTGCCGTGTTTTTGTCAACGCAATGCTTGAAAAGCAGGTCGTTACTCTGCGTGAGGCAAATATAATCCGTGGAGTTTTTGCCATCCCCATGGACGATTCTGTCCGCGGAGATATGATGCGACAAATTATTCTGTCGCTTCTGAAGTAGAATGGAGGTATGAAGATGTTATGCAGTAAATGCCACAAGAATGAGGCAAGTGTTTATTTCAAACAGAATATCAACGGCGAGGTAAGAGAATACGCTCTCTGTCCCGCTTGTGCTGCGGAGGCTGAGCTGGGATTTGCTCCGCTGAACCTCTTTGGCTCTATGTTTTCGGCAACACAGCCAAGAGCCGAGCGTAAGAGATGCACCCTTTGCTCCTCCACCTTTGACGAGATAAAGAAGCGTGGTAAGGTTGGCTGCGCCGAGTGCTACAACGTTTTTGCCGACGAGCTTCGTCCCATGATAGACTCTATCCATAGGGGTGCCGTTCATAACGGCAGAGCTCCCAAGGGCTACGCCGAGACCCGCAAAGCCGAAAACGAGCTTGAGCGCTTACGTAAGGAGCTTCATAGCGCAATAGCCGCCGAGGAATACGAAAAAGCAGCTAAGCTCCGTGACCTTATAAAGGAAAAGGAGGCGGAAAAATGATTAAGGATACAGACGTTATTCTTTCCACAAGAATAAGATTTGCCCGAAACATAAAGGACTACCCCTTTGCAGGGAAGATAGATGAGACCTCCTGCCGTGAGATAATAGAAAAGGTCGAGGGAGTGCTTCCCGACTTTAAAAAGACGGTTTTTACCGATATTGATCCCGTGCTTGCGCAGGGTCACGTGGAGCGCCACGCGGTCAGCCGTGAGTTTGCCGCGGCAACTCACCCCAGAGTCCTTCTTGAAAAGGGGGATACTAAAATCATGGTCTGCGAGGAGGATCATATAAGGCTTCAGGTTATAAAACACGGTTTTGACCTTGATACTGCGTTTTCCGAAGCCTGCGAGACAGACGACAAGCTTATTTCGGAGCTTCGTGTGGCATATGACGAAAGGTTGGGATTTCTTACCCACTGTCCCACAAATCTGGGCAGCGCAATGCGAGCTTCGGTAATGGCGTTTCTGCCCGCACTTGCAATGACCGCAGAGCTTGGGGGCATCGTTTCTCAGCTCTCAAAGTTAGGTCTTACCGTCCGCGGACTCTACGGAGAGGGAAGCGAGGCTTGGGGACACCTGTATCAGATATCCAATGCCGAAAGTATGGGCACAACCGAAGAAGCAACGGTGGCAAGACTGGGTGATATCATCGGTCAGGTCATTGAGCGTGAGCGCAATGCAAGAGAGCGCATCAAGGCTGCGGGAGTCAAGTATACCGACCCGCTCTGCCGTGCTTACGGCGTTTTAAAATATGCTTGTACCGTAAGCTCAAGAGAGTTTATAGAGCTTTATTCCAAGGTTCGTTTGGGTGTTGCCTTGGGTGTTATCACAGAAACCGATTACCAAAGGCTTGACTCTCTGTTTATCTCGGTTATGCCCGCCACCCTTTGCGCAGGTATAACCATGACCGAGGCTGAACGTGATATCAAACGCGCTTCTGTCATAAAAGAATTATTAAGTAAGAAAGAGTGATGATAAATGTCTAACAGATTTACCAAAGGAGCTCAGAACTCCCTTAACAAATCTCTTTATTTTGCAAGAGAGATGGGCCATACCTATATAGGCTCGGAGCATCTGCTGTTGGGTATCGTAAGCGAGATGCAGTCGGCTGCTGCCAAGCTTTTGTCAGAGCATTCGGTGACCTTTGAGGCTGTCAAAAAGGCTGCCGAGCAGATAGCCGGCGTGGGTGGTGTAAGCTCGGTCACCCCCAACGACATGACTCCCCGTACCAAGCGTATAATAGAAAACTCCTCCTATGAGGCAATGCGCCACGGACAGAGCTATATCGGCACAGAGCATCTGCTCCTTGCCCTTATCAACGAAAGCGACTGCGTGGGCGTTGCGATACTAAAAACTCTTGGAGTAGATACAAACGAGCTTCACCGAGAGATACTTACCTTCCTTGGAACAGAGCTTGACGATATAAACGAGGATCACGTTATCGGCTCCTCTAAGCGTAAAAAGGCCGAGGGTAAACCCGTATCGGGTGAGCTTAAGAGCTGTCCTACCCTCAGTCAGTACGGACGTGATCTGACCGAGATGGCAAGACAGGGAAGGATAGATCCCATCATCGGCAGAGACGCCGAGACCGAGCGAGTTATACAGATACTCTCCCGCCGTACCAAGAACAATCCCTGCCTTATCGGTGAGCCCGGCGTGGGTAAGACCGCCGTGGTTGAAGGTCTTGCACAGCGTATAGCCGAGGGCAACGTGCCCGAGACTCTCTCGGACAAGATTCTTGTTACCCTTGACCTTTCGGGTATGATTGCAGGTGCCAAGTACCGAGGTGAGTTTGAGGAGCGCCTTAAGGGTATAATGTCCGAGGTAGAAAAGGAAAAGCGTGTGATCCTCTTTGTGGATGAGATACACACTATCGTTGGCGCAGGTGCCGCCGAGGGTGCGGTGGATGCGGCAAACATCATCAAGCCCGCACTTTCCCGAGGGGAGATGCAGATGATAGGCGCTACCACCCTTGACGAGTACCGTAAGCATATAGAAAAGGACTCCGCACTTGAAAGACGTTTCCAGCCGGTTACGGTAGGGGAGCCCAGCGAGGAGGATGCTATAGCTATCCTTAAGGGACTTCGTGACAAGTACGAAGCACACCATAAAGTGCGCATAACCGACGATGCAATAGAAGCGGCGGTTAAGCTGTCGGTACGCTATATTGCGGACAGATATCTGCCCGACAAGGCTATAGACCTTATCGACGAGGCGGCTTCCAAGCTCCGTATAGGTGCTATGACTCCTCCCGCTCTTATAAAGGAGCTTGAGGAAAAGTACAAGGCTATTGCCGCCGAAAAGGAATCCGCCATCAAAAAGCAGGAGTTTGAGCGTGCGGCTCAGCTCAGAGACCGTGAACACGCCGCCCGTGAGGAATACGAAAAGGCAAAAAAGGAGTGGGACGGCTCAAAGACGGATAACAGTCTGTCGGTAGGCGAGGCAGAGATCACCGACATAGTTGCCCGCTGGACGGGTATTCCTGTAAAAAAGCTTGCCGAGGAGGAAAGCCAGAGGCTCAAAAACCTTGACAAAATTCTTCATGAGCGTATAATAGGACAAGAGGAAGCAGTTGATGCGGTCAGCCGTGCCATAAGGCGCGGACGTATTGGTCTTAAAGACCCCAAGAGACCTATGGGATCCTTTATTTTCCTTGGTCCTACAGGCGTAGGTAAGACCGAGCTTACCAAGGCTCTTGCCGAGGTGCTCTTTGGTGACGACAACGCTATGATACGCATCGATATGTCGGAATATATGGAGAAGCACAGCGTCTCCAAGCTCATCGGCTCCCCTCCCGGCTACGTAGGCCACGAGGAGGGCGGTCAGCTTACCGAAAAGATCAGGCGCAAGCCCTATTCGGTAGTGCTCTTTGACGAGATAGAAAAGGCTCATCCCGACGTGTTCAACATTCTTCTGCAGATACTTGACGACGGCGTTCTTACCGACAGTCAGGGCAGAAGGGTAGACTTTAAGAACACCATAATCATTATGACCTCAAACGTAGGTGCTTCGGGTATAGTTGAGCGTTCCAACTCTCTCGGCTTTGGCGAGAGAGCGTCAAACGACGATACCGCCGTACACGAGAGGGTAATGTCAGCCCTTCGTTCTACCTTCCGACCCGAGTTCCTCAACCGTATAGACGATATAATCGTATTCAATAAGCTTAAAGAGGAAGAGATAAAAGAGATCACCCGACTGATGCTTAACTCTCTGGTTCGTAGGGTTGCGGATATCGGCATCACCCTTGATATTGACCAAAGCGCCCTTAACCTTGTGGCTAAAAAAGGCTTTGACCCTGTTTACGGAGCAAGACCTATCCGCCGTGAGATACAGCGCTCGGTGGAGGATGCCTTTACCGAGGCTATGCTTGACGGGGACATCAAGGCAGGGGACAGCGTTACCGCCAAGGCAGAGGGAGAGCGTGTGATCTTTTGTAAGAAGGATGTTTCAGAGACTTAAAGGTTTTTTTACAGCAATACTGTGTATAATACTTGTATGCTCCTTTTTCTCCTGCACGGAGAAAAGGGAGCTTCAGGTGCTTTTTTATGAGGAAAGCGTTCTGATGAGAACCGAGGACTCGGTTGCCCTTGTAGGCACCGATATCCCCGAACTTGATACTAACCGTATAGATACCCTTGTTATACCCGACGTTAATGCTCTTGAAAAGGCAGAGATGCTGATGCAGGTATACGAGGTAGGTACGGTGTATATCCCAAAGAACGACGAGCTTTATAACCTTTGCTCAAACTTTGACTGCTTTACCGTCAGGGTAGAGGGTTCTATGTCCTTTGGTATAGGCGGGGCATCTGTAAGTGTGGGCGCAGGGCAGAGCGATCCCTCGCTTATAACAAGGGTCAGCTTAGGTAAGGACAGACTCCTTATCTGCGGCGCTATGGACAAGCAGAGACTTGAAGAAATTAAGAGCATAGATACGGGCAGCTTTGGGTATATTAATTTTACTGCGCAACAGACGGAAATTGCCGACGAAGTATTAAACGCCTACACCCCTCATACCCTTATATTTACAGGCTGTGAGCCTTATATAGACGGCTATGCCGTAGCAAGTGAGAGTATTATCCTCAAGGAGTAATTATGATATATACAAGCTTAGATCAGCTTATCGGAAGAACTCCGATGCTCAGACTTAAAAATATAGAGACCGAGCTTGGCTTAGAGGCAAATATCATCGCCAAGCTTGAAGCAAATAACCCTGCAGGCTCGGTCAAGGACAGAGTTGCTCTTGCCATGATAAACCAAGCAGAAAAGGAAGGCAAATTAAAGCCAGGCTCTACTATAATCGAGCCCACCAGCGGAAACACGGGTATAGGACTGTGTGCGGTGGCGGCAGCCAGAGGCTACAGAGCCATCATCGTTATGCCCGACAGTATGTCGGTAGAGCGTCAGAAGCTTATGCGCGCATACGGTGCAGAGCTTGTTCTGACCCCCGGCTCTGAGGGTATGAGCGGTGCTATAGCCAAGGCTGAGGAACTTGCAGTTGAGATCCCCGATGCCATCATTGCAGGACAGTTCACCAACCCCGCAAACCCCAAGGCCCACTACGACACCACAGGGCCCGAGATATATGAGGACACCGAGGGCAGGATAGATATCTTTGTTGCAGGTGTGGGCACGGGCGGAACCCTCAGCGGTACGGGAAAGTATCTTAAGGAAAAGAACCCTGATATAAAGGTAGTTGCCGTAGAGCCTGCTGACTCTCCCTTGCTTTCTCAAGGGCGGACAGGCGCTCACGGAATACAGGGTATTGGCGCAAACTTTATTCCCGAGACACTTGACAGATCGGTATATGACGAAATAGTTACCGTCAAGACCGAGGACGCATACAGCCTTGCAAGGCTTATGGGTACAAAAGAGGGCGTGCTCTGCGGAATCTCGGGAGGCGCTGCGCTTTACGCTGCAACCGAACTTGCCAAGAGACCCGAAAACAAGGGCAAAAATATAGTTGTCATCCTCCCCGACTCGGGAGAGAGATATTTATCTACAGCGCTTTATTAAAGAGGTCAAGCATGTTTCGTTTATTATCAAAACTGGTTGTTTACCGCAATATAGATAAGGACAGTATCCTTTTCAGACTTGCGGATATTACAAAGAAATTCTATACCGAGAGCTATGACAGAGAAGCTCTTATATCCGATATTTATACCGAGATACACCGTTTACTTGACATATCCACAGCCTACGGCTTTGACGGCAATTTATGGCATTGCTACCTTGCATATCTGCTTGCCACCACAGAGAATCCCTTTTCTATCTGCTGCGAAAAGAAGGGAGCGGGCGAGGGAAGTGTAAACTCCTTTGTCAAGGGAGATCTTAAGATATTCAAGGCACTTTTTGACTATGATTTTTCAGAGCCGGAAAAAGAGCTTGATATCAACTGCTTTACCACGGTTTCAAATTATAATGCAATACATAAGTCCGAGCGTTTTTACAACAAAAACGTAAGCGAAAAGGTACGTAAATTAAGCGCTGATATTGCATCAGCTAAGGATGAAAATGAAATATTTGATATCCTTACCACCTTTTACCGTGACTACGGTGTAGGTATGTTCGGTATGAACAAGGCGTTTCGTATTAGACCCGGTTCAGATTGCGAGCTTGAGCCTATCACCAATACAGAGATAATAAGACTCAGCGACCTTGTGGGCTACGAACTGCAGAAGCAGGAGCTTACCGAGAACACCGAGGCCTTTGTCAAGGGGCAAAAGGCAAATAACGTACTGCTCTACGGTGATGCGGGTACGGGTAAGTCCACAAGCATCAAGGCTATACTTAACGAGTATTATGACCGTGGCTTACGTATAATAGAGATATACAAGCATCAGTTTGAGTTCTTACCCAAGATAATTGCGGATATCAAGAACCGTAACTACCGCTTTATCATCTATATGGACGACCTTTCCTTTGAGGAAAACGAGGTAGAATACAAATACTTAAAGGCGGTTATCGAGGGCGGTCTTGAGATAAGACCGGATAACGTGCTTATCTACGCTACCTCCAACCGCTGGCACCTTATTAAGGAGACCTGGGCAGACCGTAAGGACATTCAGGTACAGAACGACGTTCGTCACTCTGACACCATGGAAGAAAAGCTCTCGCTCTACGACCGCTTCGGTGTTACCATCAACTACTCAAAGCCTGACCAGAAGAACTACTTTAATATCGTCACCGAGCTTGCTCACCGCAACAATATCAATATCTCTGACGAGGAGCTTATAAACAAGGCAAGAGCCTGGGCAATGCAGCACGGCGGCAGAAGCGGACGTACCGCACAGCAGCTTATCAACAACCTGTTGGCGCAACAGGCTGTTGAGAATGCAGAATGCAAAATGCAGAATGCAGAATGAAGGAACAAAACCGTCTTAGGGACGGTTTTGGATTGGTTATATTAGTTTGTGACAAGAGGATAATATGAGATTCAGAGAAAAATTAGCAAGATTTATGTACGGAAGAAACGGCTTTGACCGTTTTTGTCTGGGACTTTTGTGGACGGCTGTTGCGCTGTCAGTATTAAATATTTTCATCCGCACACCGATAATATGGATACTTGAGGATATCGCTATCATATACTGTATCTTCCGAGTACTGTCAAAGAATATATACAAAAGACAGCGTGAAAATCAGGTGTTTATGTCGGTATGGGGCAAGGTCAAGGGTTTCTTTAAGCTTCAGAAGAACCGCTTCCGTGACCGTAAGACCCACGTTTACCGCGTGTGTCCCCACTGCAAGATAAACCTCAGACTTCCCAAGCGTAAGGGAACACATACGGTAAAGTGTCCCAAATGCGGTCTGAGATTTGAGGTAAGAGGATAAAAAAGTCTCCGTAAGGAGACTTTTTTCACTCTTCACTCTTCACTCTTCACTCTTCACTCTCGTACGGAATATTATCGTATTATTTTATGAAGTGTGTATTCGCAACGATCAAAAGCCGTACGTTAGTTTAGAGTGTAGAGTTTAGAACTTAGAGCTGAACGTTGAAAACCGCCTTGGCGGTTTTCTTTCTATTTAAAAAACATCTCAAGTATCTTGAACTTCAGCTTATATCGGGGACTTTCCCCCTCGGTGAGTATCCTTATCTGAGACGGTGTAAAGCCTGCCTCTTTTAAGGTGCTCTCAGGCTTTGCCGCAGAGGTGCAGAGGGGAGGGTAGAGAACACACCACCAGTTCTGACCTTGGGCGTCTCCTATAAGTACCCGAAGTGAGAGATAAGTACCTGCAGGCATCCTTACTCCCTCATATTCGCGGGTAGGGTAGTATTCGTTATCAAGGGTAACGTGCACCGCATAATCGTAGCCCTCGGCATATATACGGTTCTGGGCGGCAATGGTTATATCGTCCCGTATATCCTCCACCTTGCACTCTGCATCGTAACGTGTGTTGCATCCCTCTATCTCTTTTGACACAAGCTCAAGGATGCTGTCGCGTACCTTTAATTTAAGAGCCTGATCCTCATCCGAGTCAGAGTTTGCAAGGACATGGAGCCGTATGGCAGAGTCGTATACCTGAGCCTCGCCCTCAAGGGGTAAAAGGGGCAGAAGCACCGCCGCTATAAATACTAACGTACAAAAGCAGATAAGCGCCTTTTTTATCATATGTTCATTTCCTCCGTTTATTGGTTATGTAGGATTATCGGACAACTTTTGGCAGATTTATTCGGTGTGAATAATTTTTTTCATTCGGGGCATAATCAAAAAAAATAACTCGGAGGACAAAATGTTATATAAAGGCTGCGAAAAGCGAATGATAAAGGTAAAGAACACAGGGAGCGAACTGTTTGAAGAGGCGTATTTTATCCTTAATAACAAAAACAGCGCCCGTGTGTCCCATACCGATATGATAAAAGAAGCCAACCGTCTGGTAGCGGAAAACACTATATCCCTCCCCACACCCCAAAAGCCTAAAAACGGCATAATGCAGTATATCATAGGCTTTTTGAGCGGGGCAGGAGCAGCGGCAATAATTATGGCTGTTATCATTTAATAATGCATTTTATTATAAAGTTGTTATAAGTCGTCTGCATCCTGAACGGGAATATTGTTTTTGGGATTGATATATATCTTACCTTCCGCACAGGCAGGGTCGACCACGTTGCCTGTATACATTCCGTTGGGGTCGGTAAGCTCTCCTTGGGATCGGTATGCGCCTATGACCTCTTCGGTCTTGGCTTTGACCCTCAGGGCGCGTTTTTCTTTGCGTTTCATGGGTATATCTCCTTTGTATTTCTGGTGTTAGTATACCCTTGTATTAATGCTGTAATCTTGACAATATTTTCATCATATGATATAATTGATTGATTTATATTGATCGTTTTTAATAACAAGCTTTGTCATGAACGCCCGGACAAAGCATATACAGAAAGGAATTTTTATGTCAAAAAAGAAAAAGAAAATACAGGGTAAGCTAAAGGTCATGGCTCTTGGCGGTCTTAACGAGATCGGCAAGAATATGACTGTTATCGAGTTTGGTGACGATATCATCATCATCGACTGCGGACTTGGCTTCCCCGACGACGATATGCTGGGTATCGACCTTGTTATACCCGATATCACTTACCTTGAGCAGAACAGAGAAAAGATACGCGGTATCTTTCTTACCCACGGTCACGAGGACCATATAGGCTCTCTGCCTTACGTACTTCGTAACCTTGACGTGCCGGTATACGGTACCCGTCTTACCCTGGGTATCGTGCACAACAAGTTAGAGGAGCACGGTCTTAACGATAAGGTTATCCTTAACACCGTGGCGGCAGGAGATCATATCAAGGCAGGAGTGTTTGACGTAGAGTTTATCCGCGTTAACCATTCTATTGCAGACGCCTGCTGTCTTGCTATCATGACTCCTCTGGGATACGTTGTCCATTCCGGCGACTTTAAGCTTGACCTTACTCCCATCGAGGGCGAGATGATGGACCTTACCCGTCTGGGTGAGATAGGCAGAGAGGGTGTTACTCTGCTTATGTGCGAGTCTACAAACGTTGAGCATCCCGGCTACACTCCTACCGAGCGTAAGGTGGGTAAGTCCTTTGAGAGCATCTTCAGCGCCAACCCCGATAAGCGTATCATCATCGCTACCTTCTCCTCAAACGTTCACCGTGTACAGCAGATTATCAATACCAGCGTACGCCACAACCGTAAGGTAGTTATCACAGGCAGAAGTATGCTCAATATCGTTAAATCCGCTATCGAGCTCGGTTATATGGACGTTCCCAAGGACGCCCTTATAGATATCAACGATATCTTCCGTTATCCCAAAAATCAGCTTACCGTTATAACAACGGGCAGCCAGGGTGAGCCTATGTCTGCGCTCTACCGTATGGCTTTTGGCGCTCACGCCAAGATCACTCCCGGCCGTGAGGACCTTATAGTTATCTCCGCTCACGCTATCCCCGGTAACGAAAAACTGGTTGGCAATATCATAAACGAGCTGCTTCGCTCAGGCGCATCGGTATTCCACGATGCAGGTATAGAGGTCCACGTTTCGGGACACGCCTGTCAGGAGGAAATCAAGCTGATGCACGCCCTCATCAAGCCCAAGTACTTTATGCCGGTGCACGGTGAGTTCAAGCACCTCTATCAGCACAAGGAGTTGGCAAACTCTATGGGCGAGGCTGACGAAAATATATTCATCATGGACATCGGTCAGGTTCTTGAGATCGACGAGAACGGTGCCAAGATCAACGGCATAGTTCCCGCAGGCAAGGTTCTTATCGACGGCTACGGCGTAGGCGACGTAGGTAATATAGTTCTGCGTGACCGCCGTCTGCTTTCCCAGGACGGTATCATCATCGTTGTTGCAGGCGTTGATATCAACGAGAGATATCTGGTCAGCGGTCCCGACGTTGTGTCCCGAGGATTTGTTTACGTTCGTGAGTCCGAGGAGCTTATGGAGGAGGTACGCCGTATTGCTTACGAGGCGCTGCAGAAGTGCCTTGACAACGGTATGACCGATTGGAATAATATGAAGAATCAGATCCGAGATTCCCTTGGCAAATTCCTCTATCAGCAGACCAAGCGTAAGCCCATGATCCTGCCTATAATAATGAACGTATAATAAAAAGCCTTTCTTTTTGGAAGAAAGGCTTTGATTTTTTTGTTACTGTGAAATAATAACAGAAATACCCTTTTTGCTTGAGATGGTATATTCCTTCATTTCTTCGGGGATAAAATAACTGTCGCCCTTGGTTATAGCTTCGCCGTTGATATCTCCCTCGCCCTCAAGGCAGAGGATGTGGCAGAAGCCTTCCTTTGTAAAGGTCATCTCACCCTCAAAGTCGTACTTGTCTACCTTAAAGAACTCGCAATTTGCAAGGTTGTTTTCGGAGGTCTTACCAAGGGAATATCTGCATTTTTCAATATATTCTTCGGTGATATCAGCCATTGTGTCAAGGGATTCGGTCACGTGGAGCTCTCTTAGCGTTCCGTCAGCCTGAGGACGCATATAGTCGTAGAGACGGTAGGTTATATCGCTGTTCTCCTGTATCTCGGCGATAACGATGCCCTTGCATATAGCGTGGGTCAGACCGCTGGGGATAAAGTATACCTCGCCTGCCTTAACGTTTATGTAGTTAAGATGCTCTTCAAGAGTACCGCCCTCTATTGCAGCTCTTATTTTTTCTTTGTCAAATTTTTCATTTAAGCCGTAAACAAGCTGAGCATCATCGGTTGCTTCAACTATATACCACATCTCGGTCTTTTCGGGATGTACCTGCACAGACAGGCTGTCGTTTGCGTCAAGGAACTTAACAAGGAGAGGGAAGTGCTCGGGGTTTCCCAGATATTCCTTTAAGGTCATGCCTCTATACTCGCCGTTTACTATAACACAGTTCTCCTTTTCGCGTACAGACAGCTCCCAGGTCTCGCCGAGATCCGAGGAGTCAAAAGTCTTGCCGTACTTGTCACGGAGGGTGGTTCCGCCCCAGACAACGCCTTTTTTATATGCATCTAATTTAAGAGGATATGCTTTCATAATATTTTCTTCTTTCTTTTGGGATAAAATCATTATAACAGAAAACAATATAAATGTAAAGGGTGGAAAAGCCATATTTACTTCGGCCCTTGAAAGGAGAAAAAACAATGTCCAAGAACAATAAGACAAACAACAAAAACACTCAGGATAATCTTCAGAACAAAAATCAGAACAAGGATCAGAACAGCAAGTCCAATACTAAAAACACTTCTGAAAACAAGCATAACAACGATTGCAAGTAAATAAAATAAAAGGGGATACCCCCTTTTATTTTTTTGGCATACGGGTGTCCTTTGCATATACTGACTATAAAGGAGTGATTTAATGCCAAATACAGATACAGGCTTTCTTGTGGTGGCGGTATCTGCCCAAAGAGGCAACTTTCCCATAGAGGGGGCAAGGGTCAGGGTGTATTCTACCGAAAACGAGGATAATATTCTCTTATATACCCTTACCACCGATGCTTCGGGACGTACCGAACGCATAGAGCTTCCCGCACCCCCTTTGTCAGCCTCTCAGACCCCCGATACAGGGGAGATACCTTATGCAAGTTACAATATCGACACCGACTACGACGGCTACTATACAATAGAAAATATCAATGCGCCCATATATTCGGGGATAACCTCGATACAGAACGTTGCAATGATCCCCATAACCGACGTAAAGCCCTACGAGGACACCCGCTTTAACGAGAGCAAAGCTCCCGATCTATAGGAGGTAATATGCCCGAGCTTCCATATATACCCGAAACCATAACGGTACACTTAGGACCGCCCAACGTAGCCGCCGAGAACGTTACCGTATCCTTTCCCGATTACATAAAGAACGTGGCGTC
The DNA here is from genome assembly GCA_045133915.1 of Eubacteriales bacterium. Classification (GTDB taxonomy): domain Bacteria; phylum Bacillota; class Clostridia; order Oscillospirales; family CAG-272; genus RGIG7300. The sequence goes on along the minus strand of JBGUUX010000012.1, from coordinate 2,198 downwards.
AAGCGAGATATACCCCACATGGAACGAGTCGGCTATACGTGCCAATATTCTTGCCCAGATATCCTACGCCCTTAACCGTGTTTATACCGAGTATTACCGCAGTCAGAACTATGATTTTGATATAACCAACTCCACCGCCGTTGACCAGTCCTTTAGTAAGGGCAGGGATATCTTTGAAAACATTTCCCGCATCGTTGACGATATCTTTAACGTTTATATCCGCCGTCGCGGCAATATAGAGCCGCTTTTTGCCCAATACTGCAACGGCACTACCACCACCTGCGAGGGACTTTCACAATGGGGAAGCCAAGGTCTTGCCGAAGAGGGACTTGACTCGGTGGAGATACTGCGGCGTTACTACGGCGACGATATAGAGCTTGTGACAAACACCCCTGTTGAGGGTATAGAGATAAGCGTCCCCACAAGGTCTTTGCGACGTGGCTCCTCGGGCAACGACGTGCTCCTGATTCAGACACGGCTCAACCGTATATCCACAAACTATCCCGCAATTCCCAAAATAGCGGCGGTAAACGGCTTTTTCGGTCAAAGTACCGAGGATGCGGTAAGACGCTTTCAGGAGATATTTAACCTTACCCCCGACGGTATCGTGGGCAAGGCTACGTGGTACAAGATACAGTTTATATATAACGGCATCAAGCGGCTTAACCAGCTTGACTCGGAGGGGCTTGATTTAAGCGAGGTATCAAAGCAGTTCCCCGGAGCGCTGAGAGAAGGGGACAGCGGAGATTTTGTACGGGTGATACAGCTTCTTTTAGCCTTTGTGTCACAGTATGAGGAGAGCGTTCCTCCGCTTTCGGTATCAGGCTATTACGGACCCGAGACTACCGCCGCAGTAAGGGGTTTTCAGCAGACCTACGGACTAGATCCCGACGGCATTTTAGGCGAACAGACATACTCTGTGCTCTATGACGTTTACGAGAGGATAATAGAGTCTATTCCTCCCGAGCAGTTTGCCGATACCGCTATACCTTTTCCGGGCACCGAGCTTCTGCTTGGGGACGAGGGAGAGGACGTTGCCCTGTTGCAGGAATATCTTAACTATATTTCTCCCACATATACCTCTATCCCCGAGGTGGAGGTCACAGGGGTATTCGGCATGGATACAGAGGATGCGGTCATAGCTTTTCAGAACCTTTTTAACATAACGCCAAGCGGTATAGTGGGTATACTGACCTGGAGCGCCTTAGCAGATATCTATACCGAGCTGAGATTAGGAAATCTTGTGTCCCCGACACAGTTTCCGGGATATACGGTGGGGTGATGATATGTACCAATTAAACGATAACAAAGCCGCAATTATGGCAATACAGACCCTTCTTCGTGATGCAGGCTACGGTATAAAGCCTGACGGTATATACGGGGATGAGACCTATAATGCGGTAAGGGCTTTTCAGCAGAAAAACAGACTGCCGCAAACGGGCAGGGTAGATCTTACTACCTTTGAAGCCTTGGCAAAGGCGGCAAGAAAAGAAGCGTCATACGGCTGCGCCCTTGTGATACCCGAGATCCTTGAGGGCGGAGTTATATCCCCGGGGGAGGAGAGCAGTATTGTGGTTATAATACAGGCAATGCTCGGTGAGCTTGAAACTCTCTATGAATTTGAGGTGGCTCTTACGGGGAAATATGATACTGCAACCGAGTCGGCTATAAGAGATATACAGCGAACAAACACTCTGCCCATAACAGGTGTAGTTGACCCCGATACCTGGAACGCCCTTGTATCCGAATACCAAAAAAACAGAGGTTAATATTGCATTGTGTCCAAAAGACACAATGCAGCGATATAAATTCCTTTCGGAATTTGCGATATACGTAACGTGCGATATATCTTCGATGCGATATGCCCTACGGGCGTGAAAATGCTTTGCGAAAGGTTTTTATATCATATCGCTATCGAGCCTTTGAGCGAAGATAATATCGCGTTTGCCTGCAAACATATCGCGCCGAGCAAAGCGAGGCATATCGCTTTAGAACTAAAAAAGGACAGAAAAGCAAATGCGGGTTGTTCTTATCGGAGAAAATAGAATTCTTTCAAATTCCGCTAAGAACCAGCATCGCATTTGTAAGTACAAATGCACTTGGGCAGTAGCTCAAACCCATTAACAACAGAAAAGAGAAGATTCGTATCATAACGAGTCTTCTCTTTCTTTTTGTCTGATAAGTGATATGCTGACTAA
>JBGUUX010000011.1:0-10971 GCA_045133915.1 Eubacteriales bacterium | reverse complement strand
AAATCCGCAAGAATTCGCTTGAATAAAGGAAAAAGGCATAGCCCAAACGGGCTATGCCATATCCTGCGAAAAAACTGTCCTTTAGAGTACACCCCTAAGCAACTGTTTTTTATTTTAATTTTAGCCCAGCCACTCGTTGATCTTAGCTGCGATATCGGTACCGCCAACGGTTGCACAATGGAAGAGCATAAGACCGCCGATGTTATACTCGTTGATCAGTCTGCACTTCTCTTCGATAGACCAGTATTCGTCACAGCTTCTGAACTCCTTAGAGTCGGGGTTGTACCAGCTTACAGAGTGTGTACCGGGATCGAAGTATGTATAATATCCGCTGATAGGCTTATTATCTTCATAGTTGATAAGTCCAAGGTCGGAAGCGATAGGTGTGCTGACGTCGCCTGCCCATCTGCCTGTGCCGTAAAGACCGATCCAGATGCCGAGCTCCTCGTCATATCTGCCCTCAACGCCTCTCCAAGCCTGTACGTAAGTACCGGAACCGATAACGATCTTCTCACGCTGAACGCCCATCTCAAGGCTTCTGATAATATCGTCATAAGTACCGTGACCGTAGCCTGTGGGGCTGTAAACTGCGGAATGAGGGAATGCAACGGTTCTGTTATCACCGATCATAAGGTCATAGTCCATAAAGTTGAAGTAATCAACGTAGTGCTGAAGCTCGGACAGATCCTTATAGAGAGAGAAGGAATAGAGACCGCCGGGGATAGCCATAGTGATAAGATACTCATAGTCCTCGGGCTTGTTCATCTCTACCTTAAGAGCGTCAAGCTTCTCACGGAGAACTGTTAAGAAGTACTCGAGGTTCTTCTGAGAAATAGCGCCTGTGGGGAACTCGTAGTCAAAGTCTACACCGTCAAGGTCATACTTCTTAACTATCTCTACTGCCTTTGTAGCAAAGTCCTCGCAGTTAGAGTAGGGGTAGAGCCACTTCTCAATATCTGCGCCGGAGTCAACGGTAAGTGTAAGAATAAACTTAAGATCGGGGTTCTGCTGGAGAGCCTCGGGTCTGATACGCTCAACACGCTTAACGGCGCTGTCGTTTATTGTCTTAGAAGAACCGCTTGCCTTTGCAGGAAGAAGGTTTATTACGTCATAGCTTGCAAAGTCTACGTTGCTGTATGAAGTAAAACCGTCAAGATATCCTACGAAGATACGGTCGTGTTCTGCCTCGGTACGCTCTATTGCTCTGTTAAGAGAATAGAGGATAACAGCAGCTTCAGCTCTTGTTACCTTGTTCTTGGGGTTAAAGCAATTACCTTCATCAAGCTGCATATAGTCGTTCTTGTATGCATACTCTACCGCTTCCTTTGCCCAAGAGGATGCTCTCTTAGTGCCGCGGTCAAGAAGTCTGGTCTCGGGTGTTACCTTTTCGAGATAAATACCCTTGAATCCAACGTAGTTCTTAACAAGCAGAGCGATCTGCTCACGGGTGATAACGGTGTTGGGAGAGAACTTGTTATTGCCTGTACCGGACATGATGCCGTTTTCAAAAGCCCAGGCAGCTGTGGTAGCATACCAAGCGTTTGTCTTAACGTCATCAAAGATCTTCTTGCCCTTGTAAGCATTGAGATCTGCGCCCTCAAAGCCTGCCATAAGTGTGGCAAACTGAGCTCTTGTAAGGGTGGTGTTGGGGGAGAAAACGGTGGCAGACATACCGCTCATATATCCGTTGTCTATAGCCCACTTTACCGCCTCGTAATAATCTGCGTTTTTGTTGAGATCCTTGAAGTCTGTTACAGAAGCCGCACTTGTGGAAAAGATCATGCAACCAAGTACTGTCGCACAAACAAGCACAAGTGAAACCAAAGTTCTAAATTTCTTCATTTTGGGATCCTCCTTAATGTAGTGATAGATATAGTAATTTTAACGAAAATATGTTAACAAAAATAAAACAATTTGTTATGACAAGGTTAATACTATTCTCTGAACTGATATTTGTATAATTTGGCATATATTCCGTCAAGGGCCAGCAGGTCGTCATGGCAGCCTCTCTCGGCTATACCCTCGGAAGTCAGGACAATGATATCGTCGGCGTTCTTGATGGTGGAAAGACGGTGAGCTACGATAATTGAGGTCCTGCCTACCAAAAGCTGATCAAGGGCAGACTGGATAAGCATCTCTGTCTCGTTGTCAAGAGCGCTTGTCGCCTCGTCGAGGATAAGGATAGAGGGATTCTTTAAGAAAACTCTTGCGATAGAAATTCTCTGCTTCTGACCGCCAGAGAGCTTGACTCCGCGCTCACCTACGTCGGTGTCGTAGCCCTTTTCAAGACTCATGATGAAATCGTGAATGTTAGCCTTCTTTGCAGCTTCTATTATCTCTTCGTCGGTTGCGCCCAGACGTCCGTACTCAATATTGTCACGGATAGTACCGCCAAAGAGGAACACGTCCTGTGCCACCATACCGATGTTTTCGCGAAGAGACTGTCGTGTAAGGGATGTTATATCCTTGCCGTCGATAGAGATAGAGCCGCCGTCCAGCTCGTAGAAACGGGGGATAAGGTGACAAAGGGTGGTCTTGCCGCCGCCACTGGGGCCAACAAGGGCAACCTTGGTTCCCTTCTTGATATCAAGGGAGAGTCCATTTATAACAAGGGTATCCTCTTCCCTGTCTTCGTTGTGGTAAGAGAATGTCACGTCCTTAAAGGAGATATCACCCTCTACGTCGCAAAGCTCTGCCGCATCGGGAGCATCCTCCTCGGGAGTCTCGTCCATTACCTCAAGGAATCTCTCGATTCCCGTTAAGCCCTCCTGCAGCTGCTCAAAGAACTGAACAAGCTTGTTTACAGGCTTTAAGAACATTGTAACGTAAAGCAAAAATGCTACGAACTCACCGATATCTATACGTCCGTAATAGAAGAACACACCGCCTACGGCAAGTATAACAAGGTAGAGAAAGTCGGTTAAGAAGTTCATACCCGAGAAGAACTGACCCATATATCGGTAGCTCTTACGGCGGGATTCTTTAAATTCGGTGTTGGACACCTCAAAGCGCTCTACCTCGTGATTTTCGGAGGTATAGGATTTTGCTACACGTATACCGGTAAGCGACACCTCTGCGTTGGCGTTGATCTCGCCTGTCTTTACCTTGGATTCCTTAAAGGCGTCCTTCATACGTTTACGCATAAGCACCGCATAAAGAACGATAAAGGGCAATACCGCAAAGACTATAAGAGTAAGGGTCAGGTCTATGCGGGCAAGCATGATAAAGGAGCCTACCAGCATAATGGTAGAAATGAATATATCCTCGGGACAGTGATGCGCAAGCTCGGCTATGCTGAAAAGGTCGTTTACTATCCTTGACATGATAGAGCCTGTCTTGTTCTCGTCGAAATACGAGAAAGGAAGCTTCTGCAGGTGGCTGAACATATCACGGCGCATATCACCCTGTATCTTGACACCCACCAGATGTCCCCAATACTGTACGACAAAGTTGAGGAACATCTTGAGAAGATAAAGACCCAGTACACAGGCGCAGCCGATAAGGATAAAACTCATCTGCTTGTTAGGCACGTATTCGTTGATGATCTCCTGGGTTATGACGGGGTATACAAGGTCACACACCGCCACAACAAATGCACACACCATATCCACGGTAAACATACCCAGATAAGGCTTGTAGTAATGTAATACTCGTCTGATGTTTTTCATGATTTTATACTCTTTAACTTAATATTTTCGGTCTAAAAATTATATCATTAAAGTAAATTGTTGTCAATAAGCTAAAAGACCCGCCAAGGCGGATCTTTTAGCTTCACGTTTCGCCAAAGGCGAAACATATCGCGCCGAAGGTATATCGCACGCTCGGCGTATATCGCAAATCCCGAAAGGGATTTATATCGCTGAAGCCGTCGCATTGCGACGGCTTCATACACCTTTGTTTTTCACAGTAGAAATAGAAGCGATCAATTTTCTTCGTATAGTTCCACACTTTGAGCTTAAAGATTTATATGTTACATCATCAATATCTCCTGTTTTATTGATTATCTCCAACCAATAATCGGTTTCATAACATTCTTTTAAGGACAACTCTAACTTATGCACAAAATCCGCATTGCTTTGTGCGTATTTTGCTTCATAGCTGTTTGCTCCGATCGACGAACAGCAACGCAACAGTTGATTGACAAATACGCCTCTGCCGTGTATGTTGTCACACACCTTTACCGTTTCAATCGTAAGTTCTACCGCCAATTCTTTTATCGTTTTGTTATCCATAGTAAACCTCCTTTGCGATATATTTGACCTTCGGTCAAATGCGATATGTTTGTTTTACAAACGCGATATATCTCGCTTTGCTCGATGCGATATGATATAAATCCCCGGCCCCACGCCCCGCAGGGCATATCGCGCCGAAGGTATATCGCACGCTCCGGCGTATATCGCAAATCCCGCAGGGATTTATATCGCGGAAGCCGTCGCGATGCGACGGCTTCTCATAGTTTATCTTATTCCATAGTTTTCAATTACATAATCCATATCCTTATCGCCTCTGCCGGACAGATTGATAAGAATAGAACCGTGATCCATAGTCTTTGCAAGCTTCATACCGTAAGCTACTGCGTGGGAGGATTCGATTGCAGGGATTATACCCTCCATTCTTGCTAATTTAAAGAATGCGTCAATTGTCTCCTCGTCGTCGATAACGTCGTACTTAACTCTGCCTATCTCCTGAAGGAAAGCGTGCTCGGGGCCGGAGGAAGGATAGTCAAGACCGCTGGCTACAGAGTAAACGGGAGCGGGCTCACCGTTTTCGTCCTTAAGCATAATAGAGTTAAAGCCGTGCATGATACCCTCTGTACCGTACTTAAGGCTTGCCGCATGGTCACCAAGCTTGGGACCTCTGCCAAGAGGCTCGATACCGTAGATATCAACGGGATCGTTTAAGAAGCCTGCAAACAGACCTGCCGCGTTGGAGCCGCCGCCCACACAGGCTACGATAGAGGTGGGCAGATGACCTGTCATATCGATAAACTGTTCTCTTGCCTCTATACCAACAACGCTCTGGAAGTCACGTACCATCATGGGGAAGGGATGAGGACCAAGCACAGAACCGATACAGTAGATAGAATCCTTGTATTCCTTGGAGTATGCGTCAAAGGCAGCGTCAACCGCTTCTTTAAGAGTCTTAAGACCGTGAGTTACCTCAACTACGTTTGCGCCGAGGATCTTCATGCGTGCAACGTTGGGAGCCTGCTTCTTGATGTCAACAGAACCCATATAGATATCGCACTCAAGACCAAAGTAAGCTGCAGCGGTAGCAAGGGCAACACCGTGCTGACCTGCGCCTGTCTCTGCAATTATCTTCTTCTTGCCCATGTACTTTGCAAGAAGTGCCTCACCCATACAATGGTTGAGCTTATGTGCGCCTGAGTGGTTCAAGTCCTCACGCTTAGCGTAAAGCTGAACCTTACCGCCAAGGTAGTCGGAAAGTCTCTCAAGATGAGAAACGGGAGTAGGTCTGCCCTGGAATTCCTTTCTGATGCGGCGAAGCTCTGCAATGAACTTTCTTGACTGACAGATAGAGAAATAAGCCTCGGTTATCTCCTCCATTGCCGCCTTTAATTTTTCCTCGATAAATACGCCGCCGTATCTGCCGAAATAACCGTTCTTGTCGGGATAATTATTAAAATAAGTATCAAAATTTACGCCGTTAAGTTCCATGATTATATTCTCCTTAGTCATTAAAAAAACAAAAAGCCTTATCCCACTTGGGACAAGACTAAGCCTTGCGTGCCACCCAAATAGCACAGATATCGCATACCAACATATGCTCACCGCTGTAACGCGCGGACCGCGTCTCACCTAATATGCAAAAGAAGTCACCTTTTTCTGCACCCTCAGCTCGCCCTCGTAAGTCCATTCACACAGGCTGTGCCGTTTCCCTTCCACCGTCGGAAACTCTCTATAGACACTACACCAATGCTACTACTCTTACTCATCGGTTTGAATATACGAACATAATAACACTTTGGTCACAATTTGTCAATAGAAATTACAAAAAAATAATAAACAAAGAGGAGTCGGATGACTCCTCTTTAAATTATTTATCCTTATGGGGTATCTTTACGTTAAGCATTACAACAGAACCGATAACCAGCACTATACCGATGATAGCAGGAACACCTACAGTCTCGTTAAAGGCAATAAAGCCTATAACCGTTGCGGCAACCAGTTCGATGGTCGACATGATCGAAGCGTTTGAAGCGTTGGTAAACTTAAGACCCACGGTGTAGAGCACGTAGGGCACAAGGCAGCTTACCAATGCCTGACATAAAGATATAAGAACGATCACGGGATCGGCAGCTATCTTATCCACAAGAGAAGGCAGATTGCCAAAGGGTATCATGGCAAGGGTAGCAAAACCAAAGGCGTATACTGTAATAGACAGAGGCTTTGCGCCACGCATAAGCGCAAGGGAGGAAAATACGCTGTACAGAGCGTAGGAAAATCCCGCGGCACAACCCCAAAGAAGACCGGGTACCGAAATATTGCCTACTCCGCCCACAATGCCGGAAACCAGACCCGCGCCTAAGAAGGATGCTATACAGCACACACTCTTGAGCAGGGTAAGGTGCTCACGGAAGATAAATATAGACAGAACGACAACTATGATAGGCGCGGTATACATAAGCACCGCCGCTACCGCCATGGAGGTCATCTCAATAGAATAGAAGTAAAATACGGTACTGCCCACCATACCGAGAACTCCCGCTCCCGCAAAATATTTATAGCAACGCTTGGGAGCTATGAGGTTCTCTCTTTTAAAGATAAGAGTCCACGTAAGCATCAAAATAAAGGTAAAACCGAGACGCATAATGCCTATCTGAGGAGAGGTCACTCCTCTGGGCTTAAGCAGATTAACGAAGAATCCCGAAAAGCCCCACAGTATACCTGCGGCCAATACCAAAATTATTCCCAAAGCTGAGTTTTTCTTATTCATGTCATCACCTCGGGCAACATTTTAACAGAAAAAAACCAACATTGCAATAATAATATTGAAATAAATTATAATTTCTGTTATACTGTCCTTGAGGTGATAAAATTGACCTTTGAAGAAATCAAAAAAAATGAAGCTGTAAATACCTATATACAGAAGGCAGACGAGTCACTTATAGCTCTCGGTTACACCGAGCATTCCTTTGCACACGTGACAAAGGTAGCGGAAACCGCGGCATATATCCTCCGCGCTCTCGGATATGAGGACAGAGACGTCGAGCTTGCAAAGATAGCGGGATATCTCCACGATATCGGTAATCTGGTAAACAGAAGCGAGCACGCTCAGAGCGGTGCGGTCATGGCGTTCCGTATACTTGATAATCTGGGATTTCCTGCCGATGAGATAGCCACCATAACTACAGCCATAGGCAACCACGACGAGGGTACCGCCGAGCCTGTAAACCACATTGCGGCAGCACTTATATTAGCCGACAAGACAGACGTAAGACGCTCGAGAGTAAGAAATAACGACAAAACCGGATTTGATATCCACGACCGCGTAAACTACTCGGTAAAGTCGTCAAACGTTTATATCGACACCGACAAAGGTACGGTGGAGCTGGATCTCATCATAGAAACAGAGTACAGCTCTGTAATGAGCTACTTTGAGATATTCCTTGGCAGAATGCTGCTCTGCAAGAAGGCGGCAAAGCGCCTGGGACTTGATTTTATACTGACAATGAACGGACAGAGGCTAGGATAATGAGTAAGATAGTAACTTTAGGCGGCGGTGAGTTTACCCGCCGCGAGATAGACCGTATAGACAAATATGCCCTTGACCTTACGGGAAAATACGATCCCCGTGTGCTCTACATCCCCACCGCATCAAATGATGAGGAAAGAGACCTGATGACAGATTATTTTAAGGGCTTCGGTATTTCAAAATACGATATACTCTGCCTTATTGCAGACGATCCGTCAGACGGGGAGATACAGGAAAAGATATTCTCTGCCGACTACATCTTTGCAGGCGGAGGCGATGCCCTGCTCCTTATGGACGTATGGAAAAAGTATAACGTAGACCACTATATGCGTCAGGCATACTATAAGGATATAGTTCTTTCCGGAATTTCGGCAGGTTCCATATGTTGGTTTGAGATAGGACACACAGACTCTCTCAGCTACCACGAGGAAAACTGGGACTACTGCCGTATGCACGGAACGGGTATAATTCCCGCCATCCACTCTCCTCATTTCAATCCCCACAGAGATGCCTCCCTTAACCGCTGGATGCAGACCGAAGCTTTGTGCGGTATAGGTCTTGAGGACTGTTGTGCGCTTGTGGGAATAGACGGAAAGTTTTCGGTTCTGACTAGCGATCCCAAGGCTAAGGCTCATATCTTCAGAAACGAAAACGGCACCGTTACCAAGGAGTTCAGATACGACGCTGAGTCGGTAGAACTGTAAAGACTTGACATTTTTCTCCAAATATGAGAAAATAACTACAGATTACAGTATAAGAAGGGATCATTTATGAATTTCAAAAATAAACATTTACAGTACGTAATAGGTTTGGTGATAGCCTTTGTCACCATGATACCTCCTGTTCCCAAGGCGCTGAGATATCTGCTTGCCTTTGTGCCCATACTCTTCTTCGGCGCAGATCTGGTATTGAAGTATCTTAAGGAGCTTGGCTCAAAGGTATATATCAACAGATATCTTACAGGAATTTTGGTAACTCTGGGTCTTGTGATAACGGCAAAGTTCTCCTATGCTGCAATGACCGCGATATTCTTCTCTGCCGCAGAGTTTTACTTCGGCATCATGACAGACAAGGCAATGCGCCGTATCGAGGACCATGCAAGAATAACTGCTCCCTACGCAAAGACCTTTGCAGACGGCAGGATCGTACGCGTAGCGGCAACCTCGGTTGTCCCCGGACAGGTACTGGCGCTTGAGGCGGGAGATATCATCCCCTGCGACTGCTCGGTTATAAACGGTGAAGCCGAGCTTGACTATACCAACGTTTTCGGTCAGGACGAGCTCCACAACGCCAAGGCAGGCTCCCCCTGCTTCTCAGGCGGTATAGTACAGACTGGCAAGCTTACCGTAAAGGCAGTGAAGACCGCAAAGGATTCGCTTGCCGCACTCATAGACTACCGTACCAAAAAGGCGCAGGCTCCCTCCAAGCTTCAGAACAAGATAAAAGGCTGGACTAAGCTCTTTGAACCTGCCTTCTACGCTCTTGCATTACTGATCTTTATTATTCTTCTCATCGTTACAAAGGATTTTGCTCTTGCGGTAAACCAGACGTCGGTTATTCTTGTTGCTTCCGCAGTTACAGGTCTGAGCGGCACTCTGCCCATGCTTAACCGTAACGCGCTTCTTTCAGGCAGACGCAGAGGCGTTATATTTGCAAACGTTGAAGCGCTTGAACAGAGCGGTAAGCTCCAGACCGTATCCGTAAACGAAGCCGTATCTCCTGAGGTGCTGACTAAGATAGAAGAGACAGGCGCTATCCCCGCAACCGGCGGAAATACAGCTCTTGACGCGGTACTCTACCGTGACAAGGCAATGCTGGAAGCAGATCCTAATCCCAGTTTCAAGTTAGCTCTTGGATTCTTCTCCCCCAAGGCTCAGGCGTCCGCTCTTGATTCCAAACCCGAGCGTATTTCAGGCGCTATCCGCACAGGCAGAAACCACAGAAGTGTATTCTTACAGAATCTTATCTGTCTCGGTGCAGAAAAGCTGGCACTTATCGCTCTTGTGTTCTTACTTAACATCACTCCTGCCGCTGCAATAGTAATCGAGTTTGCGGCGTGGACGCTGTGTATGCTCAACGCATCAAAAGAGAATATGTAATACGTAAAAATGCCGTTGCAAAGGCGTTGTACCCGTAAGGATACAACGCCAGTTTTATTCGCCAAAGGCGAGTTTTATTGCTACGCAGTGATATTTGGACTAGAGTCCAAGTGATATTGCCTTCGGCAGTTATTGGCGAATAAAATACCACTGAAACCGTAAGGTTTCAATAACACTATTGCCGTAAGGCAATAATATCACTCCGACAAGGTCGGAATATAACTTGAAAGACTATTAGTTTTTATGTATAATAGATTTAGAGGTGATAATTATGGCTGATAGCATTTTAAGAGATAAAGCAAAGGAATTCGCAAAGAAAATCGTTTTTCTTTGCCGTGATATGAAATCAGATCGTAAAGAATCGGTTTTAATAAATCAGCTGCTTCGTTCTTCGACTTCTATTGGTGCAAACCTGCACGAAGCACAATATGCTCAAGGAACAAAAGATTTTATTTCAAAACTTGAAATAGCTCAAAAAGAGTGCTATGAAACGGAATATTGGTTAGAACTTCTTTTTGAAACAGGATGCATGACTGAAGAAGTTTATAAAGATATTCAAAATGATTGTGGTGCCATTCGCAGAATGTTAATCTCCTCGCTTAAAACAATTAAATCAAAATAAGGAGCCGTAGTATGGAAAAATTGATTTGTAAATCTTTACTGTGGAAAATGAAGTTGTCAAACGGTAACGATTATAATACAACACTAGATAAAATGTTCCTTGAAAATTCTAATAACGATTTGCTTTTAGAATTGGAGAGTTGTTCTTCCAACTGCGATGTCACCTTTGATATATTGCAAAGATATTGGAAATATGAATGTGAAAACTTTTCGGTTGACGATTTTGGGAAATGTTTGCTTGAAGATTTAAAAACGATATATTTTTCAAATACTTTTACTATTACAGAGTTTGGCAAAAGGTGTTATTCCTTATGGCAACAATTGCCGAGTGAAATACATACGAAAGAACCATTTCATACCTTGAGTTATGCTAATGACCCGTTATCGTGGAACGATGAAGCACAAACAAGAAAATTGTATGAAGATATATTGGAATTTTACAAATAATTTCTCTCTTTTATTAATATCACCATAAAATGCAATTAGTTGTGAGCAAGGTTAAGGGTTTTAGGTTCTCCTAAAAAGAAGAAAATGT
>JBGUUX010000010.1:0-27580 GCA_045133915.1 Eubacteriales bacterium | reverse complement strand
GCTTAAATATGCTGCCATGAATTTGAAAAAGCTGGCAATATGGAAATGGAGAACCCCTACAGATTCTTCGATTTCTACACTTTTAGCTTTATTTTTCAATATATACGAAATCAACCCACGCTTGGCTTAACCGATGCGTGGGTTTATCGACAGTCTGAAAAGACCTGCATATACAGGTCTTTTATTGCTTTCATTATATTGTTATAACATAATAGTTATACGACTCGTCATCGTATTGAACACAGACCAGGGTCACGACCCTGGACCCATCAATCGGGGTCTGTACAGTTAATAACGTTTACTATCACACGATGGGACGTTATACCGTTATAACGTAATAGTTATATGACTCATCATCGTATCGAACACAGACCAGGGTCACGACCCTGGTCCCATCAATCGGGGTTTGTACAGTTAATAACGTTTACTATCACACGATGGGACGTTATACCGTTATAACGTAATAGTTATACGACTCGTCATCATACTGTACACAGAAGGTATAGGTACCGGGTTCAAGGGCAACGGATATTCTGCCGTCAACTATAGCGTCAGGCTTAAGTACCTTTGAGCCTGCATTCTTGATCTGGGATACGGTAGTATGTTCACCCTTGGCATATCTCACCATCACAAGTCCGTCAAGATCGGAGAAGATAATTGTGTTATCTTCCCTTTCTACCGTCGGCTTCTTCTGTTCAAGTTCACAATGGAATACCTTAACGTAACCGTTGTTGTACTCAACAGTTATGGTTATCATTCCCTCTTCGCGATACTGGATCATATATTCGGAGGCGTTCTTGATCGCCGACTTATTTGAGAAGTTTCTTGCACCCTCTGCTCTCTTTGTATCACCGGGGGTATAATACTCTCCGTAGGCGGTTCTTATTACCTTGACGTCGGGAATGTTACCTATAGTCACATGCAAGCCGTTTACCGTAAATGTAGGCTCGGTCACCTCGAGCTCTACCTTAAAGAGTTCACTTGCACGGGTGGTGTCACTGTATCTGACAAGCACAGTATGTATTCCGGGATTAGCTACTGTATAGGTATAGCTATGCTTACCCTGAAGCTTTGCTGCGGTAGCGCTGAAGGCATAGCCGTTTTCCTTGATCTCGGAATAGCTGTTAAAGTCTCCCTCTGCGATAAAGTAATCCTTTATACCATAAAGGTTATGAAGTGTTATACGTACTCCGTCAACCGACACCCTCTGTCTCATAGATGACATATCAACAGTACGTAAGAACGTAGTTCCATCATTAAGTCTGATCCAGAAGGTATATACACCGCCGTCAGGCATATTGCGGGTATATACGTTGTTCTGTGTAGTCTCTGCTATAAGCTTGGAGTCTATATCTACACAATCTGCGGCGTTACGGATTGAGGTACTGCTCTCGTGTATACCGCTTGCATATCTGATATGGTTTATCTCGGATGCATGGCCTATCATGACGTCATAGTCACGGATCATAACAGAGCATTTTTCTCCATTGACAGGATCGGGGTCGTAGCGGTCATACATACCGTCACCGTCGTAGTCAACGTTTGAAATGTTACCGCTGAATCTGTTACCTCTGTGATCAAAGAGTGTCTTGTAGCCGAGCCAGGCGAAATGAACACCCTCGTAGCTTTCGTTCTCTATAATAACGGTATCAAGAGTACCTGTGTTCTTTACCGTCTGGAGTGACCTGCCGTTGAATATAACACTTCCCTTATTGATCTTACAACGGTCTGCGGTATACATATCCATATTACCGCCAACACTCAGTACCGAGTCCTCGCTGTCCATATACAGAGTTCCTCTGGCACCTGCACCCGATATGAGGGACTTAGTAATAAAGTCGCCCTTGACGGTAGTGCTGCCGTAGTTGTAATAATCTACCGTAGAGTTATAATAAGCGGTGCTTCCGAGGATCAGTTCATCAACGGTAAGAGATCCGTAGTTGTATACGTAAGTGGAGGATCCCGTTGTAGTGAAGGTACCGTTGATACTGAGATTTCCTCGGTTAGTCAAGGCTGCAGAGTATATAGTAACGTCGCCGTTTATGACTACACTCTCACCTTCGGGGATAGTTGTATTGGCATGGATTGAAAATACCCCTGTATATTCACCGCTGTCAAAGGTTACAGGACCTGATATACGTACGTTCTTGTAGTCGTTACCGGGGCAAAGCTTTGCACCTTCCTTAAGTACGGTATAGCCGTCGTTGTCAAGAGGATTGCCGCAAAGGTCATATCTGCCTGTTAAAGTCACCGAGCCCTTGATACCCTCGGGATTGGTTACGGTAAGATTGTGACAGGCAAGTCCTTTTAAGCTCTGCTGTTCTGTTCCGTTGAGTATTATCTCACCTGCGCTGATACTGCAGTAATCGGCAGTGTAAAACTCAATATCTCCGCCTAAACAGATAACTGCATCCTCGCTATCCATATACAGATAACCTATGACCTGTCCGCCATACTTGGGAGTTCTGCTGTAGAGATCAAGCTCGTTGGTTACGGTAAGGCTGCCGTGATTATACAGATAAACGTATCCTGTATTAGTCTCCCTCTCGTATACATTCACACTGTTACATGACATATTACCGTAGTTCTCTATACTTGAGACCATAAGAACATTACCGTTTATAATCACGGTTCCGTTGTTTACAAGATTACCCGAAAGATTAAGATCACCGTTAATAATAAGCGTCTTGCCCTCTTCCACGGTAATGGTTCCGCTTGCAGTTATTGTACCGCTGTAGGTTCCGCTGATGGTGTGATCACCCATCAAGGTATATTCCTTATATTCACTACCGTCAACGATACTGCCCGTGTCTGTTATAGTTGTCTTAAAGCCGTTGTTATCAAGAGGATTACCACGAAGATCGTATATACCTGTAACGGTTACGTTATTAAGATACTTGACACCCTCGGAATTGGTAACTATAAGATTATGACAACCGAATTTTTTAAGCTCCTGCTGCTTTGTTCCGTTAAGGATAACGGTACCCTCTGTAATCGAAGCAGTATAGTTGTTGTTAAAGTTACCTTTCAGCATCAGCACAGAGTCTTCACCCGACATATAGAAATATGACGTATTTGTATAGGGTGCAACATCCAGATTACCGAGCACCTCTAAGGTACCGTAGTTATAGAAATAGGTTTTATTCGGAGCCTTATCCGCATTGACCGTAAGATTGGTACACTTAAGTCTGCCGTAGTTATATACGTTGTGGTTTTTTGCACCTGCGTACAGATCTCCCGTTACGGTAAAGTCACCGTAGTTGGTGAAGCTTGCATGATTTATGAGATTAACATTTCCTTTGATATAGAGGTGTGTATTCTCCTCAACTGTCAAAACTCCGCTAAGTTCAATATCTCCGCCGTATTCACCTTCAAGCGTAATACCGTTAGAAATATTAAGCCTGCCGTAATCAGCGCCGGATACGGGATATCCGTCACTACCGCTTATATAACAGGTATAGCCGTTGTTATCTATAGGATTTCCTTTTGGATCAAACCTGCCTCTTACATTAAGATCGGACATATACTTTATACCTGCGGGATTGTTGACGGTAAGGTTATATGCAGAAACTCGGGTAAGAGTCTGACACTCGGTACCGTTAAGTATAATATCACCGGCAGATACGTCCATATTTACACTTGTCACATCAACGGTAAAATCACCGCCAAGCTTGATTATGGCTTCATCGGTATTCATAGTAAATCTGGAATATGCGCCCATAGTGAGGTCGTTACGTACAGTCAAGCTTCCGTTATTGACAAAGGCTGAGATCTTACTCTCAAAGGAAGAGGAACGGTGTCCTGTAACATTAAGATTATCACAGCTTATACTGCCGTAGTTATTAACTGTATATCTGGGCGGATTACCCGTGAGGTTACCGTTAACATCGAGATTGCCGTACACGTTAAGTGTGGCACGGTCACCTACCGTAATATTACCGTTGACCGTAACGTCATGTCCATCTGTCAGGGTAAGAGTACCGTAAGAAGCAATTTTGATATTACCGTTAAACTCGGAGGGCAGATAATACACACCTTTTTCGATGATGTCAGCCACACTTCTTGCCACAACTGTACCGCTGACACTCCAATCGCCGTGATCGGCTACCTCTCTGATTTCGGCAGGGATAGCTGCTACGTAGCTTCTGGTTTCCTCTATATATCTCTCGTAGCTGATATCGTCGTATGTTGACTTAAATCCCTCTGCATAGGCCGTTCCGTATTTGCTGTTATGCTCTGCCAGCTTGCAGAAGAAGCCGTAAGTCTCTTTGTTCATTGCGATGTATGCATTGAACATATTGTCAAACTCCATAATCTTGTCAGAGGTGCTTATCTGTGCAAAGCTGTCAGTCTTGTTATCCACACAGTCGGCAAGACTGCGGGTATAATCTGACATAAGAACAGCCGAGATATAGGTCTCGTAATCAGCTCCCAGAACACCCTTTAGCACAACCGCATTGAATATATCAACTATCGCAGTTACGTAACCTGCCATCTGAGGTATACCTGTGTTACCGAGGACGGCATCGGTTATGTCACCGCCAAAGCTCTCGATGACCTTCTCGTAATGAGCATCCGAAAGATAGGTCTCGGCAAAATAAGCAACCGCACCCACCTTGAGTTGGTTACGAAGTCTGGTCATACCGGCATAGAGCATACTGTCCTTAGGTGCCGTAGCAATAATATCGTCGACAAGCTCTATCTGTGCATCCTGCGCAAGAGACGTTGCCGCAAGGGCTGCCGCAAACTCAAAGGGATCGGCTATACTGCCGACCTTGTCAAATACTATCTCAAGCTGAGCACCCATGGCGTTACTAACCTCGGGCATAACGTCAGAGAGGTTCTTTGACTTACTGCCGATATAATCAAAGGTATTCTGTAGTATAGCCTTATACATATCATAGTCCGAATCAAGCATTCCCTGCTCCCTTAAGAGGTCGCCGTATTCATCGTTTGCTTCAACTAAATCGGTCAAAAGAGATATGCTGTCAAGCATCTCGCTTGAATTTTTACAAAAATCCGAGGCTGACTTCTTTGTATCATTCTCTGACAGAGTCTTGATAAAAAGAGCGTTGGCATAATCAAGCTCGTTTTCATAAACAAAGCTCTGATAGTTCATATTGTTCTTAATATACTTAAGAACAGCGGCCGCATCCGTCGCCTGACCCAGAACCTGTGATATAACAGAAGAGGTAAAGTGACTTGTGGTAACGTACTCGGCAAGCACGTTAGACACCAGTCCCGAGGTGTCTGCCTGATACTTATTTATATACGTATTATCCTTTAAGTAATGTGGGTAACTGTAAAACAGTTCGGAATAGTATATGTACTCTTCTAAGCTTTCGTTATCCTTTGTGAGCATCTCGCCTGCCGATACGTACAAAGACATGGGCACAGAAGTCAGAAGCATAACGGTGAGTATTAATAATGCAATGATTTTCTTCATATTATTTTTCCTTATATTCGAGATTGCAAAAAGGTGCCCAACGGACACCTTTTGATTTTATGCAACAAGATAATATATAACGGTAGCAACGCTTCCCAGCACCATAAGGGCGCAGAGAAAGATGCACATTATACGTGCTGCAAGCTTTGATTTGTCTACATGCTTTTTCATTTTACACCTCTTAAATCAACGATATCTGCTGTGCCTCAACGTCCAGCTCCTCAAGGGCTGTACCGGTAGCAGGTATCTTGGTCTTCTTGTATTTTTTGAGATTAGCGTATCTGTCCGCCTGGTTTGTTATAGCCTCGGTGATACGCTGATTCTTACGAAGAGTATAAAGAGTTATACCCTGCGCGTTACGTGTGGTCTTAAGTGATATAAGCTCGGAGTTAACGATTATCGCCTTGTTTATGTTGGAGATAAGCATTACGTCGGTAGGCTCGGTCTCCTTTATTGCCGCAACGATGGGAGAAGCATCAGAGAAGGCGCCCACAAGCTTACGGCGGTTGTTCTTGGTCTGGTAGGAGGTCAGCGGAACACGGGCCCCCTTACCGTTTTCAAATATGAAGATCATATTGTGGTTGGGATTATATTCGGTTACAACCACCATAGAAAAGACCTTTTCGCCCTCGTCAAAGCCAAGCTCTACGGGGATGAACTTACCGAACTCGGAAGCCTTGCAGTTATCAAAGTCTGCTACCTTAGCCTTATAAGCGTTAGCCTTGTCGGTAAAGAAGATAAGCTCGTTCTGGCTGTTGGCATCGGCGTTATAGACTATCTCGTCGCCATCCTTGACCTTCTGTGTATCAGAACCCTTAAGAGAAGCCATGGTGATCTTCTTGAAGTATCCCTCACGGGTGAGAACGATACGGTAGTTGATATCCTCTACCTCTTCCTTGATCTCAAACTCCTCAATCTCATCGTCGTAGATAAGCTCGGTACGGCGATCCTTGTGGTACTTCTTCTTTATATCACGGAGCTGAGCAGCAATATAATTCTTTGTTGCCTTTTCGCTTGCGATAAGTGCTTCAAGCTCTGCGATCTCACGCTGCAGTTCCTCTATCTCCTGAATACGGTTCATAATGTACTCACGGTTAAGGTGACGCAGCTTGATCTCTGCAATATATTCAGCCTGGATCTTATCGACGCCGAAGCCTTCCATAAGGTTGGGGACAACGTCCTTTTCCAGCTTGGTCTCACGAACGATCTTGATTGCCTTGTCTATATCCAGAAGTATCTTGCCGAGACCCATTAAGAGGTGGAGCTTTTCCTGCTTCTTGTTAAGATCAAAGCTCAGTTCGCGTCTTACACAGCCAACACGGAACTTGATCCACTCTTCAAGAATCTGCTTGACACCAAGTACCATGGGAGAGGAATCGATAAGCACGTTAAAGTTACAGCTGAACTGGCTTTCAAGGGGAGTGAGCTTATAGAGCTTATTCATAACGAGCTCGGGGTCGCTTCCCTTCTTTAAGTCGATTGCCAGCTTAAAGCCGTGGAGACCTATCTCGTCTCGCATATCGGAGATCTCCTTGAGCTTGCCGTTCTTATCGTTAACGATATCGGCAACCGCCTTGATTATCTGCTCGATAGTGGTACAGTAGGGTATCTCAAGTATCTCGATACAGTTATTTGCCTTGTCATACTGCCACTTTGCACGCATCTTAAAGCCGCCGTGGCCTGTCTCGTATATCTCGCGCATTTTTTCGCGGTTATAGATGATAGATGCGCCACCCGGAAAGTCGGGAGCCTTGATGATATCAAGGAGCTGATCTACGGTTGTAGAGGGGTTACGAAGGAGCTGGATAGCACCGTCGCAGACCTCGCTCAGATTAAAGGAGCATATCTTTGACGCCATACCAACGGCAATACCCTCGTTGGGACATACCAAAACGTTAGGAAATGTGGTAGGCAGAAGTCGGGGCTCCTTCTTTGTGCTGTCGTAGTTGTCTATCATATCCACAGCATCCTTGTCGATACCCGAAAAGAGCTCGTTACATATCTCGGCAAGCTTTACCTCGGTGTAACGGGATGCGGCAAACGCCATGTCAGAGCTGTACTGCTTACCAAAGGAACCCTTGGAGTCAACAAGAGGATGAAGCAGTGCTTCGTTGTCCTTTGTCAGACGTACCATAGTCTCGTAGATAGACATGTCGCCATGGGGGTTATACTGCATAGTTGCACCCACAACGTTTGCAGACTTGGTACGGTTGCCCTTTAAAAGTCCCATCTTGTACATAGTAAAGAGGAGCTTACGATGAGCGGGCTTGAAGCCGTCTATCTCGGGAATAGCACGGGAGATAATAACGCTCATAGCGTAGGGCATATAGTTCTTTTCTATAGTTTCGGTTATAGGCTGGGGAGTGGCAGGAGCCGGAGGAAGTGTTTCTGTGATCTCAGTTTTCTTCTTTCTCGCCATTTATTCTACTCCTTTATATATCTAATATTTCAAAGCCCGCCGCACGGATCAGACGGTTAAGAACCGCAAGACCTATTCCTTCGGAGGCGGTCATAGGGGCGTAAATTTCGGTTATATTTTCTAAATCGTCAAAGTCTCTCAGTTTTGCAAAGAGATTTTTCGCCTGCTCCTTGGGAGAATCCTTTGAACCCACGGGCATAGCGTATTTATATTTTAAAAGCTCGGTATCCTCGTTATAGCAGAGTATTCCGCAATCTGACTTATCCTTGAGAAACTCGTATCTTGCCTCGTCTGTTCCGCGAAGTAAAACAACGTTTGCTCTGGGAGAATAATGCTTGTACATCATTCCGGGAGACTCGGGACGTCCTTGGTGCTGATTTAATACAGCGTCGGATATCTGGATATCGGGACAGATCTCGCGAAGCTCGTCAACAGTAATAAGACCGGGACGAAGAAGCTTAGGTGCGGGTGAAAGAGTAATAATAGTTGACTCAACACCTATATCACAGTCATCCCCCGCTATTATCATATCTATACGGCCGCTTAAATCCCTTATAACGTGGCCTGCCATTGTAGGGCTGGGCTTGGTGGAGAGATTAGCCGAGGGAGCGGCTATGGGCACACCCGCAAGCTCGATAAAACGGTGAGCAACCTTATCAGAGGGCACTCTTACCGCAACTGTTTCAAGTCCACCCGTTACCTCGTAGGGGATATTATCCTTTTTAGGAAGAATAACGGTAAGAGGTCCGGGCATAAAACGCGCTGCCAGTTTATAATATATCTCGTTTGTCTGGCAGTATTTCTCGGCGTCCTCGGGATATGCAATGTGTATGATAAGAGGGTTGTTAGAGGGTCTGCCTTTAGCCTCGTATATCTTTTTTGCCGCGCTCGGGTCAAGGGCGTTACCGCCAAGACCGTAAACGGTCTCGGTAGGAAAAGCCACCAGGCCGCCGTTTCTTATTGTTTGTGCAGCTTCTGTTAATGTAGTATCGTTTATATCGTTGATTATTTTAGTTTCCATAATTTAATTTGAGTGCAGAGTGCAGAATGCAGAATGCAGAGTTATGGTTGATTTTCGACTATAGTCGAAAACCTTCATCATATTATACCTCTGTATTTCATAAACATCCGCCGGAGATCTACACTATTGTAATACCTTTTATCTTGAAAAATTATAAGCCGGTTATCAAGCTATCAATAAATATTAATTTGATGGAATTTTTGACACCTACCGGTGGCAAAAATCTCCTCAATTCTGCATTCTGCACTCTGCATTCTGCATTTTAAGGAAACCTGCTGCATGCCTTTCAGTTATTCTCTGCCTTTAGTCTTTCCGCCGCATCTGCGGTTGCAAGTGCGGTAAGCATCTCCTCAATATGTCCGTTAAGGAAGTTCTCAAGAGAATAGAGAGTCAGACCTATGCGGTGGTCTGTTACACGGCCCTGAGGATAGTTGTAGGTTCTGATACGCTCGCTTCGGTCTCCTGTACCTACCTGAGCCTTACGCTGACCTGCAATCTTGTCGTGCTGCTCCTGCGCCTTCATATCATAGAGCTTGGAGCGAAGAATCTTCATAGCCTTGTCCTTGTTCTTGTGCTGGCTGCGTTCATCCTGACACTCGACTACAAGTCCTGTGGGCAGATGGTAAATACGGATAGCAGACTCGGTCTTGTTGATATGCTGACCGCCTGCGCCGCTACTCTTACAGGTTTCTATCTTAAGGTCCGCCTGATTGATCTCAACCTCAACGTCCTCCATTTCGGGAAGTACGGCTACGGTAACGGTAGAGGTGTGTATACGACCCTGACTCTCGGTCTCGGGAACTCGCTGAACACGGTGAACACCGCTTTCAAACTTGAGTTTGGAGTATGCTCCGTCACCCTCGATCATAAAGGAAATTTCCTTATAACCGCCAAGACCTGTTTCGTTTGCCGAAAGTATCTCGGTCTTAAAGCCTACGGTGTCAGAATACATGGAATACATACGGTAAAGAACCGATGCAAAGAGAGCCGCCTCGTCACCGCCTGCACCGCCGCGTATCTCAACGATAACGTTTTTATCGTCATTTTCGTCACGAGGAAGAAGAAGCACCTTGAGTTCCTCCTCTATCACGGGAAGCTTTTCCTTGTTTTCTTTATATTCTGCTTCAACCAGTTCTCGCAGATCCTCGTCAAGCTTTTCTGCCATCATTTCCTGTGCCTCTTCGATGGCTTCGGAGGTAACCTTATACTCACGGTATTTTTCTATAATGGGAGTAAGCTTTTTCTGCTCACGCATAAGCTCTTTATACTTGTTTTGATCGGATACCACCTCGGGCATGCTAAGCTCCTCAAGTATCTGCTCGTATCTTTTCTCTGCTGCTTCTAACTTATTTAACATACTGTTTCTCCAAATAATTAATCAAAATATTATAGCATATTTTTTTATGTTTGTAAAGAGGAAAAAGCCTTCCCCTGCAGGGAAGGCTTTTTACTTATTTTATATCCTTAATAACTTTTTCGGGAGGATTGTCAAGCTGACGGGGATTTTTGATTATAGAACGAAGTACCTTCATTCCCGAAGCAAAATAGTATCCGTCGCAGATACGCTCGTCGGTTACTACCGTATAGTCAACAAAGGACTGCTTCTCTACAGTTCCGTCGTCCTTTAATACGTTCTGGCGGTACTTGGTACCGAAGGACATAAACACGGGCAGGTTACCGAAATCATAAAGGTGGTGGTATATAGGCGGGATGCCCAGCGATCCCATAGAGGTTATAAAGAAGGAGCCGTGGAAGGGGCTTAATTTGGTCAGGAATCTGGGAAGCAGACCAAAGTAGTCAAAGAAACGCAGTATAGCCATAACACCCTTGAAAAGAAGTCCGGGTATATATGACAGCACCTTTACGGTGTCCTCAAAGTCACCGCCCGGATTAGCGCGGAACTCCTCTATCACACGGTTAAGCTCGTTGTAAACGTCGTATACTGTCGCATCGGGATAAAAGAACACCTTGACAACGGTATCGGGGGATTCAAGAGACATATCCTTCTTGATAGTAAGGCAGATTTCAATATTGTGTCGGGTATATACACGCTGACCCTGTATGTATCGGTTAAGTGCGGGTCTTTGGGACACTGCACGAATATAAGCAGCTATAAGCACGTGCATAAGGGTAAAGTTGGTAAGACCCTCTGCCCTCTTTTCGCGAATATATTCGTCTATCTTGTCAACACGGATTGTATCCTTGACAAGGTTAGAAGAATCCTGTCTGGTACGCATGATATAAGGAACTACTACAGACATACCGGGTATAGTCCTTAGTCTTCTTCCGCATTTTCTTACCTTGTCGGGAGGAATAACGTTGCCTTTGCGATCCTTACGCTTAAAGTCGTCAGCTAACTGTTCTATAATATCTTCCTTATTGATAGTTTCTGTGTTCATATTACACCGTCCAAATTTATAGGTTCAATAGATTATAACACAAGACGGTAAGATTTGCAAGATATTTCCGGAAATCGTTGCATAATCAACAATCCCAATTCCGGCAGCTTTCATTTAAGGCTAACCGCCCTCTCAGGGTTCGATTCCGGGGCAAGTTGCCCCTGCCATTCTGCGCTCTGAGGCTCAAATAGATTTTTGGTCTATCACACGCCACAACGAATATATATAAACAAAAAAGCACACCGAAGTGTGCTTTTTTGTTTTGGTGACCCGTGGGGGAAGAAGCTTTGCTTCGCAAATCTCCACTGCTTGTTTTGCTGCTCGCAAAACAGCGCACCGCTTGGCTATGAAACCTGCCACCGGCAGCTTTCATTTAACGCCAATCGCCCTCTCAGGGTTCGATTCCCCCAACATAGTAGTGTATATAAAACAAAAAAGCACACCGAAGTGTGCTTTTGTTTTGGTGACCCGTGGGGGAATCGAACCCCCGATTCAGCCGTGAGAGGGCTGCGTCTTAGCCGCTTGACCAACAGGCCTTGTGTCGATTGCTTGGATAGTATAACACAAGGATATAGATTTGTCAATAGCTTTTTAGAAAAAAATAAAATATTTTTTCAACATTTGATTTTTACTTTATTTATATGACAAAATCCACCTTTTATGCCCTGCAGATCATACAGGGCATACGGTCATCATAGCCTCACAGTTGACGGTTTCTCCTACGTAACTTTTGAAATAATATGTTATACTGCCATCCTCATTTACTACAGCTTCGCTTCTGTGTACGGTAAGCTTGGCTCCAAGAGGTGCTTCTGCTTTATATGTAAAGGACATATCTTTTACCCAACACTTCTCTACCCCGGGGATAAAGCTATAAAACATATCGGGATAGTTGGTGTTGTTCATATGCATATTGCAGTCTACAAGATTATAGGTGACGTTATATTTGCCGCAAGGTGTCATTCCCTCTTTAGGTATACGGAAACGAAGACCATCTACAGTGAACACAGCACCTGCCTCGCAGTTTGAGAGATCCACGTCGTCCACACGAAGCAGCTTCTTTGTAGGGATATCCACAAGCGCCCATACTCCTACACCCCTTGCTATCTCTTCCCCGTTTGCATATATGGCATAACAACGGTTAAATGTAACACCCTTGTCAGAGTCGGAAGGCCATGTGGCAACCTCTATATCCTCGTACTGTCTTAAGGGTCTCTTAAGATTCACCGCCATACGGCTGAGTATAAACGCCTTTCCGCCGTTCCAAAGCTCCTCGTACGAAGGACCGCAGTCTCGGAGTTGTCGGTTGGCTGTTTCCTGCATATAGCGCTGGATCGCGGTGGGTCTAAGAATTCCGTTTATATCGGTATCGTGATTTAAGGTGTTATATTTCTGTGTGTACATAGTACTTCTCTTTTCCGTTTTTTAGCATTATAGCATAAGCATCAAAAAAAATCAAGGAAGGCTTAATGCCTTCCTATGATTATTTTGTTATAAACAGATCTGTCATTTCAAGGTCACATTCGGTGAGAAGATGATCTATAAAGCTATACATTGTCGCTACAGCGGTATCACGCTTTTCGGTTGCAAACTCGGTATATTCTTCGTTATTATCCAGTTCATCATCTAATAAATCATCAGTAACGTAATCACCGTAACCGAATTCGCCTTCGTCATAACCGTCGGCTGTAATAACACCGTTAGATATCACTATCGGATCATCATTTTCATCTAAAGGATAATAATCGTATCTATATTCATACTCTGAATCGAGACCGTAGACAGTCATATTTGAATGCTCCATACAGTTTGCGTGTGAACCCGTAGCAAAATCTGTCTCATACTGCTCTCCGCAAACGTAAAGCTCGATTTTATCAACCGAAGGGAAATATTCCGCAATACCGCACAGATCTCCTATAGCGAAGGTATATGTATATGTATCAAGCCAATAACCGCCGCCAAGCTTGCCGTTTTCTGCTATATAGTCAGCAAGTGTTCTGAAGGCACCTGTGGTTATACGTCTGTTTTCTTCGATATATTCATCAAAGGTCTTGAGCATCTGTGCCGCCTGTGCACGTGTAGCCATAACGCGAGGCGCTATTTCTTCCTTGTTCATACCGGATATAAGACCTACCGCAACCGCCCAAGACATGGGTGTTTTTGCCCAGTCAGCTACCTCGTTGATGTCGGTGAACATTCCCCATCTATCCGGCATATCTATCTCTGCACGGGGTGCAGCGTAATAGCTGTCGATATAGTCGGCATATACAAAGAAGAATCGGGCAAGCTCCTGTCTGGTTATATGTCTGTTAGGTGCAAACTCGGTCTTTGAAACACCGCTTGTAATGTTGTTTTCAACCGCCCAGTTTACCGCCGGAGCATACCAGGCAAGGGCATCTACGTCATCAAAAGTACTTTTACCCATATAGTCGGACTTGTTTTCCCCCGACATATTGAATAGTATCTGTACCATCTGCGCACGGGTGAACCATGCGTTGGGAGAGAACTTATCCGCTGAGGTACCTGTCATAAGACCTCTGTTATACACATACTGTACTGTATAAACATACCAATGGTGCTCCTTTACGTCGGTCATTATCTCGTATATAGGCTTACCTGATTCAACCTCACCGTTCCAAAGAATGTTACTGCCGAACTTTGCTTTTTTATATTCTGTCCACGTGGGGTTTTCTTCTGGGTAGTAGATCTTTACTTTGTCATCGTTCAGAGGGTCAAGCTCGAAGTAATAAGGCACTTCCGGTGCATCGCCTGTAAATATCATGGTCTTGCACCAGCAGGTGCTAAAGCCGTAAGGAAGGTCAAGATATTTCAAGCTCGCAGGAAATACGATGCTTTCGAGCTTGAGAGTCGAATCAAAAGCTGAGAATCCGATACGTTCTACAGTAGAGCCAATAACTACCTCTTCCAAGCTGCGTAAATTTTCAAGGGCATTGTCACCAATAGAGGTAATCCCCTCTTCTATTATTACCTTTTTAATATCGAAGAAATATGAAGTTATCTCATCGTGCTTTTGAATTTTACTTCTGTGACGCTCAGGCATCTCTCCCTCGCCCGATATAGTCAGGATCAGAGTATCCGTGTCAAGAGTCCATGTAAATCCGTCTTCGGTTACGGATATAGTGTTATCTGCAAATACAGCTATCGGCAATGCACTGAGTAAAAGAAGTGCAGTTAATATAACCGAAATTATCCTTTTCATAATTTTCTCCTTATCAATTTGTTAGTTGTTAGTTTCATACAGCAAGCCCATTTGCCAAAGCATGGTAGCGCACTGGGCACGCTTAACATCGTCACGGGGGGAGAGCATAAGAACATCGTCCTTTGTGCTAACGATTATTCCGCTTGCCACCGCCCAAGACATTTCGTCATAAGCCCAGTCGGGCAACTTTTTGAGATCAACGTAACCCGAAAGATCTGCTCTTACCTCCATAGGCATTCCCATACGCTCTGCAGCTGCGTACAGAAGTCTTGCAAAAGCATCTCTTTTGATATGCTGACCTCTACCAAAGGTATCTTCACTCATACCGCTGACAATTCCGGTTGTTTTTGCCCAAGCTATGGCGCCACTGTACCATTTACCTGTGGGTACATCTTTAAATCCACTATATATATTCTTATATCTTGTGGTATCTACCTCAAGTAGATTTGCGAGAATGAGAACGCATTGCTCTCTTGTAAGCATAGAGTTAGGTTCAAAGCAGGTCTCACTCATACCGCTCATATACCCCTTCATAACGCAGTATCTGACACCCTCTGCGTACCAGGAACCGTCCTTAACGTCGGTAAAGCTGTTACGGTATTCAAGGATATCCACGTCACGGTACATGATCTTGCCGCAACGGTTACAGATAGCGGCATCTCTCCCCTGTTCGAAGTAAGTAGCTTCCTTTATGCTTATCCAGGTCGACCAGCGATGAGAGCCGGAGTACTTACAGGTGTTGGACACGTTTAGCTCTATACCAAGATGCTCGGGCTTTTTTACACCAAATTCCCAGTACTTATCCTCGGCGTACTCCTCTGCTGTATAATAGTTGTTATACAGCACCGCTTCACGGGTCTCGGTGAGTATCCATCTGTCTTGATACTCTGCGCCGACCCTTACGATCGCACCGTTGCTTATTATGTCCTCAACAGCGGGACTTTCCTTTTGGTGAGTAAAATGTTCTATATCGTCGATAATTACCTGCCAGGGAATAAATGCCTCAAAGTTCCAGCCCTCGGCATCAGCACTGCCTTTGATCAGGACCTTGTCAGTGATATCTATACTCGAATCAATCCGATCATAGCCGTACATCCTGAGCTTGCCGTCCTCATAGATATAGATACCGTAATTGGGACCAAGATAATATCTTTCGGAATCTTCTATACCCGGGTTTGTTCGCATTATATCAAGAACGTCTATGCCTATTCTAAAGCAATCACCGTTTTGACCGTTACCGATCTTATCGTCTGCATACACCAGTCCTGCCGTCATAGGCTCGGATATGGAGGGGGGATTGGAGTCTGGAGCATAAGCTCTTATGTTTTCCTTGATATCAGCGGCAAGGTAAAAGCCCTGCCAATCTAAAGCAAAGTATACCTCACCGAATATATTCAACGGGCGGTCCTTGAGACCGTACTCCATGGTATCCTCGTTCATGTATACCGCCCCGCTCCACCCTTCGGTCTTGGTGATATTACCATCCACCTTAGGTGTGGTTATCTCCACCGTTACCGGGGGATTGGGTATTATATAATCACTTCCTGCGTTTATGCACAGCGGCAAGGCTGACAGCATAAGCACGGAAATTATAATAAATATTAATTTTTTCATTACTCTCTCCTTACGGAACGTATCTGTCTATGGTATAAGCATTACCTATTATAACCGCAGCCTCGGCACGGGTACAGTTCCCCTTGGGGTTTATATATCCGTTATGTCCCTTGATGATGGGGTCTACGTTATAGTGTGCCGTGGGATCATGGGTGACAACCATGCATATTCCTGCACACAGCCTCATAGAAGGCAGAGCGTATGACGATATCTGTCTGTAGTCATAGAATCCCTCTATAACGCTGTTTCTTACGTAGATGCCGCCGTTACCGCCGTTAAGTCCCCATTTGGTCTCGTACATACGGTATATAAAGGTTATAAAATCCTGTCGGGTGATGTACTCGTTTACACCGAAGCGATCCTTTGTCACACCGCTGGTTATCCCCTTCTTGTACATCCATTCCACCGCATCGGCATACCAGGCTCCCGCCTTTACGTCCTTAAAGCTGTACTTACTGTATGAAGCGTTTTTACCCTCCAAATTGTAGAGTATCATCGCCGCCTCTGCTCGGGTAAGCTTTTTGTTTGGCTCAAAGCGGGTAGCTGACACACCGTTCATAATACCGAGGTCGTAGACCTTCTTTACAGGCTTATACTGCCATGAGGTCTTTGATACGTCCTTAAAGGGAAAGGGACTTACGGCAGAATCTGTCCAATAATAGGTATCGGCAGATACCGGAACAAGAGTCACCGACAACAGGACAACAAAGATAACTAGCGCGCATATTATCCTTTTTGTCATTATGCTTTAATCCTTAAATCTGATATTTTCTGCTATTTTTATAAGCTCGTCTCGCTGGGTCATACCGCTTATAGCCACGGTAAAATAACTGCTGCCGAAGTATACCGAGCCTTGATTCAGCTCGTCACTGTAAGATATATATCCCTCATAGCCGCCGATGGGATGATATTCGGTCTCGTGGGTACCTGCATCGGTCATAAGCTTGATATCAGAGCTGTCCTCGATATCTATGATGATATATTCACCAGCTTCATTTTCATATATATAAGACACGGTATCCTTATCCGAGTTGTCCTTGGTAAGTGCAAACCCCTCGGGAATATAGGTGATACGGGTCTTTGATATATCTACTCTGTCGTCGTCAGCGGCATCGCTGAAATCTATGGAGATATGCTCGTCTATCCAATGGGTAACGGCATGGGCTACGTTTCCGCGAACAACAGGGTTAGACATGGCAATAACTCCTGCCACTGTAGAAAGGCAAAGCAGTATAGCCGCGACTTTACCTAAAACGTTTTTCCATACGGCGTTGTTTTTCTTATGCTTACGGCTCATAGCCTCTGCCCTCTTCATCTGCTCCTCGGTGAAGGGATGCATCATACCGAGAGTCACGTCGGTAGGACCGTTATTTAATTCTTTTTCAAGCTGTTCTCTGAAAGCCTTACCCAAAAGCTCGTCAAAGTGCTTATCGTCGGTATTACGCATTTATATTCTCCTTCATCAAAATATTTTTAAGCATCTGTCTTCCGCGGAAGATACGTTGATTTACCGTCTTTGGCGGAAGATCAAGAAGTTTTGCTATCTCAGATTCCTTTAATTCATTTAAATATTTAAGTCTGCACACGTCCCTGTAGATATCTCCAAGCGAATCTATTGCCGTGATAAGCCTTGACAGGATATCGTTTTCTATAGCGCTCTCCTCGGGAGTAGGAGTAGTATGATCGGTAGTATCAAAGATCTCCTCTAAAGGTAAGAGCTTGGTTTTACCCTCTCTTGCGCGGTTGATAGCAACGTTTCGCGCCACAACACAGCAGAGGTTTTTGAGTCTTACGGGGTCATCGGTATCTATACGGTCAATTATCCGTATCAGTCTCTCAACGGTGTCCTGCACCGCATCCTCCACGTCTTCACGAGTATGCAGATACTTGCTTACCGTATACGCCATACGTGAATACTGGCTTTGGTATATGTATATTACTTTGTCCCTGTGTACTACGTCTTGTACCGTCAGTAAAAACAGCATACTGCCTCCGATGATAGTTTATGATTATAATATACCATATTTTTGACTTAAAGACAATATCCTCCGAGGGTGGGAGTTTTGAAAAAGGTAAAAACTTAAGCGTTTTTTGAAGGAATATAAGTAAGGTAATTCACCCTCGGAAAATATTGTTTTTGTTCTTCTCTGCTAATAAGTACACATCTATAAAAGGGTTTACTACAGGATTTAGAAAAGTTTTTTATATATAAAAAACGGCAGATCGATCTCTGCCGTTTTTGTACCCTTATAGGGTTATCCGTTTATAAACAGGTCTTTATATTCAAGTCCGCAGTCGGAAAGAAATCTGTAAATATATTCTAACGCCTCTGCCATGATCTCATCCCTTTTTTCGTAACCGTAAATATCCTTGCTTTCATCATATTCGTATTTTGTTCCGTTCCATATTCTGTAGGAAAAGCGTTCGTTGGTATCATCAAATCCATCGGGAGTCAATGCACCTGTGGCGATCAG
This sequence comes from Eubacteriales bacterium, assembly GCA_045133915.1. GTDB lineage: Bacteria > Bacillota > Clostridia > Oscillospirales > CAG-272 > RGIG7300. Next base: position 8,987 of record JBGUUX010000010.1, on the reverse strand, counting down.
ACGGTAGCTCGGCTGCTCGCTATGAAATACACAATTGTACGAGGGTTTAAGTTCGGTAATCCTTACCGTTCTAAAATAACTTTCGAACTCTCTGTTACCTTCCTTTATAACCTCTGTACCTTCAGGATAATAATACATCATCAGGCTTTGCTTCTTTCCGCGATGTTCCGAAAAATCTACCACAAACATCTTGTCACCCTCTTCGATAGTATAATAGTAAACACCGAAGGATTCAGGGGATACGCTTGTACTGCGTTCACCATAAGCTCTCATAAAATTAGCAATAACATTGTACGAGCTTACGGTGGTAGGCATATTATCAAGAACGAAGGTATAGAACTGACTAAGCATTCTTGCGGTCTGTGCTCTGTTAGTGTTTGCATTGGGCGCAAGAGTAGTCTCTGTCATACCCGAAATAATACCCGTGCTTACACACCAACGTACCGGATTATATGCCCAGTTTGCAACCTTACCTGCATCCTCATATTCGGATATATCTGCTCCCTCGATAGGAGTACATTCCATATAATCTGCAAAGCTCTTAAGCATAGTTGCAAGCTCCTGTCTGGTTATGAGCTTATTGGGAGCAAACTCGGTTGCGGAAACCCCTTTGGTTATTCCCTTATCAGCCGCCCAGTTCACGGCAGAAGCACACCAAGCCTTGGCTGAAACATCCTTGAAAGAGGTCTCGCCGCTGTAATCTATGGGGTACTCACCTGACATATTAAAAAGCATCTGTATAGCCTGTGCGCGGGTAAGTCCTGCATCGGGAGCAAAGGTGGTGGCAGTGGTGCCTATCATAAGTCCCTGCTCATATACAAACTGCAAGGAGTCATAGTACCAATAGCTATCCTTAACATCCTCAAAGATCTCTGCCGCTACGGCTCTGTCGGTAAGCTCACCGTTCCACGCAATACGGGGACCGAAAGCCGACTTCACATCCTCTGTCCAAGTAGCATTATCCTCGGGATAAAGTATAGTGGTAAGGTCTCCCCTTTTCATAGTAACCGTCTTATTGAAATTTGTCCAGTTATCAAGATTGGGTGCATCTCCCTTAAAGGTAATGAACTTGGGAGGCTCTGTTGTACAGAAGCAGCCTTCAAGTTCGGTAAGGCTTGCAGGGAACTCGATACTGTAAAGATATGTGTTTTCAAAAGCACCGTTGCCAATCTTTGTTAAGCTCTCGGGAAGGGTTATATCGGTCATTTTTTCAAACCAGATAAACGCCCAGTCACCTATAGAGGTAATTCCCTCTTCGACGACCACGTGCTCGGCAGACGTCCAATCCTTCGGCAAACGACTGACCCCTGCCCTATGATCCTCTGTAGAGATCCACTCATAATCAGGCATGTCGCCCTCACCGGAGACGGCAAGTGTCTTTGTTGCTTCATCATAGCTCCACGTAACAGAGCCTTCTGTAATGCTGTCCTCTGCGCTGACAAACAGAGGCAACGCAGAAACAAGCATAACTAATACTAACAATATACTGATTGTTTTTTTCATAATAACCTCCTTATACGTATGTATCAATAATATAGACGTTTCCAATTATCACAGCTGCCTCTGCCCGGGTACAGAAGCCCTTGGGGTTGATACGCCCATTGTGTCCGGTGATTATGGGAGAAACGTTACAATGAAGTGTAGGATTGTGAGTTATTACCATACAAATACCTGCGGCAAATTGCATTGCAGGCATTGCATAATCGGAGATCCTGTAACTGTCAGTGAATGTGTATATCAAACTATCCCTGACATAAATGTCACTGTAATTTCCGTTAAGGTCCCACTCAAACTCATACATCCTGTATATCATGGTAACAAGATCCTGTCTTGTTATATATTCGTTCACCCCGAAGCGATCATAAGTGATACCGCTGGTTATTCCTTTGCGGAACATCCATTCCACCGCGTCTGCATACCACGAACCTGCCTTTACGTCCTTAAAGGAGTATCTGACATAAGATTCTCCCGAGCTCTTAAGATTGTAGAGTATCATTGCCGCCTCAGCTCGGGTCAGCTGTTTGTTGGGGTCAAAACGCTTAGAGCTTACTCCGTTCATAAGCCCAAGCTCATAGGCTCTCTTGACGGGCTCGTACTGCCAACTGTTTTTTGATATGTCGGCAAAGGGGAAATAATCAGCCGACACGGGAATACAAAGGACAGGGAGCATAAGCCCAAAGATAATTAGCGCGCATACTATCTTTTTTGTCATTTGATTATTCCTTGATCTCTATATTTTCTGCTATTTTTATAAGTTCATCTCGGCTTGTCATACCGCTTATAGCAACGGTAAAGCTACGGTTTCCGAAATATACCGAGCCCTGATGCTGAATCTCACTATAGGAGATATATCCGTTATATTTACCTATATTACGGAACTTGAGCTCGTGATGATCATCCTCTGTGATAAGCTCTATATCCGTACTTGCAAGGATATCTATAACGATATATTCGCCATTGCCATTCATGTAGCTATAGGATAAGTTATCGTCTTTTTCCTCGGTTCTATCAGGCAGAAGTTCAAAGCCCTCGGGAATATAACCGATAACGGTTTCTGCTATATCTATGCTTGTGGGGTCCTTGGCTTCCGTGAAATCTATATTGAAGCCCTCCTCAATATATTTGACTATACTGTCCTCTACCGTAGCACGTATACCGGGGTCGATCATCATAGCACCGAAGCCTGTAAGCGATACACAAAGAAGGATAGCCGCTGCCTTGCCTATATAGTTTACCCACACAGGCTTGCGGCTTTGTCTCGATATACGCTTTGCATCTCTTCTATGCTTTGCCGTAACGGGATAAAGAGCCGAGAGCTCCTCCAAGGTAGGCTCGGAGGTCAATTCTTCATTATACTGTTCGTTGAATGCTTTTTCCAATAACTCTTCGAACATCTTGTCGTCCGATCTATTCATGTACATTCTCCTTTATCAACGCTTTTTTCAGTATCTGCTTTCCTCTGAAAAGTCTCTGGTTTACCGTCTTTTCCTTAAGGTCTAAAAGTGTTGCGATCTGCCGTTCCTTAAGTCCGTTTATGTATTTTAATCTGCACACGTCTCTGTAGGTATCACCAAGAGAATTTATCGCATTTATAAGTATCCTCAAGGTTTCGTTGGATACCGCAAGGTTTTCGGGTGTATCGGGTACAGACATATCGAATATCTCATCTAAAGGGATAGTTGTATTACTCTTAAGCTTCGAACGGTTGATAGCTACGTTTCGTGCCACCACCCCGCAGAGGTGACGGACCTTTACAGGTTCTGACAGGTCAAGTGTGTCTATGACATTTATCAACTTGAGCATACAGTCGTGAACCGTGTCCTCAATATCCGCTTTATTTTTAAGATATTTACCTGCGGTATAAGCCATACAGGAATAATAGTTAAGATATATCCATGTTATCTTATCCTGCTGCTCCGGCTCTGCCGCCATCATATAAAATAAGAGCATTTTTTCCTCCGCGATGATGTTCGTATAATAAATATATCATATATCCGACTTTGAGACAAGCCTTGATAAACCCTTTTGTCTCTTCGATAATAAGAACAGACACGATATCGGTTTTACTACAACAAATAACAAAAAAAGCACTTCTTACGAAGTGCTTTTTCCTGGTGACCCATTGGAGAATCGAACTCCAGACACCATGATTAAAAGTCATGTGCTCTACCGGCTGAGCTAATGAGTCATTACTACCGCAATATAATACCACAAACCGATGCTTTTGTCAACAGTTTTTTGAATTAATTTTCGGGGACATTATAATAATGTCCCCGAAACGATATCATTAATCAGCTTACCCATTCAAAGGGCGCTTTTTCAGCATTAAATCTTACGTCTATTCCCTTTTCGGTCCACTTAACGTCGAACTTAACGGTGTCGCCGTAGAATACGGTATTAGCGTTGGTGTATTCCGCTCTTGAAGCAGCATCTCCGTTCACGAAAGCGCTAAGGTAAGTGCCGTTGAGCTTCATAAATCTCCAGGAGAGACGGGAACGCTGTACACGCTCAAGCTGCTGCTTGTTTTCGCAGTTTGCTTCTGCAGCATCCCACAGAGCATCAAGTCTGTCCATATTAGCCAGAATCTGATCGTCTGTTATGATAGAACGGGGTGTAGCATAGTAGCTGAAGTGATTTTTGTCACTAAGCTCCTCAGTGATGTCGATATACTCTCGGATATACTTCCAACCGGGACCGTAGTATGCCATAAGAAATGTGTCTATCTTTTGATTATACTCGTCCTCTGGCATCTTGGGATCCCACTGAAGCTCGCCGATAAGGTATGCCTTGAGGGGACCAAACTCGCCTGTTGTGCCAACAACAGCGTTATTGAACTCACCTCTTACGCCAAGATCGTAGAACCAGCTCTTGTTTTCACGAAGGGCGGTGTTAATGGGGAAAGCGCTGAGGTTGAAGGTAAAGTCTGTAGAATAGTCCCAGATATAGATCTTGCTTGCCACCTTGCTCCAACCTGTCAGATGATTATATATGGATCTGTTAAGCGGACAGGAAGGATCGTTGTAGGTGTGACTTGCACAGTTACGGATAGGACAGTAGTATATAACGATGTTTTCGTCAAGAGTAGTGTTGCAGGGAGAAGTGCAGTAAAGGTATGCCAGTGTCCAGAAATCAACGTTAGGGTTGACCGACTCTGCCTCCTTGGCAATATCATTAAGGAATCTGGCCCAAGTACCGAAACGGCTTCCCTCCTCACGGTATACCGTCTGACATTCATTACACATACAACATCTGTCGGTATCGTTCATAGATATCCACATCGTATTAAGCTCAGGTCTCTTCTTGAGGATAGCGAGAACGTTTTTCTTTGTGTTCTCAATAACAACGGGGTCGGTAAGGCAAGGATCGTCGCCCGTGCTTCTGCCAAGTGTCTCGGCAAAGTCCATGATATTATGGACCATACCGGTTCCCTTAAAGGGGTCGCCTGAACCAACCTCGTCGGGATAGTTGCTCCAATATATAGCTCTGTACTCGTAGAGAGGATTTTCTTTCATTATATATCCGTCGGGGATATCCTTACCTCTTACGGTATTATAGTATGCAACGTCATCATCGCAGAAAAAGATCTCAAGTATCTCCTTGGCAAACCAATAACCCGCAAACTCGGTGCCGTCATAGTTATCGTCCTTACCTGCGAGGGTAACGTAGTTGCCCTGTACAGTTATCTCAAAGGAACAAAGATCCTCACCGTCACGATAATAAGTAACGTTACGGTTAGTATCTCCCACAAGGATCTCAGGGCCGACAGATTCCTTATCGTCGGTTATGATCTCAAGACTTACACCGCAGGCGAGCTCAATCTTTTCTTTGATATATTTTGCTGCATTCTTTGCAACCTTGTTGCCGTCACGGTGAACAATAGTAAAATTCTCAACGGGAACAGAGTTGAAGGTAAGGCCTGTTACGGGGGGCAGATCCTTTTCAAGGAACTGAAGATATTTTGTAATTATCTGTGCCGCCTGTGCTCTTGTAGCGGTGGTATCGGGAGAAAGAACAAGCTGAGTTCCCTTGTTACCCGTACCTGACAGAATAGAGTTCTGCATAGCCCACTTAACAGCTTCCATCGCCCAGTCGTCTATCTTTGCTTTGTCAGAAACCTTTGAGTACTTAAAGGTATCGGTTATCTCGATATCTGCGCCGAACTTCTTTGCAGTATTGTAGAAAAGCGTTACCATCTGCTCACGGGTGATAGCTACGTCAACTCCAAAACGATCTTGGGCAACACCGCTGGTTATCTCGTTTTCATATGCCCACTCGACGTAAGGAGCGTACCAAGCGTTTGCTTTAACGTCGGTAAAGGGAGTACCCGTGTATCCGTCGACCGTAGCGCCTGTCATCTTGGCAAGAGTGGTAACGAACATAGCTCTTGTCATCTTACCGTTGGGATCAAAACGGTCGGGTGCTACACCCGAGAATATACCCTTGTCAACTGTGGTTGTAACAGCGTCATAATACCAAGCGCCCGGCTTTACGTCCTTAAAGTTGCTCTCGGCCGAAGCAGAGAATGCAAACAACAGAACAAAGACCAAGCACAATGCAGAAACGATCAATCTTTTCATATCTGTCTCCTCATAAAAATGTATATATTTATTTTAACAGAAAGAGCACAAAAGGTCAACAAAAAAATTATAGCTTTATTTTGTTTATATCGTCAATTTATATTGACAAATTAGTAATAATATGTTAATATATCTTCGATTGATAGAGGCGCACCTTATCAAGAGTAGTTTTCGCATCATGGCTCTCGCAAAGCTGACGGAAACAAAAGGGGTGGGTGCCGAAGGGAGGCACGGCGGTGCTGAACTGGTACATGGGATAACATCCTCTGTACTGTCGTGTATTATTGCACGGAGTGCTATCATAATTATCATTTCATTATCTGTGAATTGGATTTTTATGATAGCCGATATCATCGGCTATTTTTGATTTTATAGGAGTACAGTTTATGAAGAAAGAAACTATCTTTACAGGCGCGGCTTCCGCCCTTGTTACACCCTTAAACGAAAACGGAGTTGACTACGAAAACTTTGGCAGACTTATCGACTGGCAGATCGAGAGCGGTATTGACGCTCTGGTTATCTGCGGTACTACAGGCGAAGGCTCTACCCTTACTGACGAGGAGCACCGTGAGTGTATCCGTTTTGCGGTTGAACGTACCGCTAAGCGTGTTCCCGTAATTGCAGGAACAGGTTCTAACGATACTGCATACGCTATCGACCTTACCGAGTTCTCCTGCAAGGTTGGTGCTGACGCAATGCTTGTGGTTACTCCCTACTATAATAAGGCTACCCAGAAGGGTCTTGTAAAGATGTTCAACACTATTGCTGACCACTCTGACAAGCCTATCATCCTCTATAACGTTCCCTCCCGTACAGGCTGTGCTATCGCTACCTCTACCTACGTAGAGCTTGCCGAGCATCCCATGATAGCAGCTATCAAGGAGGCTAACGGCGATATCTCAAAGATCGTTGAGACTGCGGCTCTTGTTGGTGATAAGCTGGATATCTACTCAGGTAACGACGACCAGATACTCCCCGTACTTGCTTGCGGCGGTAAGGGTGTTATCTCTGTACTTTCTAACCTCCTTCCCTACGAGACCTCTCAGCTCTGTAAAAAGTTCTTTGCAGGTGACGTAGCAGGTGCAAGAGAAATGCAGTTCAAGTATCTTGAACTCTGCAATGCTCTCTTCTGCGAGGTTAACCCCATCCCCGTAAAGGCGGCTATGGCTCATATGGGATACTGTGACAACTATCTCCGCCTTCCCCTTACTCCTATGGAGAAGGAACATGAGGAAGTGCTTGTACGCTGCATGAAGGACGTAGGTATCAAGATATGAAGATAATAATCAACGGCAGTAACGGCCGTATGGGTAAGGCTGTTGCCGCGATCGTCGAAAAGGACAGCGCCGCTACTGCGGTAGCTCTGGTAGACGTAAACAACGTGGCATCAAGCGGTGATCCTATTTACGAATCTCTTAACGACTTTACAGGTGAGGCTGACTGTATAATCGACTTCAGCCATCATACCTGCACCGAGGGACTTTTAGACTATGCGGTAAGCAGAGGTATTCCCGCTGTTATCTGTACCACAGCCCATACCGATGAAGAAAAAGCTATAATCAAGGCGGCATCCGAAAAGATCCCCGTATTCTTCTCTGCCAATATGTCTCTGGGCATTGCGGTGATGAATGAGATATGCAAAACTGCGGCTAAGATGTTCCCCGATGCGGATATTGAGATAGTAGAAAAGCATCATAACCAAAAGCTTGACGTACCCAGCGGTACTGCTCTTCTTCTGGCTGACGGAATTAAAGCAATAAGACCCTCTGCTGTGTATAACGTAGGCAGACACGAAAACGGCAAGCGCACCAAGGAAGAGATCGGAATCCACTCCCTTCGTATGGGTAACGTTGTAGGCGAACACGAGGTCATCATCAATACAGGAACACAGACTCTGTCAATAAAGCACGAGGCTCACGACCGTTCCCTCTTTGCAGAGGGAGCTGTGGTTGCGGCAAAGTTCCTTTGCACAAAGCCCGCAGGCTTCTATGACATGACAGATATAATCAAGGAATAAATATGTACAACTCAAGTAATATTTCGGTAAATGAAAAAGGACATCTTGTGTTTGCGGGATATGACACCGTGGAGCTGGCAAAAGAGTACGGTACACCTGCATATATCATGGATGAAGAAAGAATAAGAGAGCGTTGCCGTATATACAGAACAGCTATGGCAGAGCATTTTGGTAAGGGATCCATGCCCCTCTTTGCCTCCAAGTCTCTGTCGGTAAAGCGCATCTACGAGATCATGGCTGAGGAAGGCATGGGTATAGACATTGTGTCCTCGGGTGAGCTCTATACTGCTCTTAAGGCAGGCTTTGATCTCTCCAAGGCTTACTTCCACGGTAACAACAAGACCGACTTTGATATCAAATACGGTATCGAGAACGGCATAGGTCACTTTGTTTGCGACAATGCGGACGAGCTGAGAGCTATCAATGAAATTGCCGGTGCCAACCGTATAAGACAGCGTATACTCCTGCGTATCACCCCCGGCATCGACCCCCACACCCTTGCGGCTATCAATACAGGCAAGGTAGACTCCAAGTTCGGTGCGGCAATAGAAACGGGACAGGCTGACGAGCTTGTAGCTCTCGCCCTCTCTCTTGAAAACATTATTGTGGAAGGCTATCATTGCCATATTGGTTCACAGATCTTTGAGTACGAGCCCTTTGTTGATGCGGCTACCATCATGCTGACCTTTATGCGTGACATGAAGGTAAAATACGGCTTTGAGGCGCAGATAATCAATCTCGGCGGTGGTATGGGTGTCAAGTACGAAAACTCTGACCCTGAAATCAACTACGCTTCCAACATTGCAGGTATTGCTACCCTCTGTAAAAAGATATGCAAGGATCTTGGTCTTAATCAGCCCAAGTTCTTACTTGAGCCGGGTCGAAGCATTGTA
>JBGUUX010000009.1:0-39773 GCA_045133915.1 Eubacteriales bacterium | reverse complement strand
TGCACAAAACTAATGCAAGCTTTGCGGTCGGATTAAACTGTCCAGTTTCAATTGAACTGATTGTGTTTCGTGAAACACCTACCATTTCTGCTAATTGTTGTTGAGATAATCCTTTTTCACTGCGAGCATCTTTCAGACTGTTTTTTAATATCAATTTATCATCCATATTTATGCCACCGCCTTAAATACAATCACAACAGCGAATGCAACAGCAAAAGCAATTTCGATAATGCCATAGATTAGCTTAGAGGGAGTTTTTAAATACTTAAATAAAACAATATTGCTACTACCTTGCATAGCAAAATACACCATCCACCCAACCAATGCGAGTTCTGGCATATTCAAAACAAATTCGCTAACAAGGATTAAAGCAACACAAAGCAATCCACCGACAAGCATACCGACTCGCGATGCTTTACCAAATACTGCTAACTCTCGCTCATCAAGTTTTCCTTTGTTTTCCTGCTGGCTTATCTTCAAAATTTCATCTTTGTTCATAACAAATCTCCTTTGACAAGTTTTCTTGTCATTATTATAACATTGCCAAGTGAACTTGTCAATAACTTTTTTGCAAAGTTTTATTGGCGGAGTTTCAAACAAAAGAGGGCGCTACCGAAGTAACACCCTTTATATACATTATTCAGTTTGATAAATTCTTATTTATCGGTTAGTTGTATTATACCATAACTTAACCAACAAACAAAGAGAATATTTAAAACACCCGCAGTTTTAAAAAACTATGAGTGTTTCGTAATTTGTTTTACTATCCTTTAGAGTACGACCCATAAGGCTGTGATTTTTCTATTTCAAAATCTGCTTTATTATCCATAGCTGAAGCTGCTTTGGCAAAACGTTCAGCAATAATAACAGAGGATTACGGTTTATGCTGTATACAAATTTAGGATGCTTTTTAGACAATACAGTATTTATTTTATCGGCTATTTTTGAGGTGGGGATACTACGTGCCTCAACTCTGTCTACTATATTTTTAAAACGCTTGGCATTGCAGGAATAGATATTGGTTTCATTGCAAAAACGCTCAAGAGCATCCGTGGATACACCTAACATATCGGTGGCCACAGCACCTGCGCGAAGGACCGAGACCTTTATCTCCAACAACTGTAATTCCATGGCAAGAGAATAGGCATATTTATCAAGCGCGGACTTAGTTACGGCATATATACCCGTAAAGGGTAAGGGATCGAGAGGCGCAAGCTCGCTTGTAGTCATAATTATCCTGCTGCCACTTTTGAGTAAGGGCAGAAATATCTTATTTACATTATAAGCGCCAAACAGATTTATCTCAAAAATTCTTCTAAAGCTCTCTTCATTCATTTCCACCAAAGAATCAAGCATATACACTCCCGCAAAATGAATGATAGCAAAAAGCTGGTCTGTAGTTTCCTTTACCTTATTAAACGCAGATCTTATACTGTCCGAGTCGGTAAGATCGGTACAAATGGGGATAACGTTTTCCTGTGCTTGTTCTACCCTTCTGTCCATGGCAAAAACGGTGTAGCCGTGTTTTTTGAGAAGTTCCACGGTGCTCCTGCCCATACCGCCGTATGCACCTGTTACAAGTATATATTTCATAGCTGACTTAAAACTCCTTCAAAGTCGGAATTGGGATCAAAGCATAAGGAAGTGTTGTCCTCGTAGGGGTCGACCTGAGTGCCGTCAAAATATTCGGGGAAGTTTTTTATAGCGTTTCCTTTAGGAAAAATAACATTTCCACTACCCTCAGGTATACCCATATCAGTAAACTCTGATACTATCTCTCTTGATCTTATATTGTAAGGATTGTCCGCATCACGACATCCAAGCCAAGCGGGATTCAGACGTGTGGGGATATTATTTTTTAGACATTGGCGGACAAATGTTTTTACGTATTCAAGGGGGATAGTTTCCTGATGAAATACGTCTACCGATAAAAGCAGATCGTTTATACCGCTGTCATGCAGACGGCATACCGTTTCTCTGATATACCCCTCATCACGGCTGAAAAAGCCGTTGGTAATAAGCTGTCTTTTTTCTATACCGATTTTCTTTGCGGCAGTATGTATCCTGCATACCGCATCGGGATATATCAAAGCTTCGCCGCCAAAGGTCATAAGTGACTTTATATCATATTTGTCTGTTATTCTGTAAACCGATTCTATTGCCGCATCGGTATCTATTACCTTTTTATCGTCATGTTCACCCTGTGAGCAATGCCTACATCTGCCCGTACAGGCATATGTGACAACAAACTCTATACGGTTAAATTTACTTTCGGACATAGTATTTCTCCATATGATATCTTGAAAATATATTATACCATATTTACGAATATGTCAAGAATCCCGAAGCATTGCTTCGGGATATCCTTTATCGGTTACATAACGCAGCACTTTATACACGTCTGCCACGATCGACGTACTCGGTGACCTCTCCCGTAAGGATATGAGCCTTAAGAAGAACTATATTATCATCCCTTTTGAACACGCACACGTTTTCCGCAGGCTTTTCCAACCAAAAATCGCTGTCCTTTTCTCCGTAGTTCGTTCTGTAATACTCTAAGATCTTTTCGTTAAACGTTTCTGTTGATAATATTTTCATACTACACCTCTTTTCGTTGTCATTATACAACGATCGGTGTCCAAAAAACGGGACTCGTAAACAAAAAAGCGGCTAAAAGCCGCTTTTTATTCATTTAAATTCCATCCGTGATCGCCGTGGTATATCATCTGCTTTGTCATACCGCCGTCGATACAGATGTTTTCGCCTGTGATAAACCCTGCCATATCCGAGCAGAGATAAAGCACCGTGTTCGCAATATCGGGGGGATTACCTACCCTGCCTGCAGGCTGCTGGGTGGCGTCGGGACCCTCGTATACGGTATAGTTATTGTCTATCCAACCCGGGGACACAGAGTTTACCCTGACCTTACCTGCAAAACTTACTGCCAACGCATGGGTAAGCGCGGAGATGCCGCCCTTTGCCGCAGTATAGCTCTCGGTCTGAGGCTGACTCATACGGTCGCGGGATGATGAGATATTGACTATACTTGAACCCTCTGGGAAATACGGAACAAAAAGTTTTGTCAGATAAAACGGAGCTGTAACTCCTACCTTGAGGGCATATTCAAAATCCTCGTAACTTCCCTTTTCTATTCCGCACATCAAGGGTGCTGCATTATTGATAAGAAAATCAACGTGTCCAAAGTCGGATATGACCTTACCGCAAAACGCTTCAAGAGTATTCTTATCCGCTATGTCACCTACAAAATAATCGTTATCAAGAAGGTCTATTATTGCGGTTTTGGCTCCTGCTTTTTCAAAGCTCTCGCGGATACACTTACCGATACCCCGCGCTCCGCCTGTTATGACTGCTACCTTATCTTTAAAATCAAACATATCTTATATTAATTATTTACCTCATGCTCACATACAGGGCTGTTTTCGGAAAGCGCTCTGAAGGTATATCCGTTTTCAAGACCCCATATGATTATCTTTTCCACCGCGTCAACGCTGTAGCTGTGGATATCATGCTGAAGCACTACGCTGTAGTGGTTTGAAGGAATACGCTCGGTGACGTTCTTAAATACTCCCTCTGCCGACTTTGTACCGCCTGCGTCGTTTGAGTCTACGTTCCAGTCAAAATATCTGTAGCCCAGCTCCTTGACCTTGGCGGTAAGGCGGGTCATAATACCCTCACTGTATTTTTTGCTGATAGCATTGGAACCGCCGCCGGGGAAGCGCAGTATCTTTCTGAAGTTCTTTATCTTGCCCTTGATAGCGTCCTCTATAGAGGTAAGATCCTTAAAATACTCCTCGTCGCTTGAATAGAGGACGTCATATTTATGAGTGTTTGTGTGCATTGCTACGGTATGACCCTCTGCCTCCATACGGGTAAGCAGGTCAAGGTTACCTGTGTTTACAACGAAAAAAGTTGCCTTGATATCATACTTTTTAAGCACGTCGAGAAGTCTCGGGGTGTGCTTGCCGGGACCGTCGTCAAAGGTGAGATATACTACCTTACCGTTGGGATTAAGGGGTGCGGTGTGAAGAACCTCGCTTTCCTTTCCCTCTTCGATCTTAGGCATCTCTACCTTCTTCTGTACCGTCACGGGACGGGTAACCGTGGTTGTGTTGTTGTATCCGTCTGTAACCGAATAGGTAAGGGTATATTTGCCCTCCTTTGCGGTGTTGACACTGCCGCTGACCGTAACCTTATCGGTAAGAACGCCGTCAACGTTATCGTTTGCTACGTATCCGGGATCCTTGAAACTGCCTCCCTCGGCGATAATGATATCACCGTCGCCGTAAAGCTTTATTTCAGGGGGGATAGGGTCATCGTAGAATATATCACGTACAACCTCAGCCTTGTTGCCTGAGGAGTCGGTAACGCTGTAGTATACTTTACCTTCCTTTTCGCCCGAAACTACAAGAGCGGTAAGATCACCGTCATAGTTGTCGGTGGCAACATAGCCTTCTTCTTCGTATCTGTGTCCGGGAAGAGTGTAGTGCCCTTCGATCTTTTTAAGCTCTATTACGGGCGCTACGGTATCTACTACCGAAACGTTTCTGGTCTCGGTTGCGGTAAACTTTTTTGTACCGAGATAATAATTAAGTATATACTCGGAACGGTATTCAACGATATAGTTGCCTACCTTTGTAACGTCAAGATTATCCATGATCGTAACCTTACAAGCTACAGGCTCTTTGATAAAGATACTGCCCTTAAAATAAGCTTCCGCGCCTTCTTCGGTATAGTCGTTGCCGTACTCTATAACTATATCCTCTTCTCCATTTAAATTTACGGCAAGTGTAAAATCGTTAAGATACACAAGGGCGGCAAACACAGCAGCAAGTATAATGAACAATATCAAAAGAATAAGTAAAACGTTAGGCTTTTTTTTCTGTTTTTTAGTTATCATTTCAATGCTTTTGTTTTCCATATCTATACTGTACCATATACCATTATTTAATTCAACATATTTCGTTAATTAAATTCTTTTTTCTTGAGTTTTTTCGGATATTATGATATTATTACATTATGTAAGGAGGTATTTATTATGAACTACAATGATTTTTACAGACAGTATTTTCCCTTCTGGAATGATCTTTCCGCGGCGGACAGAGATCTGATGTGCAATAACACCTCCACTGCTCACTTTAAGGACAGACAGAGCGTACACAACAACCTTGAGTGTACCGGACTTTATATCGTTAAAAGCGGAAGACTGCGTTTATACATACTCTCGGAGGAAGGCAGAGAGATAACCCTGTACAGATTGGGGCCCGGCGAAATGTGTATGCTTGCAGCCTCTTGCGTTATACAAAGCATCACCTTTGACGTATACCTTGACGCAGAGCTGCCCAGCGAATGTTATATGATCTCAGCCCCTGCCTTTAGTGATATCACCGAGCGTAATCCTTCGGTAAAACTGTTTGCCCTTGAAAAAACCGTAGAACGTTTTTCTGACGTTATGTGGGTAATGCAGCAAGCGTTGTTTGTAAGTCTGGATAAACGTCTTGCAATATTTTTGCTTGACGAGATATCTCAAAGCGGAGAGGACGTTATAACAATGACACAGGAGCAGATAGCCAGACATCTGGGTACTGCACGAGAAGTCATAACCCGAATGCTAAAGCACATGGCGGCAGACTCTATACTTTCGGTAAACAGAGGAACCGTAACTATTCTTGACAAAAATAAATTAAGGAGCATCGCTTACTGATGCTCCTTTTGATTTATCCAAGTAGTGAAAGTATTGCAGCTTTGTTCTTTGCACCAAGGGAACGGTTTATCTCTTTTCCGTCCTTAAAGACGATCAGTGTAGGGATGCTCATGATACCGAACTGAGCGGCAAGCTCACCCGACTCGTCTACGTTTACCTTTGCTACGTTAAGCTCGGGATTCTCCTCTGCGATCTTATCTATAACGGGAGCCATCATCTTGCAGGGACCGCACCAATCTGCGTAGAAATCTACGATTGCGATACCGTCACGGTCAAGGATTTCGGCATTGAAGTTTTCATTATTAAGATTCTTTACTGACATTTTATCTGTCTCCTTTCCTTTACTGTGTCTTTATTATACCCCATTCTCATCTGTTTTTCTGTGACTTTAGTCACAATTATTGCAAAATTTTGATAATGTTGATATAATTATCATATCACTTAAAGCGAGGAAAGAACAATGAAAAACTTTATGATATTCGGAGACAGCTACTCCACTTTCCACGGATATATTCCCGAGCATTACGCCGCATACTATTGGCAAGATCCTGAACCTTGTCACGGTTTAAACCGAGTTGAGCAGACCTGGTGGCATCAAATTATGCGCGAGACAAATTCCAATATGGTTATGAACGACAGTTGGTCAGGCTCCACCGTTGGATATACGGGATATGAGGGCGAGAACACCGAAGTTAATTCCTTTATCGCAAGACTGGAAAAATATATCGCAAACGGCTTCTTTGAAAATAAAAATATAGATACCTTGTTCATCTTTGGCGGTACAAACGACCACTGGTGCGGAGCCCAGGTAGGCGAGTTGCAGTTCGACGGCTTTGAAAAAGCCGACCTCTACAGAGTTCTGCCTGCGGTATGCTATATGATAAAAAGAAGTAAAGAAGCTCTGCCCGATGCTAAAATATACTGGCTTATCAACACCGAGCTTGGCGAAGCTATCCCCGAGGGTATAAAGAGTGCCTGCCGTCACTACGGTATAGAGTTCATCGACTTTGACTATATCGAAAAGATCGACGGTCATCCAACTCCTGCCGGCATGACCGAAATAAAAAATACAATAATTAGGCATTTATTTGGCTAAAGTATTGCTTTATTTAACTAAAACATATATAATAAAGTGAACCTAACCTTAAGGAGGATGTTATGGGAATTGTAACACCTATACTGAAAAGCGCGCCTTTTCTTAAAAAGCTTGATAAGCCGATCCTTACTTCGGCTGATATGCCCTATGAGTCTATGCTTGTTTTCAATGCAGGCGTAACAAAGTTCAAGGGTAAATATATTATGGTGTTCCGTAACGATTACGGCACCACACCCGAGAGATACGTTAAAGAAAGACATATGCCCGGCACCTCAGTAGGTGTTGCGGTATCGGATAACGGCGTTGACGGATGGAAGGTTCTTCCCTATCATCTGCTTGACAATCACAAGACTCTTGAAGAGTCGGGCAGAGAGATCCGCCGTTTTTACGATCCCCGTATTACCGTTATCGAGGGCAAGCCTTATCTCTGTCTTGCAGCTGACACCAAGCACGGTGTAAGAGGCTGTATCGCCACCGTAGACGACGACTTTACCAAGGTAAACGTTATCTCCATGTCGGTCCCCAACAACCGTAATATGGTTCTCTTCCCCGAAAAGGTAAACGGCAGATACGTACGTCTTGAGAGACCTATGATGGAGCCTTATCACGAGATCTGGCTTTCCTATTCTCCCGACCTTATCCACTGGGGTGACTCTACCCTGGTGCTTGACGACCGTAATATGCCCTTCACCAACTCTAAGATCGGCCCCGGTGCTCCTCCCATTAAGACTGAGGCGGGCTGGCTTACCACCTTCCATGCAGTTGACGTAGACGAAAACAGAGGCAAGAACGGATGGGAAAACCACTGGAAGCTTCGCTATACCGCAGGTATCATGCTTCTTGATCTTGAGAACCCCGCCAAGATCACTCATATGGCTAAGTATCCTCTTATTGCATCCGAGCTTCCCTACGAAACAGACGAAGGTTTCAGACAGAACGTTATCTTCCCCGGCGGTATGATATTGGAGGATGACGGAGAGGTCAAGCTCTACTACGGAGCATCCGATACTTACGAGTGTCTTGCTACCGCAAACGTAAATGATCTTATAGACTACTGCAAGAACAACAACTGGCTTGACGAGCAGGTTATAAACAGAAGCTAAGACGGTAAGACCGATATAAAGCAAAAATACATTTTTCTAAGGAGATATGACAATGGCAGTATTTCACCCTATCCGTAAGAGTGCACCTTGCATCAAGAAGCTGGAGAGACCTATCCTTACTCCCGCTGATATGCCCTACGAATCTACACTGGTATTCAATGCAGGTGTAACAAAGTTCAACGGTAAGTACGTTATGGTGTTCCGTAACGACTACGGCACCAACGAGGAAAAGTTCCTGCGCGAAAGATGTTTCCCCGCTACCTCCATCGGCGTTGCTGTATCCGATAACGGTATCGACAACTGGCAGGTAAGAACTACATACCTCTTTGACAGCCCCGTAACTAAGGCTGAAAGTAACGGCTGGATCGGTCGTTTCTACGATCCCCGTATCACCGTGATCGAGGGCAAGCCCTATCTCTGCATGGCATCCGACTCCAAGAGAGGTATCCAGGGTGTAATCGCTGAGGTAGACGACAACTTTGAAAAGGCAACAGTTCTCTCTATGTCCGCGCCCAACAACCGTAACATGGTTCTTTTCCCCGAGAAGATCGGCGGTATGTATATGCGTCTTGAGAGACCTATGGCAATGTACTCCGATGATGCATACTGCTTCGATATCTGGTGCTCCAAGTCCCCTGACCTTAAGTTCTGGGGCGACATCAAGCATATCCAGCGCCACGACAAGATGCCCTTCTCAAACGACAAGATCGGTCCTGCAGCTCCTCCCGTTAAGACAGAAAAGGGCTGGCTGACCACATTCCACTGCGTTGAGTCTAATCCCGAATGGGGCAAGAACGGTTGGGAGCCCAGATGGCCCCACAGATATATGGGCGGTATTATGCTCCTCGACCTTGAAGATCCTTCTAAGATCCTGGGTATGTACAAAGAGCCTCTGCTTGCTCCCGATATGCCCTACGAGACCGACGAAGGCTTCAGACAGAACACTATATTCCCCGGCGGTATGATCCTTGAGGATGACGGCGAGGTTAAGATCTACTACGGTGCTTCTGACACTTACGAGTGCGTAGCTACCGCTCACGTAGACGAGCTCCTTAAGCTCTGTCTTGAGTCCAATAATTAATAACTTTCGCATAGCGAAAACTTCACTTCACCATGTGAAACTTCACTTTTGTTCATTGAACAAAAACTTCACTTGCCGAAGGCAAACTTCACCAATCAAAGTAACGCAATATTAAGATTGGTGAAGTTTCGGCTAAAGCCGAAGTGAAGTTTTGCACCTTGTGCAAAGTGAAGTTTTTTATTTTATAAAAAGTGAAGTTTTCTCGGTGACACGAGAAAGCTTTAGGAGAAACCAATGAAAAAAGTTCCGATCTGTCTTGTCCTTGACGACCCCACACCGGGAATATCGGTCTACTATACCCATCACAACAAAACCGTAACCGAGGACGGACGTCCTATATTAGAATACAATCCCAACTCTACCCTATTCCGCTTCTGCGATATTATCGAAAAGCACGGAATTAAGGGCAAGTTCAGCGTTGTTCCCATGCCGGGCAACCGAGGTGATATCGTAAACGGTATCGAGGGCTTTGACAACAAAGAGCTTAAAGAATGGCTTGATACGGTAAAGAGTCGTGTTATGCCCGCCTTCTCGGTAGGACCCGAGATGCTGACCCACAATAACGCCGTTGACGTTGAAACTGGTGAAATGATCCCCATAAACGAGTGTGTATGGGCTGCTGACAAGGATCGCACCGTACTTACCCCATATATTACAAAAGCGTTTTCTATACTTAAAGAGGCAGGACTTTCCTCCTACGGATGTACCTCACCCTGGTCCTTTGGTATAGAGGTGGAGGACGAATACGTACAGTCTGTATCTCAGGCTGTATATGACGTGTATGGTTCAAAAGACTGCTGGTATTATCTCAGAGGACTTCGTAATAAACCTAACGCCAAGCCCTGGGTAGAATACGACGACGGAGAGCGCTGTGTAGTATCTATCCCCGCCACCACCTTTGACTACATATGGGACACCATAGACACCACCGACACAAGCCCCGAGTTTGTAAGCTCTGTAGCCGACAAATATATCACCTCAGACGGACGTGGCGGAGACATAGTCAAGGTTCTCGAAACAGGTGGTTACCCCCTCTTTATTACCCATTGGCAGAGCCTTATTTCAAACGGTCTGTGCACCGGTATGGAGGTGCTTGACCTCATCGGCAAGCGTGTAAACGAGCATCTGGGTGACCGTGTAGAATGGTGCAGCTACGAGGAGATAATGCAGAAGGTACTGCAAAACAAACAGGATTTCCCTAAGCCTGTATTTGAAAAATAAAAGAACTCATATAACGTAATGTTGTAAAATACGTTAAACACCATCAACAGTTTTACAGTATTTTTCAGCAACAAACGTATTATTAACAAGTGATGCTTAGTTCAACAACACGGTATCACTTGTTTTTATTTATAAGAAAAAACGATGTTGTAAAATCAACGGTAAAATTCCCCAAAAAACAAGGTAAATAAAGGGCTTGTATGTTATAATTTACCTTTTAACTATTGAAAAATTTTAAGTACAGTTGTATAATATTCACACAGATTGTGTTAATTGACTAACTTACTACATCGGCTAATAAACTGTATACCAAACGTCAACGGCGATTGCCATAGGGGGCCTGATAAATGAAATCGCTAAATATAATTGTTGCTTGTCTCGTTACGGTTATCTTGCTGGTCGCTTCGATCAGTCCTATCGTCTTTGCGGTAGAAACCGAGGACGAAGCTGTTTTGGCTGTGATCCAACAGTTAGAGGCTATCGATACGCTGCAGACGATGCAGAACAACAGAACAAAATATACGGCATCATCTCACTATGATATTACTACGACAAAAGAGAGTATTATCACAAAGCACCTTGCCGCGCGTAACAGCTACGAAACGTACGTTGAAACAATGTTTGCTGCGCGCGTTGCCGCTCAGAATGCTTATGACGCTCTGACACCCGAGCAGCAGGCTCAGATCGATCCGTCTTTAACAGCAAAGCTTGACAATGAGCTTCCTACTGTTTTTAATAAGATAACAGCCCCGGTAACTCCCGCTGATAACGAATATATCTTTGAAGCGGTAGACGGCGGCTTAGGTTATGCATACGAAGCATCAAACCACATGGTTTCGCAAGAGATTCCTCAGACCTTCGTTCTGGTTGATACGTCTGACGGAAAAACGTCATGGACACCTAACGGTCTCTATGAATACGGCGTAAGTAACTATGACGTTACATACTGTTGTGATATAAAAACAGGTTTGGACTACTCTTCTCATTATAAGCGTCTTAATCTGGAGGATAGCGGATACTATAACAAGAGTTCTGCAGAGCATATACGTGCCATCGTTATGAACTCATATCCTTTTGTAACCGTAGACGAAATGAAGGCTTCTCTTATAGAAGGAGGTCTTGACGCAGAGTTTGTAAGCACCCTGACCCGTGCTGATATGATATCAGCTGTACAGCAGTCTATCTGGACGTACGCCAATATGGAAGATGATTGGAACAACGTCGGTTATTTTGCGTCACTTGATATACCGAGAAATACGGGAATATACTTCACCCCGCTCCATGACTATACAAACGAGCTTTGGGACTGGTTCCCCGGCTCCAGAGTAAGAAGTTTTGACCACGAAAGCGCATACAGAGTCAATAACCTCACCTACTATTTATGCAACCTTGAAGGTGTACCTGCAACAGAAGGCAAGATAGTTGTTTCGGACGTAAATATCACCAGAGCAAGTTTAGTGCCCGGCACTGACGATACATATAAAGTAAGTATGTACGTGCACTTAAATTCCGGCGCAGGTGAAAATGACAGACTGACCGTAACAGCAACAAGTTATGCTCCGGACGGCACAGTTACCGGTGAAACGGCACAGACGGTATATAAGTCAGATACATATAAATTAAGCGTTTCTGCAAAATACGGCGATACGATAACGGTAACTGTAGACGGAACTCAGGACCTTGGAAAAGGAGTATACTTTTACGAGCCCGAAGGCGGTCGTCACACATCCCAGTGTCTTGTAGGTGTTGCCAGCGGCACCACCGAAGTAAAGGCTGAAAGATCCTTTACCTTCAACGAAGACATAGAGATGGGTTTACGTATCTATAAAACTGCATCTAACACCGGTCTGCCTCTCTCCGATATCACCTTTGACGTTTATAACGTCGTATTGGGAGAAGGTGAAACGGTAGGTGATGCTCCCACCGAAGAGGAGCTTGCAAGGTTTGTTACAGAAGAAAACAAAGTAGCTTCTGCCACCACCGACACTACGGGATATGCATCTATAGCATTGGACAAGGGTATGTACCTTGTTGTAGAGCAGCACAATGCCGATAAAGTAAAGGCTCCTGTTGATCCCTTCTATATCACTATCCCCACACCGGTAAAATCTTCTAACAGCGACGGTGAGTCGGATACCGAGATCACTATTGAGTATCACGATATCGCTTCAATTTATCCTAAAAACGAGCCTATAGAACCTCCGCCTCCGCCTCCACCGCCGCCTCCGCCTGACAACGTAAGCGGTGAGTTTACTATCATCAAGCACGACGTGTACGATGAATCAAAGACTTTGGGCGAAGCGTCCTTCCAGCTTTTCCGCGCTGCAACAGAAGAGGATACAGACACACAGACCGTAAGTTGTAACGGTGTTATGTACGCCGTTGTTCCCATAACCATAGATGGCGAAAACGTTATACTGACAACGGACGAAAACGGTACTGCACATTCACCCCGACTTCCCTGCGGTGTGTACTTCCTTGTTGAGACAAAAGCCCCCAAAGGTTACGTTCCCCTTGAAGAGGCTATATCGGTTACAGTTATATCAGATTTGATCTCAAGCTCAGAAGTTTTGCGCATACCCAACCACACCGGCAATATTTTGCCTGAAACAGGCGGTCCGGGTATCGTGTGGATCATTGCAACCGGTAGTATTATGCTGATGGCTTCATTTACTGTTTTAGTTGCAAAAAAGAAAATAACCATCAATAAATAAACAAAGAGACCGTTTGCATAAGGCAAACGGTCTTTTATAATTGCAAACAGCAGGTATATACAATCTATATACCTGCTGTTTTAACGTTATTTTATAACTGATTCAATACCGTGTCGGAACTATCCTTCGATATGAAAATCGCCTACGGTATGGATACGAACTATGTTGGTAGATGCGCCCGATTTAAGAGGAAGACCTGCGGTGATGACCACCTGATCGCCGTTATGAACGATATCAAGCTGCTTTGCACAGTCGGCTGCGTGGATGAAAAGCTCGTCAGAGTCGCTTATCAAACGCGCCATAACCGGATATACGCCCCAGCTCAGCGCAAGCTGATGATAGGTCTTATCCTTGGGGGTTGCCGCCACGATAGGCTCAGAGGGTCTGAATTTGCTCATACGGCGGGCTGTATGTCCGTGCATGGTAACGGCAATGATAGCCTTGGCATCGATATCGCGGGCAGTAGTACAAGCCGCATCGCATATAGCGTTGGCAATGTCACCCGAGTCCATATCGAACTGTCTGTCGCAGTACATATTCATATCAAAGGCATCCTTCTCAGCCTGACGGGCTATCATAGCCATAGTCTCAACGGCCTTGACAGGATACTTACCCATTGCGCTCTCACCGGAAAGCATAATAGCGGAGGTTCCGTCAAAAACTGCGTTTGCAACGTCGGTTATCTCGGCTCTTGTAGGCGCGGGATTAGTTATCATGGACTCAAGCATCTGGGTAGCGGTTATGACCATCTTACCCGCCTTGTAGCAACGGCGGATAAAGCGCTTCTGCAGACCGGGCAGCTTTTCAAATGGAACCTCAACGCCCATATCACCTCTTGCAATCATGATACCGTCGGACACCTTGAGTATCTCGTCAAAGTTCTCAATACCCTGCATATTCTCTATCTTGGAGATTATCTTGATATCGTGACCGCCGTTATAGTCAAGGAACTTGCGGAGAGTAATAACGTCTGCACGGCTTCTGACAAAGGACGCCGCAATAAAATCTACGTCCATCTCTATACCGAACAGAACGTCAGACTTATCCTTTTCGTTCATATAGGGCATATTGAGAGCAACACCGGGCAGATTGACGCTCTTGTGATCCGATACCTCGCCACCGTGAATAACACGGCATACTACCTCGGTATCGCTGACGCTCTTAACAGTAAGAACTATCTTTCCATCGTCCATAACTACACGGTCACCGGCCTTTACCTCAGATGGAAGACCTCTATAGGAAATCTCAGCTTTGCTTGAGTTGCCAAGACACTTTTCAACAGTAAGTATAAACTCACCGCCATCATTAAGAGTAGCCTTACCGTTTTCAAATTCACCGAGACGGATCTCGGGACCCTTGGTGTCAAGCATAACGCCAGCAGGAAGCTCTAATCTGTCACGGACACGGCGGAAGATCTCTATATACTCACGGTGACCCTCGTGGGTACCGTGGGAAAAGTTTAATCTTGCTATATTCATACCTGCCTTAAGCATCTGTTCTATGATCTCATCCTTAGCAGATGCAGGGCCTAAAGTACATACTATTTTTGTTTTTCTCATTATTTTGCCTCGTACATTTTATTCTCAAATATAATACCTTTAAGAGCAAAAAAAATCAATAGCAGACCTGTTAAATTATCATATTGTTAACATTGTCAATTAGTTCCTTATAGTCGGCTATAACCGACGCAGGAGAGGTAATATTTATATCCCCGCCGAACTGAAATACCCAGGAGAAAAAGGGGCGGCTGGCTATGACCTTAACGGTTGCCTCAAAGAAATCGTCGTCTACAGAACGTACCGAAAGATCGGTGCCGAAACGGTCGAAGAGAATATGGGCAAGACTCTTACGGCATCGGAGCACCACAGCCTCAGCCTCACCGCTGAACATACCGAATACCTGCTTGGAATAGTCGGCGCGGTCAAACTGAGAAAAGACGTCTTTTCCCTGCCTTGGCTCCTGAGACTGGCGTATATCTGTCATCTTGTCAACACGGAAATGTCTGATAGCCGCTACCTCTCTGTCATATGAAATAAGATAATAGTTTTCGTCATCCCAGCACAGAGACCAAGGGGAAACACGGTATACCTTGCCGTCGTGGCGCAGCACCTTTTCTTTTTTATAATTGAGGTCGTAATATTTAAAGGTTATATCACGATTATTGTTCATTGCGCGGTGGAGATAATCTACGTTATAGTAAATACTTTCGTTCATGGTCTTAACACGGTTGAACACGTCAACCTGTCTGTTAAGGTGTCCGGCGTCATATCTGCTCACCATGTCTGAAAGCTTGGAAATAAGCTCACGGCTCTTTTTGACTGTTATGAACTTAGATGACTGTACCGCATCAACAAGAAGCTTAAGTTCGGGAAGAGAAAATCTTCTTGAACCCATATAATATCCGCCGTTCTTACCGGGGGTATGTATTATATCGTATCCAAACTCACACAGACAGTCTATATCGTTATATATAGCCTTACGCTCCGCCTTGATGTCGTATTCACCCAGTTTGTCTATCAGGGTCTGAGTAGCCATGGGATGCTCCTCATCACTTTCCTTTTCCAGTATATCAATGATATAAAGAAGCTTTAATTTTTGATTTTCACTTTTTGCCATAATTTATCACCCTTTTATATAATAACATATCAAAAATGAAATTTCAAGTCCCATTTATCGGACACCTCCTTGTGTAAGATATAGACACAGAAAGAAAAGGAGGGCTTCGATATGAAGGTTTTACCCATTGAAAAATTTATAATATATTCGGTTATAATACTTACTCTTATTTTCTCCGCAGGTCTTGTAAGAGACTATGCCATATACACAAACGCTACCGCTGATATAACAAACGGAGAATATCTGCGCGCCGCAGCCTCCTTTGAAAAGCTTGACGGCTACAAAGACTCTGAAACACTTAAGGCATACTGTGAAATAATGAGCGAATATGACTCCGAGGACTTTACAAGCATATACCATTGCTACAGAGGACTTAACACTCTTGACCTTGACAACAAATCTCTTAACGATATTTTTGTTAAGACCACCACAGAGGTGGAAACACTTTATAAGTATTATGACGTATCGCTGAGCGCAAAATAAAAAGCAACCCGTTGGGTTGCTTTTTATACTGTAATTACATAATAATTAAAGGATTCGTCATCATACTGCACGCAGAAGGTGTAAGTACCTGCCTTGAGGTTCTTAACGGTAATAACACCGTCTATCGCAGCGCTTGATTTGATTGCTACTGATCCTGCCGCCGCCTTGATCTGAGAAGCGTTTTCCCATATGCCGGGAGCGTATCTTACGTTGTAAAGACCGTCAATGTTCCCGATAGTTACGGTATTGCCTTTCTGCTCGAAACAAGGAACCTTCTGCCTTATCTCGCAGGTATATATCTTGGTATAACCGTCGGTATACTGTACTGCCACAGTAACAGTACCGTTTTCGCGGTACTGGATCTTATAGCTGTCTGCACCCTTGATCTCGTTCTTAGCGGTAAAGGATCTTGAACCTGTGCCCCTCTTTATCTCGGATACGGTCTTATATTCACCGTACGCGGTTCTGATGACCTTAACACCGTCAAGGTTTTCTACCGTAAGCTGAAGTCCGTTTGAGACAAAGGTAGGCTCTGTTACTTTGATATTAACGTACAGGAACTTTTGAGTGCCGTCGTTATATCTGATAAGAACGGTATGCATACCGCCATTCTTTACAAGATATGTATACTCGGTGGCACCGTTTATCTTAAGCGCCGTTATCTGTACCACCGCATTATTCTTAACGTCTCTGTAAGAGGTATATTCACCGTAGCCTATCCATATATCCTTTACGTCCCAAAGATTGTGTGCTGTTAGGTTAGGACCCTCTGCAGATAAGGACGGCGCACCAATATATGCGGGGATGATCTCCTCTTCCACAAGACCGCATCCGCGTTCACAGGATCTCTGCTTCAGACCGTCTTCTGTCACGGTTGCTTCTTTAACGGTATGCCAATCTTCCATCAGGTGTCCGAGCGCATCTGTGGTTACGGTATAACTGTCTCCGCAATAACACATGTAAGTTGTAACGCCCTTTGCTTCGCAGGTAGGCGGGGTAGTTACCGTACCAAGATAATCGTGTACGTGGGGAAGCTCCCCCTCCCATACAGCATAAAGGGTCAGGGGCTCGGTTATTTCATATACCCCGTCTATTCTGTAGTAAGTACCGCTGCCGTCAGCCCTGGTGTTCCAGCAAAGCAGTTCCTTTGCGGTATTTTTAGGAATAGCGGTCAATCCTCTGTAGCCCTCTCGGTTTTCGCGGAGGGAGTTTCTGTTATCCTTATACGGATTAAAATCTGAAGAAGATGAATACTTGGTGTAATCACCTGCACCGAGAACCGTATACTCATCACCGTCGGTAATATAGTTAAAGTCAAGAACCTTGACACCCGTATTGTTATTCATATCATATGTAACAATAGGATCCCAGGCTGCGTTTGCAAAAATATTAGTTCCGTAGGGAACATTATCAGGTTTGACCGTGAAGGTGGAGTTCTTGTACCCATCGTTGTATATCGCATACTCGTAACCGTTGTTGATATGGTCATTGTAGGTAAGTCTGCCCTGACCGTTACCCGACCAGAACTCTACCTGGGTCATATCATCCCTATCCGTCTGCAATCTGTAACCCTTACGGTCAAGCGTCTCGGTCTGAGATGGGAAAACAAATGTAGATTGATACCGTATAAGTCCCATATCGAACTCAGACTTGGTAATACTGGTGTTTGATCCGTCCCAAGAACCGCCGTTAGGATCGTAATATACCGTATAGTAACCGTTATCAGGATATTGGCCGTCTCCGTCAGACTTTATCCAAATGCCCTTAAGGGTCATAGAGTCTTCGACCTTGATTGTCTGACCGGGGGTATAATAGTTATCGGTACTGCCGTCAACGCTCCAACCTATAAACGCCCAATCGGGACAATAAGGAGTGTTGGAAGGAAGGGTTATATACGTACCCTTGGCAGCATTGATCGGCTCGGGAATATCGTATGCGCCTTCTATAACAGCGTCAAATTCAACAACACTTACATTACCGTCGAAATTGGAGTACAGAAGCTTATATGCATTGGTAACTTCCTGCTTGGAAACGTCATCCTTGGTAAGTGCCGTATAAGCTTTTGCCATAAACATGTTTGTATCGTTGGTAAATCCGTAGTCGAGACACGCATCGTAAAGCTGCTGCAGATCGGTAGTATCAACCGTAACGTCTTCGGTAAACACCTTTATGAACGCATTGACCTCGTCCATATACCACTCCCCTGTTTCGGGATCTCTGTAATAAGTCTGTCCCTCAAGAGCAGAGGTGTACGGCTTATATTCGCATACACCGTACGAGGGCTCGTCGCAGTTCGTTTCTATTCTCACAACGGCTGCAAATTTTTCTCCGGGAAGAAGCCGGACAGGTTCGGTAAGTCTGATAGTTCTGTAACCTATGCCCGAAAGTGACTCGGTTGCCGAAGCTCTGAGCCGACCCGATTCGGGATCGTGAGGGTCTGTCATATCAGTCCAAATTTCAACGGTAGCTGTTGCAGCCTCGTTATAGCTGAACACGCCAACCTGCTTAACCGTTTCATAACTATTGGCACGGTACACGTTAGCCTGTGCGAGGGGATATCTTTCGTAACCCGAATCCCACCAGAAGTAAGAAAATCCTTCGCCCCATGCACCGTCGTACTGATAGTTATTATCTACGTTTCCGATGTTCTCAAAATCCATTATCCATGCGTCATAGAGAGAAGTATCGTAATAAGATAACCAGAAGTAGCCCCCATCGTTACCCCAGCTCTCATCCCAGGAATTTTTGATAAGCCAGGCTCCGGGTCCGGGAGGTTCGGTTGCAAATGCAGATTGAGGAATATCGTCATTCCAGCCAACACAGTATACCGCGTGGTTGATACCCGTATGTCGGTTCTGATAGTAGGTTGTAACACCCGAAACTTCTTTAACCGCACTGTTGTCGTGATAATAGAGCATAAACACACCGCCGTAAGTTTGTATAGCGGTTTTCATATCCTCCTGGCTTCTGGTATATACCATGGTATTAGTAGTCATATGCTGCTCGGCGATATATCTCATATCGTCGGTCACACCCCAGGATCTGTAATCTCCGTAGAAATCGCAGTCAGGAAGCAAAGCTTGGTCAACAGGACCGCACCATCTTGCAAGAGCAGAACCTGCAATAAGGGCGTTACCGCCACGGTCGTGAGGATCGGATATGTTAACGCCGTCAGGCCACATGGGGTCTGTAGGATCGTTGATCTTGGGTCTGTTGCCTACGTAGGCCATATAAGCCTCAGAGTAATCGACGTCTGTTGCGGTAGGATTGTTACGGATGTAAGCTGTCTCTGCTGCAGCAACCGCAGCAAAAGCCCAACAGTTACCTGAGTTTCCCTGATCCTGCACCTCGGTGATGATCGGAGTTCCTACAGCATTTGTAACCGTCAAACTGCTATACTCGGAAGGAAAACCTCCGATGTCATCCGTTATAACACCTGCTTCTGAAGCTGCTGCTTCTCTGGGTGTTTCCACAAGATTGCCCGATTCATCAATAACAACTGTATCCTGAACACCGTACACAGACACGGTATCGGCAGGAATAACACTGTTCATAACTCTGCCGTTGTCTGCAAGGGTAGACTCTGCGGCGTTTATAGAGAATGGCGCCACAGACAGAAGCATTATCATAACAAGAACAAATGCAGTGATCTTATTGGTGATGGCAGAAAAGTTTTTCATATCTTCCTTTCTTTACAGCATGACACCGTAAAATATAGAATTGATTACCCTTTTAGTGTTAGCACGTATTTTCCCATATCCACACCGAAGTGATTGGATATCACGGGGCATTTGACCTTGAAGAGATAAAAGATTTCTCTGTTAGTATCATCAAGGGCCTCGTAGTTTCCCTGCCCCTTAGAGATAATAACGTCTGCGGCATCAAAAGCCTCTCTGAACTCCTCGGTAGCCTCGTCGAGAATAGTACCTGGAGCTGTAGAGCCGCTTGATATTATACGTGCGTATTCGGTTATTCCCGAGCGCTCGGCTATCTCTACAGTAGCATCGTTTATACTGGGACAGTCACGAACTGCGTAGATTATCTCAACCTCACCTAAAGCACGGAGCATAAGAACGTCAAAATATGTCTCGCCCGAGTTGTCGGCTAAGATAAGAACCTTCTTTGCGGTCTTTAATCTCTCACGGAGCAGCTCGATATCACAGATACCGTAAGGAGTGTCAAGCTCCGCCGCCATAGACTCCTTAAAGGAGCCGCCGGGGTTTGCCGCACTGTCAAGGGTGTTACCCGCACAAGCCGCTTTTACACCCCAGTAGAGCGCATCGTCCTTTGTTTTGATGTATTCCTCCACCAAGGGGAAATTCTTAGCTGCGGTGGCCATGTCCTTTTCCTTTACGTTATAGTAAGGGTCATAGCAACCGCTCATATTACGGACACAGTTATGCATAGGTCCTGCGATATGAGGAGGAGAAGCATAGCTCTCATAATCCGATAGGATCTCCAGCTGTTTCTTCATTATATCGTGCTTTGTTTTATCGTCTGCCCCTGTCATAAGAACTGCGTCAGTTACCTGACGCAGCAAACAGTGCAGACATTCTGCCTGTATTCTCATTTTAATTTACCTACGGTCTTACGGCACTCTGCGATCTCTTCAAGAGTAGGGATAGAGGGAGCCGCACCTGTCTTTGTGGTGGTAAGAGATCCGGACGCATTGGCAAAGTCAAGGATATCGTCAAGCTCGTCGGTTGTAAGATCTGCGATCTCCGAGAGAGTCTTATCCTTTAATCTGAATAAGATAGCACCGAGGAAAGCATCCCCTGCACCTGTGGTGTCTACGGTCTTAACGTCATAGGTGTACATAAACTTGGATCCGTTCTTATTACAGTAATAAGAACCCTTGGCACCCATAGAGATGAATACCAGCTTAGCACCAAGCTCGAAGAGCTTTGCTGCACCCTTGTCAAGATCCTCTTCACCTGTAAGAAGCTTAAGCTCCTCGTCGGAAACCTTAATGATATCAGCTATTCTTGCACCCTCTGTCATACGCTCTACAGCTAACTCAACGCTGTCCCAGAGAAGAGGACGGTAGTTGGGGTCGTAGCTGATTATCGCGCCCTTACTCTTTGCATACTTTGCCGCCTCGATGGTGGCAATATATGCAGGATCGTCGGTAAGAGAAACCGAGCCGAAGTGGAATATCTTAGCCGCCTCGAGCTGAGCCTTGTCGATCTCGTCAAAACTAAGCATCACGTCAGCACCGGGTTTGCGGTAGAAGCTAAATGATCGGTCGCCCTTTTCGTCAAGGGTAACGAAGGCAAGGGTGGTGGGGATCTTCTTGTCAAAAAGCAGACCCTTGGTATCAATACCGTAGGAAACGAGAGTATCGGACAGGAAATTGCCAAAAGCATCGTCACCTACCTTGCCGATAAAGGCGGTATGACCGCCAAAACGGTTAACTGCCGCAAGCACGTTTGCCACAGCACCGCCGGGGTTGCACTCAAAGAGTGACATACCTTTTTTTGAAACGCCGTCGGGAGTGAAGTCTATAAGGACCTCACCCACGGCTACTACGTCGTATTTATTCATCATCAAAGACCTAAAGAAGCTGCACCGATGATACCTGCATCGTTGCCGAGCTCTGCGATCTTGATAACGGTCTTGTCATCGTGGGAGTTGGTGCCGTACTGGTCACGGTCAACGATCTCCTTAACGGGATCAAGGAGGTAATCACCCTCACCGCAAACACCGCCGCCGATAGCAAATACCTGAGGCTGGAAAATGTTTACGATATTAACCATACCGTATGCAAGGTAGTTGATGTACATGTCCACTACTTCCTTACCTGCCTTGTCACCCTGCTTTGCAGCGTTAAATGCGGTACGTCCGCTTACCTTGTTGATATCGCCCTCTACCATATCCCACATGATAGTGTCCTTGGTCTCCTCGAGCTTCTCTTTGGTCATACGGATAAGACCGGTAGCAGAGGAATAAGCCTCCCAACAGCCTTTACGTCCGCAGGTACAAGGCTTGCCGCCGTACTCGATTGCCATATGACCGATCTCGGCACCTGCATAGTTAAAGCCGGAGTAGAGCTTGCCGCCGATAACCATACCGCCGCCAAGACCTGTACCGAGAGTGATAAGGATAAGATCGTCACAACCCTTACCCGCGCCTGCCTTTGCTTCAGCAAGTGCTGCAGCGTTAGCGTCGTTTTCAAGGTAAACCTTCTTTACGGGAATGTGAGACATAAGCTTCTCTGCGATAGGATAGTGGAACATCTTGATGTTGTTACAGTACTTTACAACACCGTTTGCGGGGTCAACAGTACCGGGAGCAGCAATACCCACGTATGCGATATCGTCGTAAGAGATACCGGTGCGCTCAACCAGAGAGTTGATAAGATCAGCCATGTCCTTGATAATCTCGTCGCAGGGTCTGCCTGCAAGGGTAGGAACCTTGTCCTTTAATACAATGTTGAACTCCTCGTCAACAATACCTATGGCGATATTGGTACCGCCAAGGTCAACACCTACATAATACATATATGTAAACCTCCAAAGTTTATATTTCTATGATGATTATAACACTTTAATTATGAAAAGTAAATATTTTTGTGGGAAAAGTATGTTTTGATTATAATATTATAAACAAATTGTACTTGTATATAAAGCAAGAGTCCTTCTCTAAGCGTAACCGGCTTTCAAGACCGAATCACTTAGATTAGAACCCTTATAAATATAGTATACCAATTATTCAGTTCTGTCAAGTTGACATTAGAAATTATATTGTAGAAATAATTAATTTTGATATGAATTCCAATCCCAAAAAAGAGTTTTGAGCAAAAAACACTATATTGGGGTAAAAAATGCTCTCCTCATCCACCGCAAGCGGTCCCCCTTCCCCGCTGGGGAAGGCTATTATAATACAATTGTAAAAACTGAATTTTTTTGTCGGAAATACCTTGTTTTATTTTTCCTTTAGTGATATAATTTTCTTGATTATAAATATCACTATCACGAGGACAAAGCTATGAAGTGTATCAGAAACGGCAAGGTTATTCTTGCTGACGGTATCGTAGAAAAAGCGGTGCTTTATGACGAAAAGATCATCGGCTTGGTGGATGATTGCGACATCCCCGCAGATGCTGAGATCATTGATGCTGAGGGCAACTACGTTGCTCCCGGCCTTGTGGACGTACATATCCACGGTTATATGAACGAGGATGCCTCTGACGGTAAGCCCGAGGGTATCCGTAAGATGGCACAGGGTGTTGTAAAGAACGGTGTTACCACCTTCCTTCCCACCACTATGACGGTTTCTATCGAGGAGATCGAAGCTGCCCTTGATATCGTTCGCTCCATGCAGGAGGAAAGTAAGACCTGGGACGGTGCTTACCTTGCAGGTGTTAACGCAGAGGGTCCCTTTATCAACGCAAACAAGAAGGGCGCTCAGGCAGAAGAGCATATCAAGAACCCCGACGCTGACTGGGTTATCAAGAACAGCGATATTATCAAGCTTGTAACCATAGCTCCCGAGACTGAGGGCGGCTATGATGCAATAAAGAAGATCAGAGCAAACTCTGACGTAAGAGTTTCGGTAGGTCATACAGATGCTACCTACGAGCAGGCTATGAAGGCGTTTGAGTGCGGTGCGGATCACGTTACCCATCTCTTTAACGCACAGACCGCTCTTCACCACCGTAAGCCCGGTGTGGTTGGCGCGGGTATGGCGGCTGACGTTTATGCAGAGCTTATCTGTGACACATTCCATATCCATACAGGTCTGTTTGAGCTTATTGCAAAGTGCAAGGGTGACAAGTTTGTTATCATCACCGACTGTACCCGTGCAGGCGGTATGCCCGACGGTGAATATTCTCTCGGCGGTCAGCCTATATTTGTTAAGGGTATCCAGTGCCTTCTTGAGGACGGAACCATTGCAGGCTCTGTACTCAAGCTCAACGAGGCTGTAAACAACGTGGCAAAGCATACTTCTCTTCCCCTGTGGGAGGTTGTGGCAGCTGCTTCCCTCAACCCTGCAAACTCTATCGGCATGGGTGACACAAAGGGATCTATCGCAGTTGGCAAGGATGCGGATATGTTCATCGCAGACAGCGAATTTAACGTAAAGAAAACTATTATCCAAGGAGATATCAGATATGAAGCTTAAGGTTGAAGCTATACTTGACAAAGAATTTACACCTATGATGCTGGTTTACAAGGAGTTTACCGAGGCAGCAAAGGCTGCAGGCGGCAATAAGCTGGTTATCGGCATCGAGCGTAACAAGGGTTACGTTTCTGCATTTGAAACAGTTATCTATCCCGAAGGTACAGGTCACGACGATGAGAACTACGAGTTCATCGAAAGACTGGTAAAATCACTTCTCTGGGTACGCGGCGGTCACAAGGTTATCATCGCAGGCTCCAAGCTCATCGCAGACAGACTTGCAGATGCTTACTCCGCTGAGGGCGCACGTGCATTTGACTTTGACTTTATGGCAGGGGTTTATGAGACCGCATTTACCGTAGAGTACAGAGATATTGAAAACGCTCCCGTAACAAGCGAGTCCGCTACTCCCGTAGGCCGTCACCTTGACGGTTGCCGTATCGGTTTTGATGCAGGCGGAAGCGACAGAAAGGTTTCTGCAGTTATCGACGGTAAGAGCGTATACAGCGAAGAGGTTGTTTGGTTCCCCAAGACAAACTCCGACCCCGACTACCACTATGACGGAATCCTCTCCGCTATGAAGACAGCGGCAGAGCATATGCCCAGAGTTGACGCTATCGGTGTTTCCTCTGCAGGTGTTTACGTTGACAACCGTATCATGGTTGCTTCCCTCTTTCTTAAGGTTCCCAAGGACCAGTTTGACGCAAAGTGCAAGGATATGTACATCAACGTTGCAAAGGAGTTCGGTGATATTCCTCTGGAAGTAGCAAACGACGGTGACGTTACCGCTCTTGCAGGCGCTATGGATCTTGGTGACAACAACGTTCTCGGTATCGCTATGGGTACAAGCGAGGCGGGCGGTTACGTTGACGGTCAGGGCAACATCACAGGCTGGCTCAACGAGCTTGCTTTCGTTCCCTGCGACTTCTCTAAGAACGCTATGGTTGACGAGTGGTCCGGCGACTACGGTTGCGGCGTTAAGTACTTCTCTCAGGATGCAGTTATCAAGCTTGCTCCCGCTGCAGGTATCGAACTTGACGAGTCCCTTTCTCCCGCTGAAAAGCTTAAGGTTGTTCAGGGTCTTATGGCAGAGGGTGACGAAAGAGCTGCAAAGATCTACGACACTATCGGTGTTTACTTTGGCTACACCATCGCTTACTATTCTCTCTTCTATGATATAAAGCACGTTCTTATCATGGGCCGTGTTACCTCCGGTGAGGGCGGTGTGATCCTGCTTGACCGCGCAAAGGAAGTTCTTAGCAAGGAATTCCCTGAGCTTAACGAAAAGATCACACTTCACATTCCTGACGAAAACAGCCGCCGTGTAGGTCAGTCTGTGGCTGCGGCAAGCCTTCCCGAAATTAAGTAAAACTTGATTTCGGAATGCCGAACAGACTTGCGCTGCCGGTGGCAGATAAAGCAAGTCTGCGAGGACAGCAGACACCCAATGAGCGCAAGCGACTTTAGGAGCGAAGCGGGAGTTGTTGGTGTCAATGAGAAAAATGCAGAATGTAAAATGCAAAATGAAGGATGATTTCCGTGTTTAACACACGGAAATCTACCTTCTATTTTTATAAGGAGACTACAACAATGGAAGTTAACTTCAGAACAGAGTATCCCAGACCTCAATTCGTAAGAAAAGACTGGCTCTGCTTAAACGGCGTATGGGATTTTACAATAGACGACGCCCACAACGGCGAGTATCTGGGCTATCAGGTAAAGGATCACTATGACCGTAAGATAAACGTTCCCTACTGCCCTCAGTCCGAGCTTTCGGGTATCGGTATCAAGGAATTTATAAAAGGTGTATGGTATACCCGTTCCTTTGACCTTCCTGCCGGATGGAAGGCTGACGGCAAACGTACTGTGCTTCATATAGATGCATGTGACTATTTCACCAAGGTTTTTATAAAC
This sequence comes from Eubacteriales bacterium, assembly GCA_045133915.1. Lineage (GTDB taxonomy): Bacteria > Bacillota > Clostridia > Oscillospirales > CAG-272 > RGIG7300. The sequence goes on along the minus strand of JBGUUX010000009.1, from coordinate 13,702 downwards.
TCAAAGGAGGTAGGCACACACCGCGGAGGTTATACACCTATCTCATTTGATATTACCGATTTTCTGGTTGAAGGTGAGAACCGCATCACCGTTAACGCCACCGATGATGAAAAGGACAAGCGTATCGGCAGCGGTAAGCAGTCTACAGAGTTCTCCTCCTACGAGTGCTTCTATACCCGTACCACAGGTATATGGCAGACCGTATGGCTTGAAAACACGCCCTCTGCTTTTATCAAGAACGTTAAGATGACTCCCCACGCCAAGAACGGCGAGCTTCGTCTTGAGGTAAGCACCAAAAACGCAGAGCTTATGACCTTCAAGGCAGAGGTCTCCTTTAAGGGTGAGCATATTATATCTGCCGAGAGAGTGATAGATTGGGACAACGAGCAGTTCAGCATCATCATCCCCGAGGACAAGAGATATCTATGGGATACGGAAAACCCCAACCTCTATGATATCAAGTTTACTCTGGGCGAGGACGTAGTTGAAAGCTACTTCGGTTTAAGAGATATCGCACTTCGCAAGGGTGTTACTTATCTTAACGGCAAGGCTACATTCCAGCGCCTTGTTCTTGACCAGGGCTTTTATCCCGACGGACTTTATACTGCTCCCTCGGATGCAGAATTAGAGGCCGACGTACTTCGCGGTCTTGAAATGGGCTTTAACGGCGCAAGACTTCACATGAAGTTCTTTGAGCCCCGTTTCTTCTATCATGCAGACCGTCACGGCTATATGGTATGGGGCGAGTACCCTTGTTGGGGTCTTGATACCTGCAATCACGATATCATCTGCGCAAGTCTTCCTCAGGAGTGGTTTGAGATGATAATGCGTGACTACAACCACCCTGCCATCATCGGCTGGTGTCCTATGAACGAGACCGGATATCTGGTTGACCGTGAGTGCACCAAAATGCTTTACGATATTACAAAGGCTTATGACCCCAACCGTCTCTTTATCGGTGTTTCCGGCTGGGGACACGTTCCCGGAACATACGATATGTGTGACACCCACGATTATACTCAGGACGTAGAAGAGTTTAAGAACAAGTATCTGCCTCTTGAAAAGGGTGAGGCTATTACCATCCTTGACGGCTATACCCGTTGGGAAAAGAAGATGCTTGAAACAAACGAGGTTTGCTTCCTTTCCGAGTTTGGCGGCGCACAGTGGGTAATCGACGAGGACAAGAAGAACAAGGAAGACTGGGGCTACGGCAACGCTCCCAAGACCGAGGAAGAGTTCATAGAGAGATACAGAGGTCTCTGTTATGCTCTCTTTGACAACAAGGCTATCGGCGCATTCTGTTATACTCAGCTCTATGATATCGAGCAGGAGATCAACGGTCTGTACACTTACGACCGCCGTCCCAAGTTTGATCCTAAGGTTATAAGCGAGATTACTAAACGTAAGTCTGTAGTCGAAGAATGAATTAAATAAAAAAATCGGGCGAAACCGTCCGATTTTTTTATTTAATTGGTAAAAGCATCTCTGATTTATCAAGAACTACCGTATTTCTTGCCACCTTTGTGTCGGTCTGCTCGGAATAGAGTCCTCGGTTATTGGTGTGCTTTACGTACATACAACGGTTAGCTGACGAGATATCGAGACGGAGCTTTTCACCCTTATGAATCACAAAGCAATGGGGGTCAAAACTATAGCTTAACGTGATTTCATTACCCGGTACATACTCTTTATCAAAGTTAGATATCTGCTGGATATCGTCACGAATGCCATAGTCCCCCTCTGCCTTACAAAGGCTCAGACGAAGATAAAAACAAGTGTCCTCGCAATCGCTTTTTACTTTAAGGTTGACCTTGATTTTGCCTTTTATATATGTATCCTCTGTAAATTCGGGAGTATAGATAGTTATAACGTCGTCACGGTCTATTGTGGGCTGCCAGTAGTTACCCTCAAAACCGCAGGAGAGTCCCCCGGGGAATTTGTATGCTTTCTCTTTCGGGTCATAAGTATAGCTTATCTCACCCTTACCTAAAGCTATATTAATTGCCTTTCCGCTTTCGGTAAAGTCGTCAATATACCATTTATCTTCAAAGCTACTATGGTAAGTCACCTTACCCTTTTTAAAGGGAAATTCACACTTTCCTCTTGCCGCGTCCATCCACTTGATATAATACCGAGGACATATATCATGGAGGCTGCCCTCTTTAAAAAGTATCGGTTCACCGTCACCTCTGCCGCCGTGGTCGTAGGCGTGGATGCCAAGTGCGCAGTTTGCCTTGGTTTTGGGTGTCATATCCTTCCACCAGTCTATCACACCACCTGTGAAGATATCATACCAACCTGTGGTAAGGAGCAAAGGCACGTCGGTATCACAGAGGGCCTTATAATAATCTCCGCCCATCTCGGGTGTTTTCCAATAAGGATCGTCACGGTCGGGATGTTTTAAGGAATCGTCAAAATACTTTTCTCTTTCCCCGAACACCTTTAAAGAATAATCGCTCAGAGGGAGCATATCAAAAAGTGCAGGATCGTAGTTTTTATCCGACATAGTCTTCTGCTTGTACATTCCCGTATACCAGCCACCGTGGAGGTTCACCTTAAAAAAGCCATTACGGTAATAGCCGTTATATCTGAACGGATCCATCACATGAAGTACCGCCGCCTTAATGTCATCTGCATAAGGGGCAACCACCTCGTGAACTGCTGCGGTATAGCTTTCACCACAGAGAAAAAGCTCGCCGTTATAAAAGCCTTGCCCTCTTATCCAATCGTGGAGAAAAAGCCCGTCGGAACGCTCGTTAAGATAAGGAATACAGTCGCCGCTACTCTTACCTCTGCCTCTGCAATGCTGATATACGTAAGCATATCCCGCTTCAAGCCACTTCTGTGCTTCCTCGTATTTGAGCTTACATATCTCTTCCTCGTCCCAATCCTGAAGGTGGTCAACGTAAGGACTGCGGAATATTACGGTAGGAAACTTTCCTTCATCAGGTAGCCATACCAAAGTGAAAAGATCGGCATCATTGAAATTTAAATAGATATAAAAGTGTTTCATAATTATCCTCAAAAGACAAATCTCAAGCATTATACTTGCTGTTGATATTTTATCATAAATTTCATTTAAATGCAATGAAAAAATAAGAAGCTTTTTGACCCGAAGATCAAAAAGCTTCTTTGTTTATACGTTATATAATTACTCTACAGTAATATAGTGGAAGTTGTAGGACTCGTCGTCGTACTGTACATAGAAGGTATAGTTGCCGGGAGCAAGGTCTTCTACTACGATCTTGCCGTCTGTTGCTTCCTTTACGTACTTGGAACCTTCTGCGTTCTTTACGCCGTTAGGTGTCTTATAGGTTCCTTCGGCGTATCTTACCATCACAAATCCGGACTCAAGGTCTCCGATAGTAACGGTGTTACCATCCAAGACACAGGTGGATTCCTTCTGTACTACGTTGAGGTGCTCAACGTGCTTGTAACCGGTAGCGTACTCTACTATTACGGTGATCTCACCGTTTTCACGGTACTGGATCATATACTCCTCTGCATCCTTGATCGCTGTCTTGTTGTTGAAGCAACGGAGCAGCGGTGCTGTCTTGATCTCTGCTATTGAGTTGTATGTACCATATGCACTTCTGATGATCTTAACACCGGGGATATTACCGATGGTAAGCTGGAGACCATTCCAAGTGAATGTAGGAACGTCTACTGTAAGGTTGATATGCATTACGTCCTGTGTGCCATCGTTATAACGGATAAGGACAGTGTGCGCGCCGGGGTTGGAAGTAGTATAAGTGAAGTCATGGAAAGCAAAGTAGTTGGAAAGCTTTGTAGCTGCTGCCTGATACTTAGCAGTTTCTGCTACATTATTCTTGATTTCAGAATAACTGTTCCATGTACCTTCTGCAATCCACATATCTTTGTAGTTTTCACCAAAATCGTTAACGGTAAGTCTGAGACCGTCAGAGGTAAGATAAGGATGGATCTCTGTTATGTCAAAGTAGAGGAAATAGGATGAACCGTCATTAAATCTTACCCAGAAGGTATATTCGCCTATCCAGGGTACCTCGTAGGTCATAACTCCGTTTGTGGTATAGGAGTTTACAAGAGCTGCAGACAGAGTCTGGTTCTTCTCTGCTGCTTTTACCTCAGCACCGGTAGTATAGTAACCGATTGCATATCTGATTTCCTTGATGTTATTGATGTTATCGATAACAACTGTATAGTTACTTGAACTGATAAGAGAAGGTGCGTTAGGATCGAGAACGGGGATCTCACGACTCTCGGTTGCACCGCATACATAACAGCTTCTCTGCTTAAGACCTACGGAAGTAGTGGTAGGATCTGTTACAACAGTCCATGTGCTCCAGGTATGTCCGAGAGCATCAACTGTTTCCTGAGCTACGGTAACTACGTTACATACGGAGCAGTGCTTACCTTCGGTAAGACCTGTTTCGGTACATGTGGGAGCTACTGCTTCGTCAACTACTTCGGTGTGGCCGAGAGCGTCAACTGTTTCCTGAGCTACTGTAACTACTTTACATACGGAGCAGTGCTTACCTTCGGTAAGACCTGTTTCGGTACATGTGGGTGCTACTGCTTCATCAACAACCTCAGTATGACCGAGAGCGTCAACTGTTTCCTGCACTACTGTAACTACGTTACATACGGAACAGTGCTTACCTTCGGTAAGACCTGTTTCGGTACATGTAGCTGCTACTGCCTCGTCAACTACTTCGGTGTGGCCGAGAGCATCAACTGTTTCCTGAGCTACTGTAACTACGTTACATACGGAACAGTGCTTACCTTCTGTAAGACCTGCCTCGGTACATGTAGGAGCTACGGCCTCGTCAACAACCTCGGTGTGGCCGAGTGCGTCAACTGTTTCCTGTGCTACGGTAACTACGTTACATACGGAGCAATGCTTACCTTCGGTAAGACCTGTTTCGGTACATGTGGGAGCTACTGCTTCATCAACAACCTCAGTATGACCGAGGGCGTCAATAGTCTCTGTATATGTATCTCCACAAAGTGTACAGGTGTAGGTAACACTACCCTTTTCGGTACAATCGGGTGATATTCTTTCTGCTTCATAGCTGTGACCGAGAGCGTCAACAACTTCCTGGGCTACAATCACTTCGCCACATTCAATACAGTGTCTTCCTACTGTAAGACCGGTACCGGTACATGTGGGAGCTACAGCCTCGTCAACAACCTCTGTATGACCAAGAGCGTCTATAGGCTCCTGTGCTACGAGTACTTCGCCGCAGACGTCACAGTGAACACCCTCTGTAAGGCCTGTTTCGGTACATGTAGGTACAACAGCATCATCAATAACCTCGGAATGACCGAGAGCATCCTTAACTTCCTGCGCTACAATTACTTCGCCGCAAACGTCACAGTGCTTACCCTCGGAATAACCCGCCTCGGTACATGTAGGCTCAACAGCCTTATCAACTACCTCGGTATGACCGGGAGCATCTATGTTTTCTGTATAACTGTATCCGCAGGCATTACAGGTATATACACTCTTACCGGCTACAGTACATGTAGGAGCAGTGGTAACCACCGCATAATCATGCTCTAATGCAGGAACAGTGTCCTGAGCAACGGTAACTGTACCGCATACGCTACAGTGCTTACCTTCGGTAAGACCTGCCTCGGTACATGTAGGAGCTACTGCCTTGTCAACAACCTCTGTATGAGCAATAACGTCTAACACGCTACGCTCTACATATTCGATATTACATATAGTACAGTATTCTCTGTTTGTAAAACCGGTTGTGGTACAGGTAGGCGCTACGTAACCCTCAGCTACCATGTTATGCGCACAAGGATTCCACATACCGTTTGTGTAAGTATATAAGTTCTTAACAGCATTAGTGTTTGTAACAGAACCGTTGGCATTGGTAAGAAGTGCAGGAACGATAGCTATGCTTACATACTCTGCAGAATCTTCCTTATGCTTAGCCTGCTCGGTGGCAGTCTGTGTGCCGGGGTTACCTACCAATATTCTGCCCGACATAGAACTGGTTACGTTTGCTCCGCCTGCTGTGGTATATAAATATCCCGCAGAGGCATCAATATAACCGTCAACCTGAACCATAGCGTCCACAAGATCAGCCTCGGTACGAACATACTTTCTTCCGGGCGCGTTGGGATTGTTCTTGAATTTTATAGAACTGGAGGTACAATATCCACCCCACTGGTCAGCATCATAAGCGTAAACGTTTATACCCTTACCAAGAACACAGACAGCTTCTTCACCGACAACGATCTGAGAACCGGGAAGCATAGCAATATCCTGATTGATGCTTATATTACCACTCTTTGCATAAGCGGTAAGGTTAGAAGTTATAGGAAGCTCGTATTTTTTAGAATCGATAGTGGATGATCCAAATATACCGAGTTTCATGGAAACTGTAAGAGGATCCATGGAGATATCACCCTCGGTCTGAACTACAAGACGGTCCTTTGTACCGTCATAATATTTGGTCACGGTACCGGAGTTAACGTTGAACATAGAGGAGCCGTTACCGATAAAAGGAACCGAAGCAGGCTGAATTCCGATAACGCTTATATTAACAGACATAAAGCCGTACTCTATAGCACCTGCCTCATAAGTTAAAGGTACCTCTATATTTTGAACGTAATACTGACTGAAAGGAAATACCCCGTGATCATCATTTGCCATAGAGGCTGTAGAGCTACCTCCGCGCCAGTCAGCTACAACGAAATCTTCATATACGGTAGCGCCGTTTTTAGCTAAAACGCCACCCTGACCGATGATATAACCCCAACAATAAAGGGATGCACCTCTGTTAACGGTGATGTTGTTATTACCTTTCATCTCAATAAATCCGAGAGCACCTGTAGGCGCACCGGCAATACCGCCGCCCGCCTGCTGTGAACCGGACACACTGATAGCGCCGTTAACAGTAATATTAGCGCCATCCGCCATATAAAGTGTACGGTATCTGGATATGCTGGGAACAACGCCAAAAGAGCTTGGCGCTACAGTAGCAGGTGAGGTTGTACGAAGTGTATTATCCGCATTGTACGGAACAAGCAGTGTGGTGCCTGCGGGAACTGTATAATCGCCTGCAGGGAGTGTTGCATCATTCATAAGGATCATAGTTCCGCCCTTTGAAGCCGCAACCGCAAAATCTTTGTAAATAAATTCTCCTACTTTCCATATAGGAGCAGAACTACTGTTAGAGAACAGAGCCTCAACTGTCATGTCACCGGAAGGAGTTACAGAAAGAGTAGCACCGGTTGTAAGGATCTTGCCGTCACCGTCTATCCAGGCGATAAACTTTGCTCCTGTAGCTACAGTTGCCACAAAATCCGAGTCTGCATCGGTAGACACTTCGGCAAGCAACTCTCCTGCCGCAACAGACGCTCCGTTAAAGGTTACACTTCCGAGTGCTGCATCATAATTAACGGTAACATTAGCCGATGTTGCCACGTCAACAAATGCGATGTTAGTAAGTTTGAGCGTAACGGTTAGATCGCTCCAACCATACTTTGACACTATAGTAGCGGTATAAGTATCTCCGGGATTAAGTACCACTTCAACAGAACCGCTATTGCTGCTAAAGGTATGAGAGCTTGCGCTGGTAACAGAGTAATCAAAGCTCAGTTTCTTTGTTACTGTTGCCTTGTTGGTAATAGTTATATTGTTTGTTTTCTTTGAGATCAAACTACCCTTTGCAGTGATAGTAACGTTAGTACCCGAAAGAGAACCGGAACCGTTGTTATCTGTGATAGAAAGCAAACCGTCAAACATAGAAATATTTGTAGCTCTGGCAAGTTGACGGTCCTGTGTAAGATTCATTACCGAACTTGCAAAATCTACAAAAGCACTATATGACTCAAGCACAAGAGAAAGCTCGTCCTCACTTAAATCATTAGCTTTGTCCTCGATACGGATAATATCAAGCTTTGCAGCCTGCAGTGTAACATCATCCATACCGGAAACGCGAGTGTCGATCTCTTTGGCACTCAACCAATTGTTGCCGAGATATTTGGCATATACGCCTTCCATATCTTCAACAAAATTTGCGAGATCTGTAGTTGTTTCAACGCTTACGTCGATATCGGTGTCATCAACAACAGGCTTGTTGATGTCAGCGTCACCTACAACAACACGTCCCGCAAAGACGTTCATAGGCAGTATACCTACGAGCATCATTACGACCATAAGAGCTGCCATTGCTCTTTTGAAATTGAAATGTGTCATTTTTCTCTCCTTATAAAATTTTATTAATTTTGGAATAAAAATGCCAATAATCATACACATTTGTACAAAATTGCATATGACTATACAAATTTATTATATCACTTGCTAAATTAAAAGTCAACAAAAAAAGCGGGCATCAACCCGCTTTTTTACCATATTTTAGCCAAGGATTGTTACAGGTACGTAACCAACGGTAGGTCTTCCGGGTGAGGTACACTCAACCACAAGACGGTTCATTGCATCTACCTGATCACCTGCAGTTACGGTAAACTCAACCTCTGTAGGCTTGTCCTTAAGGAGATTGTACCAGTGACGAAGGTATACGCTCTTATCGGTATCTACGCTCCAGCCGTCGGGAAGTATCCAGTTGAACTGGATGTTTCTGGGGTCAGGCATAGTGCTCTTAACGATAAGTTTGCCCTTGAGAGTACCGTTAGGCTTGATGGTAGGTTCACCCTCGAAGCATACTCTTACCTGAGCATGGATAAAATCAACGTCATATGACCAAGGAGAACGGTCATAGAGCTTCTTTGCTACTCTGCTGTCGGAAAGTGCGGGGATATTAACCTCGCTGAGGTCAGACTCGCCCTCTACGATCTCCAGATTTGCTCTGTTGGCACGGAGCATCTCGGGAGCGATCTTCATGATACGGTCGGTAAGCTCGGTACAGGTACCTACACAACCCCATATATCGCCACGGTTAACTGCAACGGTAATAATGCGGTCACCGATGTGATCCTTCCAATCCTCGGGGATAGCAGCCATACCGCCTGCGATACCAAGCAGCGCACCTACGGTAGCTGCGGTACAGTCGGTATCGTCGCCACAGTTGATAGCGTAAAGCATAGACTTCTTGAAGTCGCCCTCGCCGTAGAGCAGACCTACAACAACGAAACCGATGTTACAGGGGGACTGGAACCAGCCGTCCTCCTCTGTGCTTGACTGATCGTCAAACTCGCTGTCTACGTCTTCGATGCCGTCGCAACGAAGAACTGCATTACGTGCGGCACGCCAATCTGCACACTTATCGTACATCTCAATTGCAGTATTGATACACTTAGCAACACGGCAATCTGCAGGGATCTTAGAAAGACCTATCTTTATAAGCTCACGGATATCGTCGCATACAAATGCCGCAGACTGAATAGCCGCAGTAAACATCTCTGCATATGTACCCTCTGCCATACCGTGGTCAACCATAGCGTCCTCTACCGCATACTTAACTGCGATATCGGGGCAACCGGGAGCACAGCAAGCCCAGATCTCGGAACGGATCCAAGCTCCGTTAGAGTCCTTCCAGTAGTTCTTATATTCACCGGAAAGAGGGGGGAGAAGTCCCATTGCAAGGTTAGACTTACCTATACCGTACTCGTTCCAGGAAGGAGGGATAAAGTTAAGCCAGTATTCGCCGAGGAGCTGTCCTGTAATAGCACGGGGGCCACGCTCCTCAAGAGCCTTGAGCCAAACGATCTGGAGGTCAAGGTCATCGTTGGGCAGAGCCTCACCCTCGGGAGTGGTGAAGCCTGTAATGTTGGGAGGCTGTCTCTTATACTCGTAGGGACCGCCCATGGTGCCGCCGATGTTTTTACCAACCCAGCAGGCATAGATCTTTTCTCTTAAAGTCTCTTTGCTGTATCTGATCATCGTTTTGCTCCTTTATATTTTCTTTGTTTCGATCTCTTCAACAAATTTAGCGATCATTGCATCAACGTCCATAGTGCCAAGATCGCCGTTTTCACCTCTTGCACGAACAGAAACGGTGTTGTTCTCTACCTCAGAGTCACCGATGGTAAGCATATAAGGAATACGCTGGAGTCTTGCTTCACGTACCTTGTAGCCAACCTTTTCGTTACGGTCGTCGACCTCAACACGCATACCCAGTGCACGGAGCTTGTCGCGAAGGTCGTAAGAATAATCGTTATGTCTGTCCGCAATGGGGAATATACGGATCTGCTCAGGCGCAAGCCACATGGGGAACGCACCTGCATACTTCTCGATAAGGAGTGCAAGAGTTCTCTCGTAACAACCGATAGAGGTACGGTGGATGATATAGGGATGCTTCTTTGTGCCGTCACGGTCGGTATATTCCATACCGAACTTTTCAGCAAGCATCTGGTCGATCTGAATGGTGATAAGGGTATCTTCCTTACCGTGAACGTTCTTGATCTGGATATCAAGCTTAGGACCGTAGAACGCCGCCTCACCGATACCGATCTTATAGTCGATGCCGAGATCGTCAAGGATGTTCTTCATTATACCCTGTGCCTCATCCCACTGCTCGGGAGTACCGATATACTTTTCGGTATTTGCGGGATCCCACTGGGAGAATCTATAAGTTACGTCCTCGTAGAGACCGAGAGTCTTAAGCATAAATACGCAAAGCTCAAGACAACCTCTGAACTCGTCCTCAAGCTGCTCGGGAGTACACATAAGGTGACCCTCGGAGATAGTAAACTGGCGTACTCTGATAAGACCGTGCATCTCACCGGAATCCTCGTTACGGAAGAGTGTGGAGGTCTCATTAAGTCTGATAGGAAGATCACGGTAGGATCTTGCTCTGTTAAGGTAAGCCTGATACTGGAAGGGACAGGTCATAGGACGGAGTGCAAAGCATTCCTTAGACTCATCCTCAGCGTCCCCCATAACGAACATACCGTCACGGTAGTGATCCCAGTGACCGGAGATCTTGTAGAGGTCGGACTTAGCCATAAGGGGAGTCTTGGTAAGCTGCCAGCCTCTCTTCTGCTCTTCATCTTCAACAAATCTCTGAAGGAGCTGGATGATACGCGCACCCTTGGGAAGAAGGATAGGCAGACCCTGACCGATAACCTCACTTGTGGTGAAGAGTTCAAGCTCACGACCCAGCTTGTTGTGATCACGCTTCTTTGCTTCCTCTACCTGCTCAAGGTATGCGTTAAGCTCTTCCTTCTTGGGGAAAGCGGTACCGTAGATACGGGTAAGCATCTTACGGTTAGAGTCACCTCTCCAGTATGCACCTGTAGCAGAGGTGAGCTTGTATGCCTTGATCGCACCTGTGCTGAAAAGGTGAGGACCTGCACAAAGGTCAACGAAATCACCCTGCTTGTAGAAGGAGATTATAGCATCCTCGGGAAGATCGTTTATAAGCTCTACCTTGTAGGGCTCGTCCTTCTCCTCCATAAACTTGATAGCCTCGTCACGGGGAAGAGTGAACTTTTCAAGCTTCTGGTTTTCCTTAACTATCTTCTTCATCTCGCCCTCGATCTTGGTAAGATCTGCGGGAGTGAACTGAACCTCGGAGTCGATGTCATAGTAGAAGCCGTTATCTACTGCGGGACCGATGGCAAGCTTTGCCTCGGGATAAAGTCTCTTTACTGCCTGTGCAAGCACGTGAGACGCTGTATGCCAGAACACCTTCTTACCTTCGATGGTCTCAAAGGTAACGGGATTTACAGAGTCGCCTTCTGCGATCTCTGTTGTGAGGTCAACTACGTTTCCGTTAACCTCGGCAGCTATCACTTCTCTTGTGATAAGCTCCTTTTCTCTTAAAAAATCGTAAGCTGTCATTATTTTTCCTCCAAAAAAACAACTCACCCCAAAGGCGTCTTGCCTTCGGGGTGAGGATAAAATTACAAAATTATCCGCACGGTTCCACCCGAGCTTTTTACTCTTTAGAAATATGCGATTAAACCTCGGGTGGTACCTGTTTCCTCTCTCTGACGGTACTTCCAGCCTATGGCACCGATCTCTTGCAGGAGTGTGGGAAACAGACGTGTCCCTATGTTAATTAACCAAAAAAATAACAAAAAATTATTGACACAAAAAAATCGTCGTGATATAATTAACTTACTAGGATTATAACACTTAATTAGACAGTTGTCAAGGACAATAAGCAATTTCAACAGGTATGGCAATCGAAAGAAACTCCCAAAGCAGAGTCAAATCCATGAAGATGCATCTTATGGATATGATGGGACTCCTCGCAAAAAACAAAAGAATAAGACTTTCTACCGTAAACAAGGTATATAACGATGCTCTTGACCGCGATATTATGGCGGCGATAAAGCGTATCGAAAAGGAAGACAGTGCTCTTATTGAGATGTTCTACCCTCTCAGCGAACATTCTATGCTCCACGGATACATGGGACTTAAGAGCTATCTCCTTAATCTTTTCTACGAGAACACCTTTTGCAAGGAGTATAACGAAGAAGATATCCAGTGGCTTATAGCAAACCACTGCCGTAACAAGGACAAGGACGAGGAAAGCGCCGTATTCAACATCTATACGGCTATCTACGCCAATGCCCTTTTCTGTGATTATCTCAAAAAGGAGTACGGCACACTTAAGCTGACCGACCGTGACTGCAAGCTGGCACAGAGCCTCTTAGGTCCCCTCAACGACGAAGAAAGAGAAGAAATACTTTTCTCCTGCGCAAGACGTATGACCCACGGTTCTCTTGCTTATAACAACAAGACCTTTATGAAGATATTACCCTCGATCATTACGGCAATCAAGAGGAAAAATATCGCTTCTGTGGTGACTATTGAAAAATAAGGATGGAGCAATCCATCCTTTTTTGATTTTTTTATATTTATTATCAAAAAACTCTTGACAAATAAAAAAATCATGTTATAATAGATTGGTAATCGCGTCAAGCGGTTCAATTAAATAGATCTGTCGGGTCTGTCAGCTGACCTTACAGTGTATGGAGAAGTCGCGTAGCTGGTCGAGCGCGCACGATTGGAAATCGTGTAACGGTCATAAGCCGTTCGAGAGTTCGAATCTCTCCTTCTCCGCCAACGAAAAAGGACACCAAAATGGTGTCCTTTTTTCGTTGACGAAATAATTTGGAAGATTCGAAAAGCCCGTAAAACGCTTGCGTTTTAGCAAGCCTCCGGGGGAGGGTTGCGGCGGGCGAGTGCGTGTCGCAAGCGGTAGCGCAGCGAGCGAATCTCTCCTTCTCCGCCAAAAAGAAGTAACTTTTGCCTACCAAAAGTTACTTCTTTTTTTATCCAAGCCGCAGGCTTGGCATATCATCGCCGCACGAAGTGCGGTGTATATCATCAAGGGCGCGTTGCGCCCTTGTATCTCATCACGCACCAGCGTGTATCTTATCTGCGGCTTGATGATATACAATGCTCCGCATTGATGATATACCGCAACAAGCTGCGGATGATATACAAGGCTACGCCTTGATTTATTGGTGATAATGTTATATAATATACTCAAGGAAATGCTAGGAGGTGACCGCTATTGTTTTATTTTTTTATGATCGTAATAGCACTTTATAATCTTTCGTTATATGCAATTTTTCGTAGCGGTATATATTCTTACCTTCGCCTGTCAAAAATAAGCAAAACTTATATCAAGAAAAACAGAAAAGGATTTATTAACTATTGGTTGTATTATTCAATCAATAAGCAAAACCCACTTGGAATTTTATACGGTTTAAACCTTATTTTCCTAATAGCCACATTCACTTTTATGGTTTTCGCTATTACATTAGGATTTATTGAGGCTTT
>JBGUUX010000008.1:0-13193 GCA_045133915.1 Eubacteriales bacterium | reverse complement strand
GGCGGACAGATAATACGCTCTGCCATACAGATAGGATATCTGGTTATTATTTTCACCCTCGGCGGATATACCCCTTGGGGCATGACCTGGCTGCTTGTTGGCGGATGTCTGGGTATAACCTTGCCAATGTTTTATTTCACATATAAATTATTGAAGTTTAACGATCAAAAGAAGGAGGATGATAAGGATGGGGCATGAATCTGAAGTAATTATAAAGCTCTTTGGTTTTCTTGACGTCACCGGTGAGGTGGTGACCATGTGGATAATCCTTGCAATCATGGCTATCGTCTCCCTTATAGTAAAGCTTACCTTAAAGGAGCGTCCCGGTGTGTTCCAGAACATGATCGAAACGGGTGTTGAGTATCTTGACAAATTCTTTACCGATAATTTGGGTAAGGAAAAGGCAAGAAAGTATTTCGTTTTTCTTGCTACGCTTTTCACCTTCATTATATTCTGTAACTATTCCGGACTTATACCAGGTGTGGGACTGACTCCCTACGTCAAGGCGCCTACCGCATCCCTTTCGGTAACGGTGGGTCTTGGTCTTACCACCTTTGTTTTTCTGCAGTATGCGGGATTACGTATGGGTGCAAAGCATTATTTCAAACGCTTTGTGTCACCTATGTTCTTTATGTTCCCCCTTATACTGCTTGACGAGTTTATCAAACCCGCATCCCTTGCTCTTCGTATCTTCGGTAACGTATACGGCGAGGAGATGGTAACCGAGCAGCTCTATCACATCTTCCCCATAGGCGTGCCTGTGGTAATGATGGTGCTGTCAATTCTTTTCTGCGCTTTGCAGGCGCTGGTATTCTCAATGCTGACCGCCATCTATCTTGATGAGGTCACAGAGTTAGAGTAATCAGAAATTCGGAATTAAAGGTGGAAAACCGTCTCGGCGGTTTTCTCCTTAACAAATATAAATTAACTTAAGGAGATCATAAAAATGACAAAAGGACTTATCGCAATCGCTGCGGCAATCGCAATCTCGGTTAGTACAATCGCACCCGCTTTGGGACAGGGCAAGACCGCAAAGGCGGCTATGGAATCTATTGCCCGTCAGCCCGACTCCGCAAAGGAGATCAGATCCACCCTTATTATCGCAATGGCGCTTATGGAGGCACTTTCTATCTACGGCCTTCTTATCGCTTTTATGCTTCTCGGTAAGATCTAAGAGCAATGACGATACAGATATCTGTCACAATATGGACGATAGTCTGCTTTATCCTTGCCATGCTTATACTCAACAATCTGCTTTTTAAGCCTGTTTTGTCGGTAATGGACAAGCGCCGTGAAAAGATAGAAGCGGCAAAGGGTAAAAAGACAGAGCGTGAGAGCCTTATAGCCGAAAACGAAAAGCTGCTTGCCGCAAAAGAGGCAGAGCATAAGGCTAACGACAAAAAGCTCATCAAGGAAAGAGTAGAAAATATCGCCTCTGACCGCAAAAAGGCTATTGAAGCCGCAAAAGAGGTCAGACTTAAAAAGTTAGACGACACCCGTGAGCGTACCGAAGCCGAAGAGAAGGAGATACTTGCTAAGTTAAGTGCTCACTCTGAGGAGCTGGCGGTAATGCTTGCGGATAAGATCGTAAAAGGATAAGCTATGAAGATCCAATTTGTTATAATAAACTTTCTGATACTTGCGGCTATAATCCTTCTGTTCTTCGGCAAAAAGATCATAGCAGGATTCAGAGACCGCCGTCAGGCGATACTTCGCGACCTTGATGAAGCCGAGGAGCTTGACAAGCTGGAGGCCCCCGTGTTCAAAGAGCCTGTCTTTGAGCCTGACGTTGCCGAGGACGCGGCAGAGCTTAGCGCGGCAAAAAAACAGACTGACGATAAGCTTGCAGACATACACGACTTTGGTGAACGCGAGTGCAAGGAAATGCGCCGTCTGATGATCCAAAAGACCAGAAAGAAATTTTTTGAAACTCTCAGGACCTCGGTTGCAGAGGTCTTTGCCCGTGAGCCCTATCTTTCGGCTATGAGGGCAAAAGAGTCCGAGCAGATAGACAGGATACTGTCTATGATCAAGCTCACCCCCGGAGATATGTCATATCTTCGCCGTCACGACGTGCTTTACGTTACCCTGACCTCAGCTTTTAAGCTTGACGAGGCTTTGGTAAATAAGGTAGATGAGGCCGCGACCAAGCTTGTTTTAGCGGTCAACGGCAAGATATCCCTTTGGGTACGTGAGGATCCGGCTCTTATCGGAGGTCTCAGACTCCGTATAGGTGATACGGTATACGACGGTACCGTTCTTGACGAGATATATCACTATCACGACAGAGTAAAGGGAGAGCCGGTTACAAGCGAGGATGAATACGAGGAGGTCTACGCCGCTTTTGCAAGTCAGGCAAGGATACACACCTCCGAAATACGTACCTATCAGTTAGGCCGAGTTATCCAGATATCCGACGGTATCTGCTGGATGGACGGTCTTGCCGACATCATGTACGGCGAGGTAGTAGAGTTTGACTGCGGCGAGCGCGGTATGGTGCTTGATATCCAGCCCGAGCGTATAGGTTGCGTTATCTTTGGCGAGTACGAGCATATCGACAGCGGCAGCCCTGTAAGACGTGTTGGCAGAATTGCCTCGGTTCCCGTAGGCGAAGGTCTGCTTGGCAGAGTTGTTGACCCCATAGGAAATCCCGTTGACGGTGAGGGTTATATCTACCACAACGAAAAAAGACCGGTTGAATGCAAGGCTCCCGGCATACTTGACCGTGCGGCGGTGGATACACCTCTGCATACTGGTATCAAGGCTATCGACGCCCTTGTTCCCATCGGCCGAGGTCAGCGTGAGCTTATTATAGGTGACCGTCAGACAGGTAAGAGCGCCATTGCCGTTGATGCTATCATCAACCAAAAGGGTAAGGACGTTATCTGTATCTACGTTGCCATAGGTCAGAAGGACACTACCATTGCCGATATCAAGGATAAGCTTACCAAGTGCGGCGCAATGGAGTATACCACCATCGTTTCTGCACCCGCTTCCGGCTCTGCCGCCACACAGTATATTGCGCCCTTTGCAGGTACGGCTATGGCAGAATACTTTATGTATTCGGGCAAGGACGTGCTTATAATCTACGACGATCTCTCCAAGCATGCGGTTGCTTACCGTGAGCTTTCACTTCTTCTGCACCGTCCCTCAGGACGTGAGGCATACCCCGGAGATATATTCTATCTTCATTCCAGACTTCTTGAGCGAAGCGCTCACCTCTCTCCCGAGCTTGGCGGCGGTTCTATAACCGCTCTGCCTATCATCGAGACTCTTGCAGGTGATATCTCCGCTTACATCCCCACAAACGTAATATCTATAACCGACGGTCAGATATTCCTTGAGTCCGACCTTTTCCACGAGGGACAGCGACCCGCTATCAACGTAGGTCTTTCGGTATCCCGTGTAGGCGGTGCGGCACAGACCAAGCTTATGAAGCAGATGGCATCGAGCCTTCGTACCAAGCTTGCACAGTACCGTGAGCTTGCCGACTTTACTCAGCTTGGCTCTGACGTGGACGAAACTACCCGCGCTACCCTTGATTCGGGTGCCAGACTGATGGAGGCGCTTAAGCAGAACAGATATCAGCCCTTAGAGGACTGGCAGCAGGCGCTTCTGCTCTTTGCGGTTTCCGAGGGCTTTGCGGCAGACGTTTCTCTTGACCGTATGGACAGCTACGAAAAGGGCTTGTTCCCCTGGTTTGAGTCTGAGCATGCCGATCTTACGGCTAAGCTCAAGACGGGAGCAAAGGCAGACGCCGAGCTTCTTTCTGCCTTGAGATTTGCCCTTGGCGGTTATAAAGTGGGTGAGTAAATATGCCCGCTATCCAAAATCTTAAAAAGCAGCTTCGCGGTATACGTTCCACCCGTAAGCTGACAAAGGCTATGAAGACGGTATCCACCGTCAAGTTTTCAAAGCTTAACTCCATATATTCCGCATTTTCTCCCTACGGCAAAGAGTGTGAGAATATCTATAGCAAATACGAAGCAAGCTTTGTAAACGTTCTTAGTGCAGCCGACCCCGACGCTCCTACCCTTGTGGTGGTGATGGCGGCAAATAAGGGAATGTGCGGCAGCTTTAACTCCGAGCTTCTTAACTATGCCCACGGACGTATCAGTGATATGGATAACTATATTCTTGTTACCGTAGGCAAAAAGGCGGCGAGCTTCTTTAACAAAAAGAATATTCCCATACAAAAGGAATATATCTTCGATGACGTTCCTACCTATGATGAGGCAGGTATGCTCCTTTCCGATATCGCTCTTTGGCGAAGCGAGGGTAAGGTGTCAAGAGTGCTTGTTATATATCAGCGGTACGTCAATATGATGCTCCAGAAGCCCTCTTATACCGAGATCTTTTCGGTAAAAAGAGCGGACGAGGAGGATCACGCTCTGCTTCTTGCTCCCGATCGCGATACGGTGATATCAAGGACGGCAATGACCGTCTTTGGCTCTATGGTATACGCCCTTGTGCTTGAGAGCGCCATCGGTGCTCAGGCGGCAACCCTTATGACCATGCGTTCCGCCTTTGATACCGCAACCGAATACTGCGAAAAGCTGGAGGGCGAGATAAACCGACTCCGCCAAAGCGCAGTAACCGCAGACGTTATAGAAACGTCTGCAGAGGCAGACGTTTAAAATGCAGAATGCAGAGTGCAGAATGCAGAATTAAGGAAGAAAACTGTTGCTAGAGCAACAGTTTTCCACCAAAACTATTCACTTTTCACTATTCACTTTTCACTATTTCCGGAGGAAATCCTATGAAGGGTTCTATAGGTATGGTACAGCGCATTACAGGTCCTGTAGTAGACATTGCGTTTGAACCGACAGAAATACCCGATATATTCAATGCCGTTATCATTGAGCACGACGGCGAGAAATTTGTACTTGAGGTCTCTCAGCACCTGGGTAACGGTGAGGTCAGATGTATCTCCATGCAGTCTACCGACGGTATGTCCCGCGGACTTATGGCTACCGATACAGGAGCTCCCATAACAATTGCCGTAGGTGAAGAGACCCTTGGACGTATGGTCAACGTTACAGGTGAACCCATAGACAAAAAAGAGCCTATAAGTTCCCAGCATCACTGGCCTATACATCATCCTGCTCCCCGATTTGCGGATATCGTTGCTTCCGAGGATATTCTTGAGACGGGTATCAAGGTCATAGACCTTATGACCCCCTACGTGCGCGGCGGTAAGATAGGTCTTTTTGGCGGTGCGGGTGTTGGTAAGACCGTGCTTATCATGGAGCTTATCCGCAACGTGGCAAACGAGCACGACGGTTACTCTGTCTTTGCAGGAGTCGGCGAGCGTTCACGTGAGGGTAACGACCTTTACAACGAAATGCTTGAGTCAGGCGTTCTTGACAAGACCGCCCTTGTGTTCGGACAGATGAACGAGACCGCAGGTGCAAGACTTCGTGTTCCCCTTGTAGGTCTTACCATGGCAGAATATTTTAGAGAATATTCCCACAAGGATGCACTTTTATTTATTGACAATATCTTCAGATTTACCCAGGCAGGCAGTGAGGTCTCCGCACTTCTCGGACGTATGCCCTCGGCGGTTGGTTATCAGCCCACCCTTGCAAGTGAGATGGGTAAGCTGCAGGAGCGTATAGTTTCTACAGGTAACGGTTCTATCACATCTGTTCAGGCGGTTTACGTGCCTGCAGACGACCTTACCGACCCTGCGCCTGCTACCACCTTCTCTCACCTTGATGCCACCACCGTTCTTTCAAGAAAGATAGTGGAGCTGGGTATCTATCCCGCAGTTGATCCCCTCGAGTCCTCCAGCCGTATGCTCACTCCCGACTTTGTGGGAGACCGTCACTATAAGGCGGCAAAAGAGGTACAGAGAATACTTCAGAAGTATAACGAGCTTCAGGATATTATCGCTATCCTTGGTATGGAGGAATTAAGCGACGAGGACAAGGTCCTTGTACGCCGTGCAAGACGTATTCAGCGATTCTTCAGCCAGCCCTTCCACGTAGCAGAGAGCTTTACCGGCTACAAGGGCGCATACGTGCCTCTTGATAAGACTGTTTCCAGCGTAGAGGATATCCTTGGCGGTCTGTGTGACGATATCCCCGAGCAGTATTTCCTTATGAGCGGTACCATCGACGACGTTTACCGCAAGTTCAAGGGGTAAGCTATGCTGACACTTAAGATCGTTTCAAAGGACGGAACGAGACCGCCCGTAGAATGTGACTCGGTACACCTGAACGTTTGCGACGACACTATGGGTCGTGGCGGCGGCAGTATGGGAATAAGAGCGGGTCATATAAAATCGCTTATCTGCCTTGACAGAGGTCCCGTGACCGCTTATCTCGAGGGAAAAGAAATATTTTCCTGCATTACAGACGGCGGTTTTGCCACGGTGGAAAATGATATGATCACTATAGTAACAGAAAAGGTTGATTGAGAAAACTCAATCAACCTTTTAGACTGTCGAAAAAGTCGGTCGGACGTGTGAATAGTTGTTTTTTAGGGGTTATCTCTCCAACTGACATGAAAACAGGTAATATTAATTATATCTTCAAATATGATTAGATAAGTACTCAAAAGTGGTGTATACGTCGAGTATACACCACTTTTTCACACTTTCCCACGAAAAGGGTCACTACCGTACTTAGTACGCCTACGGACCCTTTTCGTGGAACCCTACCTTCCTTTTTCGAAGTCTGCCAGCGTGCCGATAAGTTTATCGACACGCTGAACAGATGCTCGTAAAGAGCATCTGTTTTCTTATGTAACGATAAGATCAATACATCATTGCTTCTGATATTACGTCTGCGTAGGATACGCCTAAAAAAGCAACAATAGCGCTGACTATTGCAGCAACTATAGCTACGAGAATCAGAGAGCACCACTGAGAGCGGGCAAAGCTGCGGCGGTTACGGTTGGCATCGCTGATGCTGAAGATGATAAGGAAGATAAATCCTACTACGGGAACGCCAAAAAGAACTCTGAGCCAGAAATAGCTCCATGCGCCCATAGGCTTAAACTTTTCGGGCAGATCTTTTTCGGTGATCTCTGCACGAACAGGCTGAGGGTTTACCGTATACTGAGCGTTGCAGCCAGCGCACACGCCGGTGGTAGGGTCAACGGGATTTCCGCAGTTAGTACAAAACATAATAACGTCTCCTTTTATTGATTTGGTAGTTATATTATACACTTTAATTAAGTGAAATGTCAATATTCGGTTGACATAAACCCATAGCGGTAGTAAAATATTTTTAAGTTATATACAGGAGAAAAATATGGATTCGTTGATCTTTGCGCTTAACGCCGTTCTGCCAATAGTTGTGACGGTGGCTTTGGGTTATCTGCTTAAAAGAATAGGTTTTATGAATGCGGAATTTGCAAAAATGGCAAACAAGCTTTGCTTCCGTGTCTTTTTGCCCTCGATGCTCTTTCTTAACGTTTACAAGATAGAGAATATAGGCAGCATAGAGCCAAACTATATCATTTACACCGTAATAGCAGTGTTGGCACTGTTTTTTGTTGCATTTCCTATTGTAAAAATAGCCACAAAAAGCAGAAGCTGCAGAGGGGTGCTGTGTCAGGCGGCGTTTCGTTCAAACTATGCTCTTATAGGAATTCCTTTGGCGGAGTCTCTTTTTGGTGATGAGGGCGTGGCTGCAGCATCGGTGCTTTCTGCTGTGGTTATTGTAATGTTCAATATTCTTGCGGTCATATGTCTGTCTGTATACCGTGAGGGTAAACCCAGCTTTAAAAAGATAATACTTGATATACTTAAAAATCCCTTGATAATAAGCATCGTTCTCGGTATAGCCGTGCTTACCCTACGACCTTATATTTCCTTCAGATTAAGCGACGTTACACCTGTATATAAGGTTATAAGTAACATGTCAAGCCTTGCCACACCCATGGCTCTTTTGGTGCTTGGAGCGCAGTTTGAGTTTTCTACCGTCAAGGAGCTTCGCCGTGAGATAATATGGGGTGTTATGATGCGCTGTCTTATGGTACCCGTGCTTGGCTTAGGTACTGCTTATCTTCTCTTTAAGGGAGAGTTTACAGGAGCTCATTTTGCCGCACTTACCGCAGTTTTCACCACGCCTCTTGCGGTATCAAGCGTGGCTATGGCGCAGGAGATGGATGGGGACGTTAAGCTGGCCGGACAGCTTGTTATATGGACTACGCTTTTGTCTGCGTTCACTACCTTTATTGCATCATTTTTGCTTAAGTCGGCAGGAATATTTTAAGAGAAGTCGCTTTGCGACTTCTCTCGCGATATAAATCCCTTTCGGGATTTGCGATATTCCTCAGGAGGAGCGATATGCCTGCGGCGCGATATACCCTGCGGGGTGTGGGGATAGGGATTTATATTATATCGCATTTTCTGTAGAAAATATATCGCGTTTGTAAAACAAACATATCGCATTTGCCGAAGGCAAATATATCGCTAATAATTTATATTGACAAATTATAAGTTGTGTGTTATACTCCGGATATAATATTTTACTGCCACCGGGTAGTTGCACTCATCACACCGTTAGGTCTTTGAAGGTGTGTATGGGTGTATTTTTGTTATAGGAGAAAAATCATGCATAATCCCTTTAAAAAATTATCAAAATTCGAGTTCGGTCTCTGGCTTGGGTCTATGATAGTGGTAATACTTTGCTATATATTATCGCCCCAGCGTGATCTTTTCAGCACTATAGGCTCGCTTATAGGTGTTACCGCTCTTATCTTTACCGCAAAGGGTGATATCTGGGGACAGATTCTTATTATAATTTTTGCAGTATTTTACGGAGTGGTATCCTTTTCAAGACAGTATTACGGCGAGATGATAACCTACCTCGGCATGTCCGCACCTATGGCTATCGTTGCACTGATAGCCTGGATACGCCATCCCTCAAAGGCAAACAAGTCCGAGGTTGAGGTTAAAAAATTAACCGTAAAAAATATTATTTTCACCTTGATATTTGCTATAGCGGTAACAGTTGCGTTTTACTTTATCCTTTCGGCGCTTGGTACCGCAGAGATACTTTTAAGCACTCTGTCGGTTACCACAAGCATTCTTGCGGCGACCATGACGTATCTTCGCAGTCCCTTTTATGCCCTTGGGTATGCCGCAAACGACGTGGTGCTTATAGGTCTCTGGATACTTGCGGAAAATCCCGCAATGATAATCTGCTTTATCGTTTTTCTTATCAACGATCTTTACGGCTTCTACAACTGGCAGAGAATGAAAAAAAGACAGTCTGAGGCTTGAATTAACTTCGAAAATATGTTATCCTTATAATATCATAAAAAAGGAGAGTTATCATGAACTGGGAAAGTTATCTTTATCCTGAAAACGAAAAGCCCCTGGACAAATTGGTAGAGGGCTATAGCAACACCTCAATATTCCGTACGGTTGCCTTTATCGGTGACAGTATGTCATCGGGTGAGTTTGAAACCTGCGACGAAAACGGACAGCACGGCTGGTACGATATGTATGAATATTCCTGGGGTCAGTTTATTGCACGCAAAAACGGCTTTAAGGCGTATAACTTTTCCGGTGGCGGAATGACCGCACAGCAATTTATAGAAAGCTCCGCCGAAGACAGAGGCTGGTGGGACAAGGAAAAGGCGTGTCAGGCATACGTTATTGCTCTCGGTGTAAACGATCTTGTCAGCCCTAAAAAGATAGAGCTTGGTTCTGTAGCGGACATAGATCCTACGGATTACAAAAATAACAAGCATACTGTTGCAGGCTACTATGCGCAGATAATCGCCCGTTATAAGGAGATAAGTCCTGATGCCAAGTTTTTCTTTGTGACCTTCCCCGAGATACATCTTGACTGGCATAACGAAATAGCACGCAATCACGCGGCTATGCTTTATGATCTTGCCAAATACTACGAAAACTGCTACGTTTTAGATATCTACGAATACGGTCCCAAGTACGACGAGAAGTTTAATGAACATTTCTTCCTTCTCGGACATATGAATCCCATGGGATATATCTTCACCGCAAAGATAATAGATTCCTATATAGATTATATAATCCGTCACAATCCCAAGGATTTTGAAAATATCGGTTTTGTCACCAAAGGTATCAAGTATAAATAACGGAGATAACAATGAAAAGACTTAATAAGGATCTGCTCAAAGAAAATATTGAAAAGAGAATAAATGACGATATAACCTCGGGTCGTGTAGGCGGCTGTTCCTGCGTTGTAGTGCAGGAGGGCGAGGTAATGTACGAGGGCTTCTTCGGTAACAAGGAGATAGGCATCGACGTTGACGAAAAGACCATTTTCCGTCTTGCATCCATGACCAAACCTATTACCGCAGTTGCTACCCTTATATGTGTTGACCGCGGACTTCTCAGCCTTGACACCAAGGTTTCCGAGTACGTTCCCGGCTTTAAGAACATGAAGATCGGTAAGATGGTCGACGGTGAGCTTGAGATCGTGGGAGATGCAGAGAAGGAGATAACCGTACTTCATCTGCTTACACATACAAGCGGTCTCGGTAGCGGCGACGTAGGTAACTATGCCCTTTCCAAGATGCGCAGAGAGGTAGAGCACTCCTGCCTTAAGGAAGCGGTTGAGCATTATTCCCGTTCTGCTCTTGACTTTGAGCCTTTTTCAACTCAGTTCTATTCAGCCCTTTTTGGATTCGATGTATTGGCAAGACTGGTTGAGATCGTGACCGATATGCCTTATAACGAATTTATAGAAAAAGAAATATGTCAGCCTTTGGGTATGTATGAGACCACCTTTACTCCCACAGAGGAGCAGAGAAGCCGTGTAACACCCATGCACGACTATACCGGCGGCAAGGCAATCGCCGTTGATTTCCCCTACGGCGGTATGTTCGAGGGGCTTCCTCTTACATATTATATGGGCGGTGCGGCACTGTGCTCAAGTCACAGAGATTATATCAAGTTTGCTACAATGCTTCTTAATAAGGGTGAATACAACGGTGTGCGTATCCTCTCCGAGGAGATAGTAGAAAAGATGTCCACACCTCACGTTCCCCACGAGATAATGCCGTATAACGAAAGATGGGGTCTGGGTGTTCGTGTTATTGTAAACGACGACTACAAGCGTCTGCCCAAGGGAGCATACGGCTGGAGCGGTGCATACGGAACCCACTTCTGGATAGATCCCGAAAACAAGATCATTGGTATCTATCTCAAGAACTCCCGTTTTGACGGAGGCTCGGGTGCTGAAACTGCCGCACACTTTGAAGAGGACGTTACACATAGCTTCGCTATGTAATGCAGAATGCAGATCCATGACACCCCGTATCTTTGATACGGTTGGTGGAATTATACAGCGCAATGGCGTAGCCATGGAGTCGTAATGCAGAATGCAGAATTAAAGGATAAAAACAGTTGCCGAGTGATATAATCCCCTTAGAGTAGACACTCGAAATAATAAAAAATTTCGAGACTACACTAAGGGGATAAATTTATGTCAAGAAAAGCAAAACATGATTTAGAAACAAGAATACATATAGTAAAAGAATACCAAAAAGGACAAATCAGTTTAAAACAATTAGGAGTGAAATACGGACTTAACGGAGAAACAGTACGGCAAATGGTAATCCGTCATAAAAGCGAAGGAGAGGAAGGGCTACGAAACAAAAAGCAGAATAAAAAGTATAGTACAGACTTAAAAATACAAGCAGTGAAAGAATATCTTTCCGGAAAAGGGAGTCGTATAGAAATAAGCAGTAAATACAAAATATCTTCACCGTCGGTACTCAGAAAGTGGATAATATGGTATAATGGTCATAAAGAATTCAAGGAGCCAAGCTCTGCCAAAGGAGATATCTATATGACCAAGGGAAGAAAGACTACACAAGAAGAACGAGTAGAGATAGTAGCATTTTGTATAGAACACGGAAAAGATTACGGATTAACCGTAGAGAAATACAATGTATCCTATCAACAGATCTATACATGGGTAAAGAAATATGAGGAAAAGGGAGTAAATGGATTAACCGACCGCCGCGGAAAAGCAAAGCCGGAAAGCGAGTTAACAGAGGCAGATCGCTTACGCCAAGAAAACAAGATACTGCAAGCAAAGATCAAGGATCAGGAAATGGAGATAGCCCTGTTAAAAAAATTGAGGGAATTGAGAGGAGGCGATTGGTAAGCGGAGTGAGACAGGAGGATTCATACATAGCAATACAGTATTTGAACAAAACAGAAAAATACCCAATAGAAAAGCTCTGTGCAAAGCTGCATATATGTCGTTCTGCATATTACAAGTGGTTAAAAAGAGAACCGAGTAAGCATCAGAAAACAAACGAACAGCTTGTCGAGTGGATAAAAGAACTGTATGAAGCACAGAATGGCATATTAGGCTACCGACAGATGACAATAACGGTTAACAGAGAGCATAAAACTCATTTCAATAAAAAGCGAATATACAGATTGATGCAAATATTGCATTTACAGTCGGTATGCAGAAAGAAGAAATACAATTACATTAAATCCACACCTGAGATAACTGCAGAAAATGTACTAAATAGAGAATTTTATGCCGATACACCAAATGAGAAATGGCTTACCGATGTGACAGAGTTTAAATACTATGTTGACGGAGAAGTAAGGAAACTGTATTTAAGTGCTATTCTCGATCTGTATGACAGAAGAATAGTCTCATACAAGATTGGAAGCAGTAACAATAATCGTCTTGTTTTCGAGACTTTTGATGAAGCGGTATTTAACAATCCCGGTGCCCACCCACTCTTCCACAGCGATAGAGGATTTCAGTATACAAGCAAAATTTTTCATCAGAAGCTAATGGATGCAGGTATGCGTCAGAGCATGTCCCGCGTTGGACGGTGTATCGATAATGGTCCTATGGAGGGATATTGGGGTATTCTCAAATCCGAAATGTATTATCTTAAACGATTTACTTCACAAGCTGACCTGATCGAAGCCATAGAAAAGTATATACTTTTCTACAATACGAAACGTTATCAATTAAAGCTTAATTGTATGACACCTATGGAATTTCACGCTGCTGCCGCAGCATGAAAATTCCACCCTGCTGCGCCGCAGGGTGGATTTCATTAAATATTTTTGTTATTTCGTCTGTCTACTTGACAGGGGGCGCTTCATAATGCAACTGTTTTTATTTTTTATAGCTCCTCGTTACAACTCAGTTCGTGTGCGGAGGCTGCGTCGATCCATTTACGCATATTGTCAAATATTCCTATAC
>JBGUUX010000007.1:0-25839 GCA_045133915.1 Eubacteriales bacterium | reverse complement strand
GATAAGCATTCAAGGACGGCATAAACATCGAGTTTTATGCCGTCCTTTCACACTTTTCCGCGAAAAGGGTCACTACCGTACTTAGTACGCCTACGGACCCTTTTCACTAAAACCGACACTTCCTTTTTCGAAGTCTAACAGCGTGTCGATAGATTTATCGACACGCTGAAAAAAGCACTTCGTCAAGAAGTGCTTTTTTCATTTGTAAATCCGTGCGTAAATCCGTTTGCGTCAACCGAGGAAATATCTCCACCGATGACCTTGTTTCTGTAGACAAGCAGGGTAGCCGTGACTTCGCCGTCGTAGTCGGGGTAGTTGGTGATGTTGTAGCAGTAGCGCACCACCTCTTTGTTTCTGTATTTTGACAGATCAAGCCCCAATTTTTTTTGCATATCGTTATAGCCGGTGTATATACGGTCAAACTCATCGGGTATGGTAACGGTTTCTTCCTTTGTGGGTGAGGCATCCACCTCCCAGCCGAACTGTCTCAGAAAATTTACCCGATCGTCGTTTGACTTTATGTTTGCATAATTTATCTTTTCACCCTGCGAAAAGGTCTCGGTACCCTCGGCATCCACCGTGGGTATAAAGCATATAAGGGTCACAAGCGCCGCTACCGATAATATTACCGCTCCAAAAAATTTAAGTGTACTTGCCCTTACCGAATATATAAACATTTTATCTCCCCCTTGTTGTATATTTATATTTGTCTGTACTTGCATTTATACTGATGATGTGATAAAATAATATAAATTACATTTGGAGAAAGTATATGATATTAGAAAAATATTTGATCCCCGATCTTTTTTTTAAGGATATATACGAGATAACCCCCCAGTTTCTTCTGTCCGAGGGAATACGCGGTCTGGTGTTGGATATAGACAACACCCTTGTTACTTATGATGACCCCGTTCCTACCGAGTCGGTTTCGGCGTGGTTTAAGTCTATGGAGGAGGCGGGCATAAAGATGGCCTTTGTTTCCAACAACAGCGACCCTAACAGAGTAACTACCTTTAATGCAGAGCTTGGTTATTTTGCAATGCACAGAGGCGGCAAACCCTTTGGCAAGGGTGTGCGCCGTGCCATGGCGGCTATGGGTACTACTAAGGAAAATACCGCTATTATCGGAGACCAGCTGCTTACAGATATAATGGCAGGCAAGTGCGCGGGGTTAAAGAGATCCTTTGCGGTATTGCCCATAAAGGACCGTACCGAGCTTTTCTTCCGTACCAAGCGTAAGATAGAGGCTCCCTACGTAAGAAAATATCATAAGATACACGGTGAAAAGAATGAAAAATAGAGCACTTTTCGGTCCTGCAGGTAACTGCGACCGTTTCTATGCCGAGGGACATAAGTCCACAAAAGAGGTCTTTAAGTGGCTTTCTGAGATTGGGCTTGACTCCTACGAATATCAGTGCGGCAACGGAATCCGTACTAAGCTTGAGACCTTTAAAGCTCTCGGTGAAGAAGCTAAAAAATACGATATACATCTCTCACTTCACGCTCCCTATTATATATCTCTTTCGGGTGTGGAGGAGGACAAGCGCTTAAAGAGTCTTGACTATATCAAGGCAAGCGTTGACGCGGCAACTGCCCTTGGAGCACAGAGCGTCGTTATCCATACCGGCTCCGCTTCAAAGATATCAAGAGAAGAGGCTGTGGCTTTGGCGGCAGATACTATGGCGCGTACCCTTGATATGTTAGGAGATACCGACATTCATCTTTGCCTTGAAACTATGGGAAAGAAGAATCAGTTAGGTACTCTTGATGAGGTCATACAGCTCTGTTCGGCTGACAAAAGACTTTATCCCTGTGTAGACTTCGGTCATCTCAATGCAAGAGACGTAGGCGGCGTTTTTGTTACCGCTGACGATTACAGACGTCTCTTTGACCGTATAGGCGAAGGACTTGGCGAGGAGAAGGCAAAGTATCTCCACTGCCATTTTTCAAAGATAGAATACACCTCTCAGGGTGAGAAAAAGCATGTGACCTTTGAGGATACCGCCTTTGGGCCCGACTTTGAGCCTCTTTGTGAGGCTATAGCAAAAGAAGGACTCTGCCCCCGTATTATCTGCGAGTCGGCGGGAACTCAGGCAGACGATGCACTTGCAATGAAGCACGCTTATGAAGCGTATAGATAAGGAGTTAATATGAACACTAGACTTATTAAATTACAGGAAAAATTAAAGGGAATTGCCGACGGTGTTATCGTCACCGATGAAAAGAATATAAGATACCTCTGCGGTTTTGATTATACCGACGGTTATCTTATAATTTCCCAGACCAAGGCTATGCTTGTCTGCGACTTCAGATATATCGAGGCGGCAAAGGCTGAGGGTGACCCTGCCTTTGAGGTATTTATGATGTCAGGTCCCCGTAAGGAATGGCTTGTTCCTGTGCTTTCGGAAATGAACATCAAGACCCTTGCCTTTGAGGATAACGCAATGACAGTTAAGGCTCACTCCACCCTTCAGGGAGATGTGGGCGAGGTTACTCTTGTTCCTCTCGGCTCTGTTATAACAGAGCTTCGCGAATATAAGGACGAGACCGAGATGGATAACATGATCGCCGCTCAGCGTATTGCAGAGAAGGCTTTTGAGCATATCTTAGGCTTTATCACTCCCGAGCGCACCGAGCGTGAGATCGCTCTTGAACTTGACTTTGAGATGAGAAGACTTGGCGCTTCCGCCTCCTCTTTTGAGACTATTGCCGTATCGGGTACTGCTTCCTCCATGCCTCACGGCGTTCCCCGTAACTGCAAGCTTGAAAAGGGATTTTTGACTATGGACTTCGGTGCTCTCTATAACGGTTACTGCTCGGATATGACCCGTACCGTATGTATAGGTAAGGCTGACGACGATATGAAGCATATGTACAATACCGTGCTTGAGGCGCAGCTCAAGGCTATTGAGGCTATGCATCACGGTATCAACTCTAAGGATGCGGACTCTATTGCCCGCGATCATATCTACAGCAACGGCTACAAGGGTTATTTCGGTCACAGTCTCGGTCACGGTGTGGGTATGGATATCCACGAGGCACCCTCGGTTTCTCCTCTCGGAGAGGGCAAGGCGCTGACTACAGGCCACGTTGTAACCTGCGAGCCCGGTATCTATATCGAGGGCAAATACGGTGTCAGAATAGAGGATATGCTCTTCTTCTATCCCGACAAAGTGGTTGATATCACAAAAACTGCAAAAGAATTGATAGAAATTTATTAAAAACTCTTGCAATATTAACCATAATATTGTAAAATAAATTGAATATGAATAAACACAATTTGGAGGTTATATAATATGGTAACAGCTGGTGATTTCAGAAACGGCGTAACTTTTGAGTATGAGGGCAACGTGCTTCAGGTAGTTGAGTTCCAGCACGTAAAACCCGGTAAGGGCGCAGCGTTTGTACGTACAAAGTGCAAGAACGTAAAGACAGGCTCTGTTGTTGAGCGTACCTTCTCCCCTACAGAGAAGTTTGAGAACGCTCAGGTTGACAGACGTGAGATGCAGTATCTCTACACCGACGGCGATCTCTACTACTTCATGGATATGGAGTCCTATGAGCAGATGCCCATCGGCCAGGATAAGCTTGATGACAACTTCAAGTTCGTTAAGGAAGAAATGATGTGTAAGATCGTTTCCTACAAGGGTGACATCTTCGCAGTTGAGCCCCCCATGTTCGTTGAGCTCGAGGTTACCGACACCGAGCCCGGCTTCAAGGGTGATACAGCTCAGGGCGCTACCAAGCCCGCTACTCTTGAGACAGGCGCTACCATCAAGGTTCCCCTGTTCATCGAAATCGGTGAAGTTCTCCGTATCGACACCCGTACAGGTGAATATTTAGAGCGTGCATAATTGCTCTGAATAGCAAAGAATTAAATTAGGAGGTAATGAAAATGAACATTACTGAAAAGGCTGCTTATCTTAAGGGTCTTGCAGAGGGTATCGCTCTCGATCCCGCTAAGCCCGAGACTAAGCTTATCAATGCTCTTATCGACTGTGTAAACGAGCTCGCTCTCACCATCGCTGATATGGATGAGGATCTCGACACTCTTGAAGCATACATTGAAGAGATCGACGAGGATCTTGGCGACGCTGAGGAATACCTCTACGGTCCTGATGACTATGACTGCGATTGCGACTGTGACGACGATTGTGATTGCTGCGATTGCGACTGCGATTGCGACGATGACGACGAAGAGTGCTGCTGCTGCGATTGCAACTGCGACGAAGAGTAATAAAAGCATAAACGATATCCCCTCGGTTAGCCGAGGGGATGTTTTTTGTATATGACTTGAAAACATCTGAAGTGTATGTTATAATTATAGTATCATACCCAAGGAGAAATAATTATGAGCAAGTTTTTAGACGATTTTGTAAAATTAGCACTTGAGGACAACCAGAATCTGTTCCGTATCTCCGAGATAGTAAACGGTTCCGAACCCGAGACTGCTCAGGTCAACCCCGGAAACGATTGCTGCAACTGCTATTCTATAGCAAAGGCATTCACACAGGTTGCTATCGGTATACTGGAGGACGAGGGTAAGCTTTCAACCGACGAGCTTATTGTTGATATCTTCCCCGAATATGTTACAGAGGATATCAATCCCGACTGGCATAAGGTTACCATAGATATGGTTCTGCGTCATCATTGCGGTTTCCAGCCCGGCGATATGGATATTGACAGATTTGATATTTACGAGAACTTCGGTGATGATTTTCTCTTCTATATCTTCAACAATTCTATGGATCACGCCCCCGACGATCACTTCTCCTACAGTGATTCGGCTTATTATCTGCTTGCCCGCGTTGCATCAAAGAAATGCGGAATGAAGATGGATGATTGGCTTTGGGAAAAGTTATTTCTGCCCCTTAAGTTCCAGGAGGTTGCCTGGAGCCACTGTCCCTTTGGTTATCCTATGGGCGCTACAGGTCTTTACATCAAGAGCTGTGACCTTGCAAAGTTCGGCGAAATGCTTCTTAACAAGGGTGAATTTAAGGGTCAGCGCATAGTATCCGAGAGATGGGTCAACAAGGCGATCGAGCGTGTATATGACCTTTATCCCACCGGCGCAGGAAACGGCTTCTGCAAGGGCGGTATGTACGGTCAGCAGCTTGTTATGGTTCCCGACACAGGCAGAGTTGCCGCATGGCATTGTGCAGGCGGAAACGGAACTGTAGATCTTGTAAGATGGGTTTCGGAATATAAAGACTAATAAAAAGTGATTTTTGTCTTTTGACAAAAATCACTTTCTTTTTGCTTTATTATACTTTTTAAGGGATTTTGGCTTTTTTGCTTTTTTACCGCCGAACAGTATACCTCCCAATATTGCCGAGGCAAGTCCGCCGAGATATGTAAGAAGCAGAGTGCCTATACTGCGTTCACTGTCAAATATGAGAGACAGCGAAAAACAGATGAAAATAAAGACAAATCCGAAAATAAGGCAGGTCAGTATATTGCCGTCACCGCGGCGGCTGACTATACCTCCCGCAAGACAGCTGATGAAAAACGCGGTCATACCCAAGGGTCCCACAAGGGCAGATGGGTCATCAGAGTTATACGCCCATAGGGCAAAAATGAAAATAAGCACTGCGGCAGTAACTATGGCTGCCAGCAGTGCTTTTAATACCGATCTTGTAAATACGGTCATAGTATGCCTCCATAATCTTTTATTAAAGAATATGAAGCACATAGGGAAATTATTACATCTTTTCAGATGCCTTTACGTCTACGTTCTTGATAGCAGAACGGAGAATGCGGATCTTGCTTCTGTCCTTACCGGTCTCGATAGTAACGGTCTCTTCCTTGATAGAAACGATCTCGCCGATGATACCGCCGATGGTGGTGATCTCGTCGCCAACCTCAAGGGCGTTCATCATAGCCTGCTTTTCCTTCTCCTGCTTCTTCTGGGGTCTGAACATAAAGAAATAGAAGATAGCGATCATAGCAACGATCATTACGATAGAACCGATCATACTACCCTGTGTTCCTGCAGGAGCAGCAGCGGCAGCATCCATAAGAATGAAATTCATATTTATTTCCTCCAAAAAAATTACATTTTGTTTATTATACATTACTTGGGGGTGGATGTGATTAAATGTTTGTAAACTTTACATCCTTATATGGAGTATAGTCCTGTTTAAGAATAGCACAGATGCCGATATCCTCGTATCCGTCTCTGACAAATATCATTTGACGGTGTATACCCTCAAAGCTCATTCCGTTTTTTTCCATAACTCTTCGGCTGGCTTGATTATCAACCATATATCTTGATTCTATACGGTTAAAGCCCCGTTTCTCAAAGCCCAGAGCTATAACGGCAGACAGCGCTTCGGTGGCAATTCCCTTACCCCAATAATCGGGGTTGAGGACGTAGCCTGCCTCGGCGGTGGAGTTAGCTTCGTCTATACGGGCAAAACCGCAGGTGCCGATAAGGCGGTTATTTTCTTTTAATATTACTCCGAAATCGTGGAATGTTCCCTGACGGTAGCATCGTTCAACCTGTTTAAGATAAGAACGGGTATAGTCAAGGCTGTCATGGGGCGCCCACAGAAGATATCTTGTAACCTGAGGGCGGCGGGCATAGTCGTACATATCCCGTGCATCCGACACCTTCATATGTCTTAGTATCAGTCTTTCGGTCTCTATTTTGGGAGAACGGTCGAAAATATCAAAAAGGCTCATAGCAAATCCTTAAAGTTGTGATAAGATAATTATACTATCATAAAAGGTTTTTTACAATATTAAGTTTGAAAATATTTGATTTTGTGTTGATATTGAAGTGATTTAATGTTATTATAATATAAATGCGAGGTGTTTTTGATATGAAAAAGACTTTATCCTTTATCGGATGCGGCAATATGGCAGGCGCCATAATAGACGGAGCCGCGTCCTACGATATATGCTTATACGATACCGATAAGACAAAATACGACCGTTTTTTGTCAAAGGGATATACCCCCTGCGAAAGCATAAAGGAAACTGTAGAAAAGGCTGACTATATATTCCTCTGTGTCAAACCTCAGGTAGCTCCTATGGTTCTTCCCGAAATAGCGGAATGTGACCTTAACGGCAAGGTGGTCGTCTCTATTATGGCGGGTATTACTCTTGATACCCTTACAAAAGCCTTAGGTGAGGGTACTGCCATAATCCGTACCATGCCCAATACTCCCCTTATGTTAGGTAAAGGTGTTACCGCACTTTGCAGAAACGATAAGGTGAATGACAGAAAATTCTCCGACATCTGCCGACTCTTTTCAGAGATGGGCGAGGTAATGGTGGTAACCGAGGACAAGATAACTGCAGTAACCTGTGCCACAGGCTCTGCCCCCGCATACGCATATCTCTTTATTAAGGCTATTGCCGACGAGGCAAGAGCAATGGGTCTGGATCAGAAGAATTTGGATCAGATAATAGCCCGTATGGTTATCGGCTCCTGTCATATGGTGCTGGAATCAGGCAAAACTCCCGGGGAGCTTATCCGTATGGTGTGCAGTCCCAACGGTACCACCGAGCGTGCAATGGCTGTGTTTGAAGAAGAAGGCTTCTGCGATATAGTTTCAAAGGCTATGCAGGCCTGCGGCAAGCGTGCGGAGGAACTGGCTAAGTAATAAATCGAGTCCGTTTATCATATTCTCTATTGTATGGAGGATATGAAAAATGGAAGAACTTAAAAGATACCGTAACAACTTTATACTTTTGACCCTTGTTTCGGTCATGGGCATTATGTGCGGTCTGTACCTGTATGAATACACCGATTATTTTTCTTCGCTTCGGGCGGATGCAGAGCTTATAACCTCCTTCAGCCTTGACCTTGAGGAGCTTTTGATGCTCTTCTTTAACGAGGCAAGGATACTTGCCGTTGTGTTTTTGTTCGGTTTTACTTTGTTCGCTCCCTATACCGCTATCATTGTGACCGGTTACAAGGGATTTATGACCGGTTTTTCGGTGGTGTACTTTGGTCTTTGTTACCAAAAGGGCAGTATAGACAAGCAGGCGTTTATTCTGACGGCGGCGGCAAGCGTGCTTCTGCTTATGGTATACATAATCACAGGAGCAAAATCTGCAGCATTTTCAGGCTCTTTGCAGTACGCCGCTCCCGATCTTGTATCTCTTTTAAAAAGAAAACAGACAGGCAGATATCTTGTTACCTTTCTTCTGCTGTCGGTATTTTTACTTATTGCAATCACTCTCAAATATTTAATACCTATACTATAAGGATGTTTAAAAATGAGCAAAAAAGAAAAAAAGCATTTACTCTACAATTTATTTAATCCTCAAGGAAAGGGTCTTGAGCTTCCCAAGGAGGATATGAGCGGCCCCGACGATCTGCCTAAGTGCTTTAAGATAATGGGTAGAAACGTCACTAATCTTCTTACCCTTAATCTCCTTATTATATTCGGCAATTTCCCTCTGATGTTCGGACTTCTTTCTCTTACGGGAAATCTCAGCTCCCCCACAACGGCGGCGTCCTCCTCTCTGTTTGCGCCTCTTTTCGGTGTTATGAAGTTTGACGCCTCCCCGGTTACACAGGCATTGTTCGGAGTTCACGGAATACAGTCTTCTATATACACTCCTACCGTGTGGACCTACATTTTTATGGCTCTTTCGCTGCTTGTGCTTTTTACCAACGGTTTTGTAAGTGTAGGCTTAAACTACGTTCTTCGTTCTATGGTACGCCGTGAGCCTATCTCGCTTTGGACAGATTTTTGGGGCGCTGTAAAGCGTAATAAAAAGCAGGGACTTATTATGGGTGCGCTGGATGCTGCTATAATAGGACTTCTGATCTACGATATTTATTTCTTTGCCATCAACGCATCGTCTATGATGTACGTTAACCTTATCGTACTGGCATTGTATATGATAATGAGATTCTATATCTACATCCTGCTTATAACCTTTGATCTGAACATATGGAAGATACTTAAGAATTCACTTATCTTTACTCTGCTCAACTTCAAGCGAAATATCCTTGCGTTTATAGGTATTCTCCTTGCGGCTGCGCTTACCTGGATACTGTTCGTATACTTTGTTCCTGCAGGCGTTATATTGGGTATAACCTTCCTGTTCTCGGTGTGCAGCTACTTTGGTGCATATGCCGCATATCCTAAGATCAAGCAGATAATGATCGATCCTCAATTAAATAAATAAATAAAGCCGTCAACGACGGCTTTATTTTTATTCCAGTTCGGATACCGTTACCAATTGATATCCCATTTCTTTTAGTTTAGGAATTATAATTTCAATTGCCTCGGGGGTAGGGCTGTCTCCCGATACGAAATCGTGAAACAGGATCACCGAGCCGTCGGTGACATCGGATATGACGGTGTCAACGATGCGCTCTACTCTGTTATGCGCCCAGTCTCGAGTGTCTATAGACCACAGCACCACGTCATAGCCAAGCTCTTTGGTTATCTGCTTTTCGCTGTCGGTCAGTATGCCCTCGGGCGGGCGGAAGAGTGAGCTTTGGTATCCGTGACCCTCCGCCATCACCTCTTCCCAGCCTTCTATCTCATCTCTGAACTCTTCGTCAGACAGCTTTGCCATATGCTTGTGAAAATAGGTGTGGTTGGCTACCTCGTGTCCCTCGC
Organism: Eubacteriales bacterium; assembly: GCA_045133915.1. Taxonomy (GTDB): domain Bacteria; phylum Bacillota; class Clostridia; order Oscillospirales; family CAG-272; genus RGIG7300. Next base: position 16,249 of record JBGUUX010000007.1, on the reverse strand, counting down.
TCAGCTCCCGCTGTATAAGCTCGGGAAAACGTTCGGCGTTGCTTCCTACAGTAAAGAAAGTAGCTTTGACGTCGTGTTTTTTCAGTATATCAAGTATCTGTGCGGTATACTTATAATGCGGACCGTCGTCAAAGGTAAGGGCAACCTCCCCCACCGTCTCGGGTTTACAGTAAAGAGACGAGTTGATATAAAGCATGAGCACCAAAGCCATAATAATTATCAGACTTCTTTTAAATATCGCATAACTCATTGAGATCACCAAACCTATAACCCTGACGCTCCCACTCTGTCATAAGAGAGTCGAGGATAGCCGCATTTGTGGCGGATGTGGGATGCAAGAGAAGCACCATGCCGTTGTGGGTGTTGTCTAGGAGCTTTTTCTTTGCCGCCTCAGGGTCGGGTTGGGCGTTGTTGTCCCAGTCGGCGTAAGCAAGGCTCCAGAACACCGTCTTATATCCAAGTTCTTTTGCAAAGGCAAGATTTTCCTCGCTGAACTTTCCTTCAGGGGGTCTGTAGAACTTGGGCATACTAAGTCCGGTATGCTCGGCATAGACCTCTTCTAACGCAGTAAGCTCTTTTTTGAACTCTTCGATATTTGTTATCTTTGTCATGTCTCTGTGACTTGCGGTGTGGTTACAGATAAGGTTACCCTCATCTGCCAACCGTTTGACAAGCTTGGGCTCTTTTTTGATAAGATTGTCAAGAACAAAGAACGCACCCGTGGCGTTATGCTTTTTCAGAGTATCGGCAATTTTTGCCACGTTTCCGTTTTCATATCCTGCGTCAAAGGTGAGGTATATTACCTTATCCTTTGGCTCTCTGTCAAGGAAGTATCCGTCGTATTTTTCTATAAATGAAAATTGAGATTCAAGACAGGGCGGATTGGTTCCGTTACGCATACAGTACCAGCCGTGAGCTGTTCTGTCATATGCGCCGACAGGCAAACCCAGCATTAAAACGGTTATTAAAATACAAAAAAATCTTTTTAACATCATTTCACCTCCCGTAATATTTTTTGATAAGGTGAGGATATTAAACGCTGTAATTATTGCAATTTCAAATTACATATGATAAAATAATTTTAATGAATTTTTTGGAGTAAAGTTATGCCGAGATTTTTTGTTTCCCCCGATGCGGTAAAAGAAAATGAAATAGAGATAACGGGTATAGACGTAAACCATATAAAGAACGTTCTGCGCATGCAGGTGGGCGAGAGTGTGGAGATCTGTGACGGTAAGGGAACAGATTATGCCTGCGTTATAAAGAGCCTTGAGCGTGACGCGGTGATGCTTGATATCAAGGACAGCAGTCCCTCAAGTACCGAGCTTAAGCAGAGGTTGTATCTTTTTCAGGGGCTTCCTAAGTCTGACAAGATGGAGCTCATTATCCAGAAGGCGGTGGAGCTTGGTGTTTATGAGATAATACCCACCGTGACCTCCCGTTGTATTGTAAAGATAGATGCAAAAAAAGAGGACAAAAAGATCGCTCGTTGGCAACAGATAGCTGAGGCTGCCGCAAAGCAGTCGGGCAGAGGTATCATTCCTAAGATCAAAACTCCCTTGTCCTTTAAGGAAGCGCTGGAATATGCCGATAGCATAGACACCGTTCTTGTACCTTATGAAAAGGCAGAGGGCATAGAATCTACAAGAGCCATACTGTCAGAGGCAAAGGATAAGAGCTCGGTTGCCGTATTCATCGGTCCTGAGGGCGGCTTTGACCAAAAGGAGATCGAGCTTGCTCAAGAAAAAGGAGCAAAAGCCATAACTCTGGGTAAACGTATCTTACGTACAGAAACTGCCGGTTTGTGTATTTTATCGGTTCTTATGTTTAATGCAGAATAAACTGTTGCATTTGCAACAGTTTTATGCTATAATACATTTAACCAATATGTTAAATGATATGAGGTGGTATTTTGAAAGCGATAAACACAGATAAGCTTACCAAATATTACGGTAATAAGAGAGGAATCATAGACGTCGATCTGTCTGTAGATAAGGGTGACTTTTTCGGTTTTATAGGGCCTAACGGCGCCGGAAAGTCTACTGCTATCCGTACACTTTTAGGTCTTATCTCGCCTACCTCAGGTAACGCGCAGGTGCTTGGCAAGGATATAATCAAAGAGAAGACCGATATATTGGCTATGGTGGGATATATGCCCTCGGAGGCAGCCTTTTACGGCGGAATGAAGGTTAAGGATATCCTTGATCTTTCTGCCAAGCTGAGAGGCCGTGACTGCAGAGAAGAAGCAAAGAAGCTTTGTCAGAGACTTGATCTTGATGCCGACCGTAAGGTAAACGAGCTTTCCTTCGGTAACCGCAAGAAGGTATCTATAGTTTGCGCGCTTCAGCATTCACCTGAGCTTTATATATTTGACGAGCCTACAAGCGGACTGGATCCCCTGATGCAGAAGGAGTTTTACGATATACTGACAGAGCGTAATCGTGAGGGTGCTACCGTATTTTTGTCCTCTCATGTGCTCAGTGAGGTGGCAAGATACTGTAAAAGTGCTGCCGTTATCCGCGAGGGAAGACTTCTTGTAAGTGACAAGGTAGACAAGTTAGGCCATACCGGTGTTAAGCGGGTTGCGCTTCGTACCCCCTGTGAGCTTCCCAAAATAAACGGTATAAAGGATATAAAAAGAGAAAACGACAGTATAAAGTTCCTTTACAGCGGAGATATCAAGGAGCTTATATCAGAGCTTGGTAAGCTTGATTTTGAGGATATAAATATTTCGGATCCGGATCTGGATGAAGTATTTATGCATTACTACGTAAAGGAGGAAAACTGATATGTTCCTGTTTTTTCATGAAATGAGACGTAACAGACTTTCTCTTATCATATGGACCTCTGTTCTTTCCTTTATGCTTGCCGTCTGCGTGCTTATATATCCCGAGATGAAGTCGCAGATGGCTGATATGTCAGAGATGTTTGCCAATATGGGTGATTTCAGCGAGGCTTTTGGTATGGATGAGCTTCAGGTTGGCGAATTTATGGGTTATTTTGGAGTAGAGTGCTCGGAGGTGCTGGGCTTAGGCGGAGCGTTATTTGCCGCTATACTTGGCGCAACGATTCTTTCTAAAGAAGAAAAGGATAAAACAGCCGAGTTTCTGCTGACACATCCCATAAACAGAGTTAAGGTTACTCTGTATAAGCTTTTTGCACTCATAGCGCAGATAATTATATTGAATATCTGTGTTTTTGTTATTACGCTTATTTCGGTTGCGGCGGTAGGTGAGGATGCCGATATTAAGGTTATGCTGCTTCTGTTCTTTTCGTATTTTACGCTTCAGAGCGTTGTAGGTTGTATAGCGTTCGGTCTTTCGGCTTTTGTACGCAGAGGCAGTATAGGCGTAGGTCTGGGTATAGGTCTGTTGACTTATTTTCTCAATATTCTTGCCAATCTTACCGAAAGCCTTGATTTTATTAAGTATATTACCCCCTTTGCTTTTGCCGATGGCGGGTACATCGTCAACAACTGCGCTTTTGAGTGGAAATATATTATCCCCGGTGCTGTGGTGGCGGTGACCGTACTTGCTTTGGGGATAGAAAAATATAACCGTAAGGATATTGCATAAATGGTATACGTAGAATTTTTTGACAAGACCTCGGTGCGTAATATATGTTCATGTCTTACCGATACTCCGGATAAGGTGATATTGGTGGGAAGCAACAAGGGTCTGATGAAGAAATATATATCCATCTACCGTGAGATGTTTTTGCAGAGAGGCAAAGATATAGATTTTTCCTGTCGTTGTGTTGTAATAAACGATCTTGATTCTGTTATTAAGGCTCTGTCCGAGATAGTGGAGCAAAACGCAGACGTAGTTATAGACCTTGACGGCGGAGACGACGTGTGTCTTATGGCGGCGGGAATGGTGTATGAACGATACTTTGACCGTAACATCAAGCTGCAGAGGGTCAACATTTATAATAACACCGTATGTACGGGTGTTAATGAAGAAAAGCATATTCCCGGACTCAGCGTGTCCGAGTATATACGGATATACGACGGAAACGTTATATTTGACGACGTTATCCGAGAGGGAACTCATATCTGGGATTATACCGATGATTTTAAAAGAGATATCGACAAGATGTGGGATATCTGCCGTCGGGATAACTCTCTCTGGAACCGTGAGATCAAGGATCTGCAGATACTTGAAAAGAAGCGTATGCCTTCAAAGGATACTCTTAGTACCGTGATACAAAGATCCTGTCTCGAAAGACCGCTTGAGGTTAAGATAATGAACAGCCTTATCAAGGCAGGACTTATACTTGATTATAAGGAAACAGAGAGCTATATTTCATACAGATATAAAAACGGACAGGTTAAGCGTTGTCTTACAAAGGCAGGGCAGGTACTGGAGATGAAGATATACTCGGTGGCAAGGTCTGCACTTGATACCAAGGGTAACGCGGTATACGACGACGTTGTGAACGGAGTCTGCATCGACTGGGACGGAGAGGATCTGCAAAACGGCGAGGGTATCGTTGTTGAAAACGAGATAGACGTTATGATGACCAAGGGAGTTATCCCCGTGTTTATCTCTTGCAAGAACGGACAGGTTGACGTAAATGAGCTTTATAAGCTTAATACCGTGGCAGAACGCTTTGGCGGTGATTATGCAAAAAAAGTGTTGGTGGTTACCTCTCTTGAACGTAACGGAGGGGACTCGGCAGAGTTTTTCCGTGACAGAGCAAAGGGCATGGGCATCAAGCTTTTGGAAAATGTTCAGCATATGACCGAAAATGAGCTTGAGAGAGCAGTAAAAAATCTTTGGCGTACTTGACATTGTAAAAAATAAATAGTATCATATACTTGTTATATATTTTCTATCTGAGAGGAATATTATGAAAAAGTTAAAGGTAATTCTTATAGGTATAGGCAACAGAGGTAAGACCTATACTGATATAATGAGAGGTCTGCCTGAGCAGTTTGAGCTTGTGGCTATCGCAGATCCCATCGACGACAGAAGACTCCATAAGCAGAAGAGATGGAACCTTCCCGACGATATGGTGTTCACCGACTGGAGACCTCTGCTCGAAAAGGGTAAGATTGCTGACCTTGCAGTTATCGCTACCATGGACCGTGAGCATTTCGGTCCCGCTATGAAGTGTATCGAGCTCGGCTATGACCTGCTTCTTGAGAAGCCTATCGCTCCTACCCTTGAGGAGTGCCGTGAGATCAGCCGTGCCGCAACCGAAAAGGGCACTAAGGTAGTTATCTGTACCGTTCTTCGCTATACAAGAATATTCCACGCTATTAAGGAAGTTATCGATTCCGGTAAGCTTGGTAAGCTTATGTCCATCAATCACGAGGAGGGTGTTGGTAACATCCATCAGACACACAGCTTTGTCCGCGGTAACTGGGGCAATGCAGAGCGCAGCTCTGATATGCTTCTCCAGAAGTCCTGCCATGATATCGATATTCTTCAGTGGCTTATCGGTAAGAAGTGTAAGAAGGTTCAGTCCTTCGGTATGCTCTCTTACTTTAAGGAAGAGAACGCTCCCGAGGGTGCGGCTGAGCGTTGTCTCGACTGTCCCGTAGCAGACAACTGTATGTACAATGCAAAGAAGCTCTATCTTGACGACAAGGAAAACAACTGGTTCCGTACCACCTCCAGCCACAAGGTTGAGCCTACCGACGAGGACGTTGAGGAAGCTCTTCGTACAACCCAGTACGGTAAGTGCGTATACAAGTGCGACAACGACGTTGTTGACCACCAGGTAGTAAACATGCTCTTTGAGGATGATATCACCGTTACCTTCACTATGAACGCATTTAACAAGGGCGGCAGATTTATCCACATTATGGGTACCAAGGGTGAGCTTCGTGCCGCAATGGACGAGTCCAGCCCCATAACCGTATACGACTTTGCTTCCGGTGAGACCGAGACAATCGATTCTGCCAAGGCTAAGGACGGTATCAACGGCGGTCACGGCGGCGGAGACAACGGTATTATCGGAACTCTCTACGCTTACCTTACAGGTACATACACAGGCAACTGCGTTCCCGAGATCACAGATTCCTACTACAACCACGCTATCGTGTTTGCAATCGAGGAAGCAAGAAAGACCGGCACAGTCGTTGACTTTGACGAGTTCTGGGCAAGAAATAACTAAAACAAAGATCCGACCACGGTCGGATCTTTATTTGTTGACATAGCTTATATTATTTGGTATCATTAACCTAGAGGTGATGTTATGAAGAGAGCAGGTAAAATAATATTTTTTGTTAGCTTGGGACACTTTGTTCTTTTTGCTTTTGCTCTTGCGCTTGTACTTTTTGCTTATTTTGGCGTGGAGAGTCAAAAAGTGTCGGCAGAGGCTTTTTTGACCGAAGAGCCGGAACATCACTACGTCAATACCACTCTTGTCAGGATGTTGGATGAGGGTACGCATATCGAAGAATCGGTAAGTCAGAGCGTTATTGCAAAATACGTCTCTGCTGAGGGTATCGAGTTTATAAGCCGTAGCGAGGCGTGGAATGAAGCAGATCTTGAGCTTCTTTACAAGGAACTTTTACGTAACAAGCACGGTGAGGAGATATATTCACTTTCCCGCGTTACCGTGTATCCGCAAAGAGATGATAGGGCCGCCGCTACCCATAAGAATGCAAAACAGTATTTTTCGGTGCCCTTCGGTCACACTCTGCTTCCCGATGATTATAAGATACATTTTACCCTTACGGGCGGTCAGATAACTTTGTACAACGGTGATGAGATCACCACCGCCGAGGGTATGGCAAACAGCCTCAGTCACGAGTACGGTCATCATTATACCAGATATCATATGCTCAAGACTAACGGCGACGAGCTCTTTGATACCGAGTATGCCAAGCTCCGCGGACTAAACGCCGAAAACTCCTTTGCAGATATAACAAGCGTTACAGAGGATTTTTACTACGACAATCACTATAAATTTATGCTTGAGATAGCTGCAGAGGATTACGTTGCCCTTATGGGCTCTCCCGCCTCCCGTGAGGTCATGGATTATAAGGATTCTATGGAAGTTCTTTATACCGACGGCTTATCGTGGCGTGCTACCCGTTGCTCTGCCGTACAGGAAAACCTGACCTTGCCTATGGCTTGTGATAATCCCGAACTGGTTGAATATTTCTACAGTTTTATCGAAGAGGACGTCCCCGAGTTTGACATTAAAAAGGAAATGAACATCGGTATAAAAAAGCGCAGTCAGTCCTATAACCTTACCGGAGGTTACAAGACCTTTGTATATTACGAGGTAACCTTTGACAAGGTGTACGGGGAGGATGCTACATACGTTCTTACCGTATTTGACCCCAATGACTATGAGAACACCGTGCGACCCGTGCGCACCGTCACAAGCGGTGAAAAAACGCTTTGCTACGTGGGAAATACAGTACGCAATATGGGTTCTATGGTGCGTTATAACATTGACGATTGGTTAAAGGGAGAGTTGGTTTTTGTAGTGAACGTTATTACCCCTGACGGTAATATGTACACCTCTGCACCTTTTAGCTATACTTTCTGAGGCTGATATGAAAAAAATAATATTTTTACTTATTATATTAGGTTGTGCGCTGTTCTGCGGATGTGCCGCTACCGCTGATATCGAGTACGGCATTGATGCGGACAACACCGCGTATACAGAGATAAAGATAAACGTAGATGCTCCTTACGAGTCGGCTATGGACAGATATGATCTTCAAAGCGAGCTTCGACAGATAGAGCGTTATTACAGAACAGAGCTGGGGTTTAAGAGCGAATACAGTTTTTTTACCAAGGATGAAAAGTCTGCTTATCTTATCCTTACCAAGACCATGCCCGCAGATAGCTTTGAAGAGGCGTTTGAAAACCTCAAGTCTATGCTTTGCGACGAGAGTCTTACCGTATTTACCGAGCTTAACTGTGAGCTCAGCGACACCAAGCTTCATCATGCCTACCGTATGCACGGCAGGGTAGATATGCACAAGGTTCTTGAAAATGCATATGATTCGGGTATTTCAAAGGCTGCGGCAGATTATACCGAGTCATTACTTGAATACTGTGGATTTTCTGTTACCCTGTCCCTGCCTCAGAACACGCAGATGTACCGTCTGTCCTATACCGAACCTACTGAGATATGTTACGAAGGCAAGTTGTCGGTAGTGCACGGAAACGTGTGGGGTCCTGCCATGACAAGGACTGCAGACATATATTTTAAGGTGATCGTAGGCTGTTTTGCCGTAGGAACCGTGTTTTGCCTTATTTTAATGATAGTAGGAATCAATATGATAAAAAAGGGCAAGAGAAGGGAGCAGCTCAATAGCGAAGACCCGACAATTGCCTTGAACGGAGAAGAAAACAATGACCAAAAACAAGATCAAGATACCCTCTGAGTTAGCATATGTCCTTGGTATATTGCTTATAGCTTTTGGCAATTCCATGCTTGAAAAAGCGGATTTCGGTATGTCTATGGTGGTAGCGCCGGCATACCTTACGTATCTTAAATTATCCGAGACCCTGCCCTTTGTGACCTTCGGTATGGCGTGCTATGCGGTAGAGGGTATATTGCTTATAATACTTGCGCTTATCATGCGCAGCTTTAAGTTAAGCTACATACTTTCCTTTATGACGGCGGTCATATACGGCTTTGTTATCGACGGCTTTATGGCTCTGCTTTCTCTTGTAACGGCAGAGACAATCGTGGCAAGGATATGTCTGTTTATACCCGGAGTACTTACCGTGACTATGGGCGTTGCCTTTATGTTCCATACCTATCTTGCTCCCGAGGCATACGACCTCTTTGTCAAGGAGCTGTGTCAGCGCTTTGGATTCAACACCGGCAGATGCAAGACCACCTACGATATATGCAGTCTTATAGTTTCTGTAGCTCTTACCTTTATATTCTTTGGCAGTATCAAGGGTCTTGGCGTGGGTACTGTTATCTGCGCCTGCATTAACGGAACTCTCATCGGTCTCTACAGCCACTTCATGGACAAGCGATGCGAGTTTAACGATAAGCTGAAGCTGAGAAGATTTTTTAAGTGAGGAGCCAATATGGAAAAAATAATAAATGAGTCAAATCTTCGCAGATTTGCCTACTGTAACGATTATGCCATCAAGGGTGATATCAAGGGAATAGTCATATTCTTCGTGGGCCTGGGCGGCTGCAGTATGTACGATAACGGAAGCGAATGGGGTGAGGGCTTTGCCTGTGACAATGTCCTCTTTGTTATACCATATCACAATCCTTGGGCGTGGATGAACAAGCACACCGTGGACTTTACCGACGAGATAATCGACGTTCTTTTTAAGAAATATAATCTCTCCGAGGATACTCCCATCGTATCCTGCGGCGGCAGTATGGGAGGTCAGGGAGCTCTTGTGTACACCGCTTATTCCAAGCGTACTCCCCGATACTGTGTGGCAAACTGTCCCGTGTGCGATCTTCCTTATCACTTCACCGAGCGTCCCGATCTGCCAAGAACCCTCTATACAGCCTTTGCTTCATATGAGGGAACTCTTGAAGATGCTCTTCGCTCTGCTTCTCCCTTTCATCTTGTAGACAAGATGCCAAAAGAAACAAAATACCACCTCTTCCATTGCGAAGAGGATGGGGCGGTAAATATAGACAAGCACGCAAGACCATTTGTGGAGCTTATGCAGAAAGAACACGACCTTACTTTCTATTCCGTACCTAACCGCACCCATTGCGATCTTGACGATTATCACCAAGCATTATACGACAAGCTCCTTATAGAAGGAGCAACAAAAAAGCCTGACTGAGTCAGGCTTTTTATATTAGTCTTCTTTTTTGTCTTCTTCCTTCTTTTTGGTCATCTGGTCGATACCGGTCTTTTCACGGGTATTGGGATTCTTGAGTAATGCGAAGTTGATTATAAGAAGCACAAGACCGATAGCAACGATAAGTCCCGCTCTCCACAGTTTGTCCGCGGTAAACATAATAGCAGAGAGACCGAGGATAGCGCAGAGGGAATAGAGGATAGCAACTACCTGCTTCTGGTTGAGACCCATGTCTATAAGTCTGTGATGCAGGTGTCCTCTGTCGGGAGAGAAGGGGGATTTGCCGTGAAGGATTCTTCTGGTAAACGCAAATGCGGTGTCCAGAATGGGGAAGGCAAATATAAGTAAGGGGATAACGAAGGATACGATGGTATGCATCTTAAGTACGCCTGTGATGGATACCACCGACAGGGTGTAGCCTAAGAACAGAGCACCGGTATCACCCATAAATATCTTTGCGGGGTTGGAGTTAAAGGGTAAGAATCCAAGGCAGGAGCCTGCAAGGATTCCGATAAGTACGGTGGTAGCGGGATTTTCGCCCAGTACCAGAGATACAAGCAACAGTGATATCGCAGATATCGCAGAAACACCGCAGCTAAGACCGTCAAGACCGTCGATAAGGTTTATCGCATTGGTTAAGCCTACTATCCAGAGGATGGTTATGGGAATAGCCCAGTTGCCGAACTCTATGGTCTGTCCGGCAACGGTTATGCGTTCAACAGTAAGTCCCTGCCATACCGCAACGTAAGCCACGCCTATCTGTACCACCAGCTTAACGATAGCCTTGAGACGGAGGATGTCGTCAAGTATACCAAGCAGCACGATCACGGAACCGCCTATCCATACTGTGATAAGGGTGGGTGATACGTCAGAGAAAACAAAGGTGGTCAGTACAAATCCCAGATATATCGCAAGACCTCCGAGACGGGGAACCGGCTTTTTGTGCATTCTGCGGTTGTCGGTGGGAATGTCTATTGCGCCCATCTTGTATGCAAGAACACGTACTGCAGGGGTAGTGGTAAATGCTATAAGAAAAGCACAAACCATTGCTGCTACACCGTATAAAATGTCAATGTAATTCATATAAACTCCTTATATGCGGCCTACAAAGCCCAGTTTACGGTATACTTTTGCCAGGGTCTTGTATGCCATACGGTTAGCTCTGTCAGCGCCTTCCTTCATAACAGATTCAAGGTAACCCTTATCTGCCATAAGCTTGTTGAATTCTTCCTGCACGGGTGCAAGACCGTCTGCTACGGCCTCACCTACAGCCAACTTAAAGTCGCCGTAGCCCTTGCCTTCAAATTCGCGTACTATCTCATCGTCGCTCTTGCCGGTGAAGCAGGAGTAGATCGTCATAAGGTTGTTGACACCGTGCTTACCTTCACCTCTGCAAACTACTGTGTCAGAGTCGGTTACTGCACGCTTGAACTTACGGATTATGGTATCGCGGTCATCAAGAAGAGAAACAAAGCCGTTTACGTTCTCGTCAGACTTACTCATCTTCTTTGTGGGATCTCCCAGAGACATTATCTTAGCACCGGACTTAGGAATAAAGCCTTCGGGAACTGTAAAGGTGGGAGAATATACCTGATTAAAACGCTGTGCGATATCTCTTGCAAGCTCGATATGCTGCATCTGGTCCTGACCTACGGGAACAAGGTCTGTCTGATAGAGGAGGATATCGGATGCCATAAGCACGGGGTAGGTAAAGAGACCTGCGTTGATGTTGTCGGCGTTCTTCTTGCTCTTATCCTTGAACTGTGTCATACGGGAGAGCTCACCGAACATGGTGTAGCAGTTCAGCGCCCAAGCAAGCTCCGCATGTGCGGGCACGTGGCTCTGTACAAACAGGGTGCTCTTTGCGGGATCGATACCGCAAGCCATGTAGATGGCAAGAGTCTCGTAGGTTCTCTTTCTGAGATCTGCGGGAACCTGTCTTACGGTTATGGCGTGCATATCAACAACACAGAAAATACAGTTGTTGTCGTTCTGGAACGCACCCCAGTTTTTTATTGCTCCCAGGTAGTTACCTATGGTGAGTATACCGCTGGGCTGTACGCCCGAGAAAATTATCTTCTTATCGTCCATTGTCATTAACCTTTCATAAATTCGGTGACAAGCTCACCGAGTATCTTGATACCCTCTGTGATCTGTTCCTCTGTGGGAGTAGCGTAGGTCACACGGAAGGCGTCGGAATCAGCTGCGGTATCGCAGTTGAATGCCGTGCCGGGAACTACCGCAACCTTGCGCTTAAGAGCCGCCTGAACGAACTCGTTCAGCTCTATACCCTCGGGCAGAGTGCACCATAAGAACAGACCGCCCTCGGGACGGGTATATTTTACACAATCAGGCATATACTTGTCAAGTGCTGCAAGCATCACGCCGCATTTATGTCTGTAGAGGTCCTGTATAGACTTGATATGAGCGTCAAGATCATACTGCTCTATATAGTCTGCACAGATCATCTGGGGAAGCATGGGGGTGTGTACGTCCTCACCCTGCTTTGCTACCACTATCTTCTGCATAAGCTTCTCGTTTGCGCAGAGGAAGCCGATACGCATACCTGAAGAAAGAACCTTTGAGAAGGAACCGCAGTAAACCACGATGCCCTCGGTATCCATAGACTTAAGGGTAGGCAGCTCCTTACCCTCAAAACGAAGCTCACCGTAGGGGTTGTCCTCAAGGATAATTACGCCGTAGCGTACTGCAAGCTCGTATACCTCGCATCTGGTCTTAAGCGACATTGTTCTGCCGGTAGGATTCTGGAAGGTGGGGATAAGATAAAGCAGCTTTACCTTGGGGTCGTTTTTGAGCGCTTCCTCAAGAAGAGCGGTATCTATACCGTCCTCGTTCATAGGTATACCCTTGACAACTGCACCGTTGGAACGGAAGGAGTTAAGAGAACCGATGAAGCTGGGGTTCTCGCAGAGAACTGTGTCACCCTCGTTACAGAGAGTTTTGCAGGTAAGCTCAATACCCTGCTGACCGCCGGATACTATTATGGTCATATCCTCGGGACGGCCAATGCCGAACTTAGAGTCCAGGCGCTTTGCCACAAGCTCGCGGAGCTTGGGATAACCCTCGGTTATGCCGTACTGCAGAGCCTTGACGGGATCTGTCTTAAGTATGTTATCCGATATCTTTGCTATAGCGTCTATAGGAAAGGATTCGGGCGCGGGGTTGCCCGCGGCAAAAGCAATTATAGAAGGATCTGTGAGGCTTTTAAAGATCTCACGGATCGCAGATGGCTGCATATTTTTAAGCTTGTCGGAAAAATTGTAATTCATAACATTTCCTCTCTTGTTTTCTAATTACCTATTATATCATATATCAGTATAATATTTCAATAATATAGTATAAATTTTTATCTTGAAACTTAACATTTTTTGTGGTAGAATAGGATAACACCGATTTTAAGGAGTTAAAATGAAAAAATTAGGCAGTATATTAAGCTGGTCTGTTACCGCTATTGCGGGACTTATCGTGCTTTTGATAATTATACTTTTCGCTTTTGATGCAGACGGAGACATAAGCAGTCTTACCTGGAGCGAGGCTATGATAGAGGAATATCAGAAGTATCCCGAGGAATTCAGGGTAGAATATATCAAGGTCTACGATGAGCGTACCTTTACCGAGGACGGATATTTTTCGGTAAGTAAGTCAAGATATATTCCGTCGCTGTCCCAGTGGCAGTTTACTGTTCGGTATAACCACAGCACTCTTGAATATCTTTCTCTTGAGAGGGGGAAGGATATGTCGGTGGAGGATAGTCACTTTACTTTCGCGCTTGTGGACAACGAGGGCAACGTTTACAGTGATTTTACTTACAAGAGAGTTACCGAAGGGCGTTATACCTATTACAGACTTGTTTTTGATAACGTAAATATGCGTAAGGTCGGAGATATACAGATAATGGTCTACTGTATCGACGATATGAAAGGCAACGAGCTTCCCGATATTGCTGTAGGCAAACTGCCTCTGTATTATTCCGAGCTTGAGCGTGAAGACTATAAATTTGAAAAGGAGCTTCCCGAGGGGATGAAGCCCACAGAGGGATTCGTTTCGGGCGAGGAGCTTTTGAAAGGAAGATAAAATGATCTTAGATTCTAAAGAAACCACAGTTGCATACCGTTGCCCTCATTGTGGCGCGGGTGTTATAAGCGTTGTAGGAATTTTTGCTCTTTCGGGAGATATGATAAAGCTTAAGTGTTCCTGCGGCAAAAGTGAGCTTATGCTTCAGTATACCAAGGACAAGAGCGTACGTATAACTGCGCCTTGTATAATCTGTCCCAAGCCTCATAACTATACCGTCTCTACCGGCGTGTTCTTCTCCAACGAGCTGTTCAGAATGGGATGTACCTATACAGGTCTTGATATCTGCTTTGTTGGTTCAAAGGATGCGGTACTGGAAGCGCTTAAGGAAAACGAATCCATGCTTCTGGGTATGTTTGAGGAAGCGGGTGTTACAAGCCTTGATGCGCTTCACAAGGATGACCGTCTTGAGGACGCAGACGATCCTTTTGTTGAGGACGTTATCCGTTTTATGCTCATAGAGCTTCAGGAGGAGGGCAATATACATTGCAATTGCGGGGCAGATGAGCTTCCGAAATATAGCTTTGAGTTCGTTGCTCCCGATTACGAAAACGTCCGTGTTTTCTGCGAGACCTGCGGGGCATCGGCGACCGTTCCCATGACCAGCGCTATCAATGCCGAAGCCTTTTTGGGTGTTGATGAAATAAATCTCAAATAAAAACAGCCGTAAGGCTGTTTTTTTATTTATAACGAGAGGTGTTTTGTAGCATTTGTAGCAAAAATGCCATAGAATTGTATTATATTTGTGTATATTATTGACATTGTTACTGATAAATGCTACAATTTAAATATCACTATAAAGGAGAATGACATGAAAAGATTTATCAGAATGACATCGGTATTGCTCTGTATCTGTATGCTTATGCCTGTTGGCATATTCGGTTATGCAGGTAACGTAGAGCAGAACCCCGCCGTTAATATGCCCAAGGGGACGCCTACCATAGACGGTGATATAGAAGCTGTAGGCACGTGGTCTGAGGCGGCTATACTTAGCGATGCTACGCTTGGACGTTTTTGGGCGCAAAATCCCCCTACCTCTACGGCAAAGGTCTATTTTGCTTATGACGACAACGGACTTTACTTTGCTGCGGATATCAACGATCACAATATTTCAAATTCCTTTGTTGCTACAAGCGGTTATGATAATATCAACAACTCCGGCTCAAGCCGTCCTTACGGATGGAACGGAGACGTTATGACCCTGATGCTTGACCCTTTAGGCGTGTTTGAAAAGAACACCTCCAAGCAGACCACCCCCTGGTATAACGTAGGTATTTATGCTGATAATACCGTTAAGGTATACCGTTCTCAGGTAAACGAGAAGGATATTACCGCAAACGTTACCGCTAAGGGTAAGGTTACCGATATTGGTTGGTGCTTTGAACTTTATATTCCCTGGTCTGTCATAAGCGCAGACGTTTCGGCTCTGGGACTTTCGGCTACACAGGTCAAGCTTGCTACCGTCGGCTCGGTTTCCCGTGCTTCCTGTATGTATATGGACAGATACAATACCGCAAACGGCGTTGACACCTGGGGACGTTTTATTACGGTTTGCGAGTCTACTCACGACGGTTATAACGGCTGTCATACCAACGGCGTATCCGCAAAGGCTTACGGTATCCTTCTTAACCATGGGGCGGTAAGTCATGTGTGGGGGGACTGGGTAGTTACAAAGGAACCCACATGTACAGAGATGGGTACCAAAACAAAATATTGTTCCCATTGTGCTCAGGTGCAGACTCAGCCTATCATGTATACCGGACATACTAAAGGGGAAAGCGTTGTAACCGATGCTACCTGTACTGAAGACGGTTCGGTTATTACGTACTGCGCTGAGTGTAATGCGGTTTTAAGTGAGGAGACAGTTTCTGCATCAGGTCACGTGATGAGTGATTGGGAGACGGTATCCGACGCCACCGAAACCGAACACGGTCTTAAGCGTAAGAGCTGCGCAAACTGCAGCTACGTTGAGGAAGAAGTTATTCCGGCTCTCTGCGTGCCTTTCGTCAGTACAAAAAATTACACCATGTCGGTGACCCTTGCCGACGATATTAAGGACATGCGCTTTGCTCCCGGCGTACATACGACGCCCTCCGAGATCAAGGCAACTGCGGGCAACGTGGCTATCGACAACAAGACTTTGCTTGAGGGTACTGTTGACGGAGTCTACAGCTACGATATGCGTACCGTAGGCACGTATACCCTCTGGATAAGAATGAAGGATGGAACCAGTTATATCCTTCCCGTTGAGATAAAGGATATCGAGACCTACCTTACCGCATACGGTGTTAAGCTTACAATCAATGACTTTAAGCCTGATCTTAAGGACTTCTTTATAGCAAAAGGGAAGTATAACACTTATGAAGATATCAAATCCGCAGGCTATA
>JBGUUX010000006.1:0-5361 GCA_045133915.1 Eubacteriales bacterium | reverse complement strand
GCTTCATCCGCAAGCCAGAAATGGAGATATTTTACCTCGGGATGGTTTATACAATAATTTACGAAGCAATCTGTGATCTTTTCTCTTGCGTAGGGATTGGAATAGCAGAGGTTGGTGTTGGCGGGGATGCCGTGATAAAGCTCTCGCTTGCCGTCAAGCATAGCGATAACCTCCTTCATATCCTCGGGGATCTCGCCCTTGAACTCGAGCCATCCTGTGGTGCTGATATCAAATGCCTCACAGGTCCAGCCGTGGCCGACTGCGTGATATTTCAGACTGCGCCTGGTTATCTCGTCACAAAGAGGCTCCATCATAGCGTCAACGTCGGCATCCACTATATGTGCGCCATAGTAACGGCGGAAAAATACGTTGGGGGTAAAGAACTGAACGAAATATCCGCTCAGACCTACCTTGGGAAGCCAGTCGATGGTGTTATAAACATGCTCTGTGGAGGTAGAGCCCTCGATACAGATAGCACGGTGATAGTACGAGGGGGTGTAGCTCAGATTTGCGGAAAGCATTTCGGCAGTCAAAGCCTTTGAGGGTATCTTTTCGCCGTCAGAACCGGGACGAAGGAATCTTGCGCCAAGCATATAGGTAAGGCGGTAAGCAGCCATAAGTACACTGCATTCGTTTGAACCGCTGATAACGCCTGCTGCGTTGGTTACGTCTATATAAATACTGTCTCGTCCGCTTTTTTCAACCCACTCGCCCATACCGATCCATATAAAATCGGTCATTGCAGGATCATAAGCATCATATCTGCGGCGGTCAAAGACAGTATCGGGATCCATTACCTTTAAGATACGGCAAAGCTCTGCTGCCGCAAAGGATATAGTTTCGTGTTTGCCTATCTCGGCAATCTTAATAATCATAACGTTTCCTCCATAGAGAGTTTATAGAGTTATTTTAGCATTATTCACTATAGGTTGTCAAGGAAAAAGCTGTCACCGCGTGACAGCTTTTTTCTATTCTACCTCGATGAAATGGAACACTCTTGTTACAAAATCACGGGGTGAAAAGTAGGGCTGGATGCCGGCATACATAACGGTGCTTCCCAAAAGCGTTTGTTCTCTTTCGGGGATATAATAGCGCTTATTGGGATCAAGTCCCTTGGGATAAACAAACTTGACTTCGTCCTTTGAGTTCATGCGTCTGTAGCAGGTCAGCTTTGCCCTTGACTTGTCCTTTGAAACCTGCATAAATCCGAAATAGTTGCCCTCAAAGGGGTTATCGGTACGGAAGAGATCTGCCTCAAGCACAAGGTCTCTGTCCTCTTTGTATGCCTTGATCTGAGCCGAAACAAGCTCCTTGTCCTCATCTGTAAAAAGAGTGGGATCCAATTCATAGCCTGTGGGACCGAGATGGGCTATATCCGCTCTTGTTCTCATCTCACAGCTTCGTCTGGTCTGGTGGTTGGGGATAGCGGAAACGTGACAGCTCATTGCCGATAAGGGATAGCAGATAGAAGTTCCGTACTGTATCTTGGTTCTCTCCTCCGCATCGGTATTGTCGCTTGTCCAGATCTGAGGGAAATAGTACAGCATTGCGGGATCAAATCTTGCACCGCCGCCTGCACAGCCCTCAAAAATGACGTCGGGATTTTTGTTTACTATTCTCTCGCATATATCATACAGTCCCAGGGCATATCTGTGAGCAAATTCCTTTTGCTTTTCAGCAGAGAGACCGAGAGAATAGTTGTCGGTAACGTTTCGGTTATAGTCCCACTTTACGTAGTCGATCTCGTTTTCGGAAATTACCTTGTTTACCGTATTTACGATATAGTCCCTTACGTCCTTGCGGGTAAGGTCAAGCATATACTGACGTCTTGACTTGCATCTGTCCCTTCCGGGAACTCCGATGGCATAGTCGGGATGGGTTCTAAACAGCTCAGAGTCCTCGCTTATCATCTCAGGCTCGAACCAAAGACCGAATTTCATGCCGTTTTCGTGAACTGCATCTATGACAGGCTTTAAGCCTCCGGGCAGCTTTTCTTCATAAACGAACCAGTCTCCCAGACTTGAGGAATCGTCATCTCTGTGACCGAACCAACCGTCATCCAACACAAAGGTATCTATACCCAGACCCTTGACCGCCTTTGCCATCTCACAAAGCTTTTCGGTATTAAAATTAAAATATGTACCCTCCCAGTTGTTTATAACGATGGGTCTTTGCTTTTTTACAAAGCGGGGATTGATCAGCCTGTCTCTGTACAGATCGTGGAAGGCACGGCTCATCTTGCCCAGACCCTCGTCCGAATACACGATGACCGCTTCGGGTGTTTCAAGCTCCTCTGCGGGTGCAAGATGCCATTCAAAATCAAAATCGTTAATACCTCCGCAGATATTTCCCTTACCCTCGGAGGTTCCCTCTACCTTTAAAACATAGGAGGAGGAATAGACCAGATTGATACCGATAACGCTTCCGCTGTCCTCGCCTGCATCGGGGGAAAGCAAAGCCATAAAGGGGTTTAATATTGCAGAGGAGGTGCATCTTTTTGAGTCGATAGATACGACCCCTCTGTGCATATCGGTATATTGCAGCTGTCTTTCATATCCCCAGGAGCCCTGAAGAGACAGTATTTTATAATTGCTGTGGGGAAGCGAAAGATTAAAGGAATATGCTCTGTCCAAGACCAGCTCTTGGTCGGAATTGTTTTTGTAAACCGTTCTTCTGGCGATAACCGGATATTCGTCATAAACGGTATAATACAGATCAGCCGCAAAATGTGTATGCTCGTCCTCAAGATGAAGTATCAGGGTCTCGGCTCCGCTAAGCGAGGGCATACCCTTAATTTTCGGCTTTTCGGACAGAATTTCATGCCCCGTATAATGAAGCCTGCATAAACGGTCACCCAAGGGGTTCTTGACCGTAACGGTAGGCTCACGGTAATCTCCGGTTCCGTAAAAGCAGATCTCGGGATTGTAGTATGAATAGCACTGATTTCTTTCGTTTGGCATCTGAGCATATGCAGAGCCTGAACCGATGCTTTGCATATACTCCATATCATCTCTGCCGATACGGCGGCCGAAGTAAAGATGCTCCGCATAGCCTATGCGATTGATCCTGAAAATATATGAGATATCCTTGCCCTCAAGGTAAAAGTGTTTGTTTTCTTCGTTAAAAACTATTGCCATACTCTTCCTCTGTATATAACGTCATTATATCAAGCTGACAGTTTCCCCGGGGGCAATTTCAAACGTCTTTTTCTTTGCATAGATCCATACCGTTCTTGCCGACGGGTTATAGACACAGGTGTGGTCAAGATTAAATTTTAATCTTTGATAATCCTCTACGTAATCGTGTATCTCAAGGTTAGTGGCATACCAGATATCATCCTTGCCGCCAAGCTTTTGACAGAGGGCTTCGAGGTGATCCCAGTTACCCTTACGTTCAAATTCGTTTGTGTGTCCGAAAATGTGGAAGAGTCGGGGAAGACCGCCCTTGCCGTTCTGTCCGTCTGGCTTGATATCAAGGAAGATATCAGCATATTCGTTTACGTGGCGGCTGTCGTGGTGAACGGTAGGCTGCCAGTCGTACCAGTCGGTGGGGATGAGAAAATAATCAAAGTTCTTTTCGTCCGAGCGGGCATAGGAATAGCCGAGGTCTTGTAAGTAACCTCTTATCTTGTCATAGCTGACACCGGTAGTATAATCGTTTATACCCGAGTTTGGATAAGCAAAGCCGCGGGAGATAATACCAAAGGTCTCCTCTATTGCTTTTCTTGATTCGTAGCATTCGGCAATTCCCAGGGTAACGTTCTGCAGACCGTTTGCGGTATGGGTAACACCGTGTACGGCGATCTCGTGACCGCGGGCAATAAGTGACTTTATTTCTTCCGCTGTCATATGCTCGGGTCCCCAGTCACCGTTAAGAGCGCCGCTCACTATATTAAATGTACATTTTATCCCGTGGCGGTCGATAATATCGGCTAATTTAAGGTCATAGATATAGCCGTCGTCATAGCTTATTGTAAATGCCTTTGGCTTACCGCCGGGAAAGCGAAGATAGACGTAGTTCATACTGTACTCCTGTGTTGTGGTTAATTAAATAGTAACATATACAAAGAAGAATGTCAATGCGAAAGCCTTATCGGTGCGGATATCCATAATGTTATTGACACCGCACCCATGTCTTGGTACAATTAAAACACACCGACTCACGGAGGTTTAAAAAATGTTATCCTTGACACTCGCCGCTTTAGTACCGGCCATAGCATTATGCATCTTTGTGTTCATTAAGGACAGGCAGGAAAAAGAGCCTATAAAGCTGTTGATTTTGTTGTTTGGCGCAGGAATACTGACCATCATCCCTTCAGTAATCTACGAGTTGTTATTCGAAGTCATACTTGCTTCTGCTTTTGCAGGTTCGATAACCATAACCGAATCAAGCACCACCTGTGTTACGGCAGCGGACTATCTGTATCAGTTTATCAATGCGTTTTTCGGTGTTGCTTTAGCTGAGGAGTTCTTCAAGTGGGTTGCTATGCTGCTCATAACAAAAAAATCTAAGCACTTTAACAGCCTGTTCGACGGAATTGTCTATGCGGTGTTCGTGTCCCTCGGCTTTGCGGCTCTTGAAAACGTGCTCTACGTGTTCGAGGGCGGAATAGGCGTTGCCATTACAAGAATGTTACTGTCGGTGCCTGCTCATATGTTCTTTGGCGTGTTCATGGGCTTCTACTACAGCATGTGGAACCTTAACAGAAAGTCAAATCTGTATAAAGCTCAGCTTATGGAAAAGCATAACTTAACAGATAACTCCCGCAATTCCTTCCCCACAAAGAGATTTCTTGCTCTGAGCCTCTGGATGCCCGTGTTGGTTCACGGTTTATACGATTTTCTACTCATGACGGAAAATGTTTTCTGTATCCTCGTATTTATCGGCTTTATGATCGCTATGTACATATACTGCTTTAAAAAGATCGGTAAGCTCTCACGCAGCGACCGCAGCGACATGGAGCTGGCAAAATCGGCGGTGTTCGAAAAATACCCCGATCTTGCAGCGATGGAAATGCTAGCGAATCCGAAAACAGCTTTGCACAGTTATGATTTAATACATAATACAGAGGACAGTCCTCTGTGTTAAGCAAGTTGACACATTCACCTTCGGTGAAGCGATATATTTGCTTCGCAAATGCGATATTCCCTTTGGGAGCGATATATCTTCGATGCGATATGTTCCTTCGAAACGCGAAAAGGTAAAAAAGCTATCACGAAAATTTCGTGATAGCTTTTTGTTGTAAATCTAATTACTTATTGCTCTCTTCGATAGCAACTGCAACCGGGCAGTCATACTTAGCCTGCGGGTTGTTACAGCAACATGAGACCCGTTGTTTCTGAATACTAGTCAAGAAATCCC
>JBGUUX010000005.1:0-7766 GCA_045133915.1 Eubacteriales bacterium | reverse complement strand
TACTAAGTACGGTAGTGACCCTTTTCGCGGAAAAGTGTGAAAGGACGGCATAAAACTCGATGTTTATGCCGTCCTTGAATGCTTATCTGACTATATTGAGTGATATAATCTATATTTAATCGATATCCGTTGGTAGGAATAGTGTCCTTGTTGTGGAGTGGCGTGTGATATGCAAGAACTAGACCCTCACTATAGGGCGCAGTTTGGTCGGGGCAACTTGCCCCCACGTCCGACCGACTTTTTCGACAGTCTGAAAAAAAGCACTTCTTGACGAAGTGCTTTTTATGCTTTTAGTCGCGTATTTCTACGTTAACTTTTTTGCCGCACTGGGTAGCGGCAGCCTTCATGATGAGACGAAGGCTTCTGGCGATCTTGCCGTGCTTGCCGATCACTTTGCCCATATCAGATGCTTCAACGTTGAGGGTAAGGGTAACGTTGTCGCCCTTAACTTCCTCTGTTATAACCACCTGGTCGGGGTATACAACGATGGACTTGACCATATCGGCAAGAATTGCTTTCAACTCTGCCATTATGACCTCGCTTACTTAACGATGTCAGCCTTCTTAAGAAGAGCCTTAACAGTATCGGTGGGCTGTGCGCCGTCGTTGATCCACTTAGTAGCCTTGTCAGCGTCGATCTTAATCTCTGCAGGGTTGGTCATGGGGTTGTAGTAACCGATCTCCTCGATGAATCTGCCGTCACGGGGAGAACGAGAGTCAGCAACAACTACACGGTAAAAGGGGTTCTTCTTTGCGCCCATTCTCTTAAGTCTGATTTTAACTGCCATTTTGATTTCCTCCAAAATATGTTTTTGTTTTTTTCTTTAATTTATATCAAAAAGGTAATTTGAATTTACCCTTTTTGCCAAATTTACCGCTTGAGAACTGTTTCATCATCTTGCGGGTCTGTTCAAACTGTCTAAGCAGCTTGTTTACTTCCTCAACACTGTTACCGCTTCCCGCCGCAATTCTGCGTTTACGCTTAAAGTCGATAATGTCGGGGTGAGTTCTTTCCTTGGGAGTCATACTAAGGATGATCGCCTCTACGCGGTCGATAGCCTTTTCGTCTATCTTTGCATCCTTCAGCGCTCCGGGCTTGATGCCGGGCATCATACCGAGCAGCTGCTCCATACTGCCCATACCTTTGATCTGCCTGAACTGATCGAGATAATCCTCCAGAGTGAAGGTGTTTTCTCTCATCTTCTTTTCAAGCTCGGCTGCTTTTTTCTCATCAAAAGCCTGCTCGGCCTTTTCGATTAGAGAGAGCATGTCGCCCATACCTAAGATACGGGATGCCATACGGTCGGGGTGGAAGGGCTCGATCATATCAAGCTTTTCGCCCGTGCCCACAAACTTGATGGGCTTACCTGTTACGTGGCGTACAGACAGCGCCGCACCGCCTCGGGTATCACCGTCAAGCTTTGTAAGGATAACGCCCGTAACGTCAAGCAGACTGTTGAAGCTGTCCGCTACGTTTACCGCATCCTGACCGAGCATTGCGTCGATAACCAGAAGTATCTCGGTGGGATCTACCTGATCCTTTATGTTCTTAAGCTCCTGCATCATCTCCTCGTCAACGTGGAGACGGCCTGCAGTGTCTATGAACACCATATCGTTGCCGTTTTTCTTGGCATATTCTATCGCCGCCTTGGAGATGTCAACGGGATCTGCCTTGTCACCCATCTCAAACACGGGGATATCAAGCTGAGCACCTACAACCTTTAACTGCTGGATAGCTGCGGGACGGTAAACGTCACAGGCTACAAGCAAAGGTCTTTTGCCCTGCTTTTTATACATACCCGCAAGCTTTGCAGAATGTGTGGTCTTACCCGAACCCTGAAGACCGACCATCATAATAACGGTGGGAGGAGCAGAAGCTATGGTCAGCTTTGCCTGTGTGCCGCCCATAAGCTCGGTGAGCTCTTCGTTTACGATCTTTATTATCTGCTGACCGGGCATCAGACTTTCTAGAACGTCTGAGCCTACGGCGCGCTCGGTTACCTTTTTGATAAATTCTTTAACTACTTTAAAGTTGACGTCCGCTTCCAGAAGTGCAAGCTTAACCTCTCGCATTCCCGCACGGACATCTGCCTCGGTAAGCTTACCCTTATTTCTGAAATTCTTAAAGGCGTTTGCAAGCTTATCCGACAGATTTCCAAACATGGACATCTCTTTACCTCACGATAATTTTTTTAATCTGTCTATAATATCGTCTAGATCAACGGTCTTTCCGTTTTTATGAGCCTCAAGCTCCTGTGAAATGAGGTTTATCTCCTCACCCATCTCCTCAAAGCGCTTGAGCAATCCCAGCTTTTCTTCAAGGTTACGAAGGATAGCCTCGGATTTCATCAATCTGTCTCTTACTCCGGGTCTTGTCAGCCCCGTGATGTCTGCAACCTCAGCCAAGGAAAGATCTTCATTGTAATAAAGCTCCATAGCCTCACGCTGCTTGTCAGAGAGCATATCACCGTAAAAGTCGATAAGAAGCGAAATGTTGACGTTCTTGTTGTAGTCCACTCTCAACACTCCTTTTTGACCGTAAAGTAATTTGCTTTACAGAGTATAACACAGTAAAAATCATTTGTCAATAGGAAAGTTGTAAACAAAATATTTATACTTGGGTCTTGATTATATATAAGGTTTGTGATACAATATTATCTGTATGATTATGTTTAAATAGGAGAAAAGATAATGAGTATTATCGATCTTAGGCTTAAGCTTGCGGCTTGTCTTAAAAACGGCATTGACGGTATCAATCCCGAAGCAGGACTTTCCGTAGAAGAAATAGCCGATATGTTTGAATATCCCCCGGATGACAAGATGGGCGACCTGGCTCTGCCCTGCTTCAAGTTTGCAAAGACACTTCGCAAAGCTCCCCCTATGATAGCAAACGAGCTGTCCGCATCCTTAAAGGATGCCGAGGGTATCCGCGAGGTACAGGTGGCAGGAGGCTACCTTAATATATTTATCGCAAGAGATGACTTTGCACGTGATATCGTTGCAGAGGTAAACACCAAAGGCGAAAACTACGGCAGACTGACCGTAGGCGAGGGCAAGACCGTAGTTCTTGACTACTCCTCTCCCAACGTCGCAAAGCCCTTCCATATAGGACACCTTGGAACCACCGTTATCGGTCACTCTCTCAAGATGCTCCACGAGTTTGCAGGCTATAAGTGTGTTGGTGTCAACCACTTAGGCGACTGGGGTACTCAGTTCGGTAAGCTTATAGTTGCTTACCGCAAGTGGGGTAACAAGGAAGAGATAGAGGCAGGCGGCATTGACGCTCTGGTTGCTATCTACGTTAAATTCCACGAGGAAGCCGAAAAGGACGAGACCCTTGAGGATCAGGCAAGAGCAGAGTTTACCGCACTTGAAAACGGAGATGAAGAAAACCTCAAGCTCTGGAAGTGGTTTATTGAGATCTCTATCGAGGAATATAAGAAGACCTACGGTCAGCTGGGCATTGAGTTTGACAGCTACGCAGGCGAGAGCTTCTACTACGACAAGTGCGCTCCCGTTATCGAAAAGTTAAAGGATGCGGCTATTACCAAGGTTGACGACGGAGCTACCATAGTTGATCTCAGCGAGTACAATATGCCTCCCTGTCTTATACTTAAGCGTGACGGTTCTACCATCTACGCTACCCGTGATATCGCAGCAGCGCTCTACCGTAAAGAAACCTACGACTTTGACAAGTGTATCTACGTAACAAGCGCAGGTCAGAGCCTCCACTTTGCACAGTGGTTCAAGGTGGTTGAGATGATGGGCTACGATTGGGCAAACCGTCTTATCCACGTTCCTTACGGCACCGTAAGCATTGACGGCGCAAAGCTGGCTACCCGTACCGGTAACGTTGTTCTTCTCAAGGACCTCTTTGCTCAGGCAACAGACAAGGTTCTTGGCATCATTAACGAAAAGAATCCCGACCTTGAGGGCAAGGAAGCAGTTGCAGAGGCAGTCGGTGTAGGCGCTATCGTATTCCACTATCTTTCCAACAACCGTATCAAGGATATCAACTTCCGTCTCGACGACGTTCTCAAGTTTGACGGTAATACAGGTCCTTACTGTCAGTACACCTATGCGCGTTGTGCCTCTATCCTTGCAAAGGCAGGCGAAGTGGCAGAGTGCTGTGACTACATAGACGTAACAGAAGAAGAATATCAGCTTGCAAAGACTCTTGCTAAGTTCCCCGAAGCAGTTGAGTCAGCTCTCGCTTCCAGCGAGCCCATGATGATAACCCGTTACATCCTTGACGTAGCGACCGCATTTAACCGTTTCTATCATGAGTGCCATATCCTGTCCTGCGAAAATGAGGGTGTCAAGGCACGCCGTGTTGCTATGACCAATGCAGTACATACCGTTCTCGGCTCTGCCTTCGGTCTTATCTGCATGAAAAAGACTGAAAAGATATGATTTCAATGAAGATTTTTGACCGATAGGGTCAGAAATCCTCCATCATTCTGCATTTGAGTTTTATAAAATAAAATTTAATGAGATAAATAAAATATTAAGGAGAACTATAAAATGTCCGGACATTCCAAATGGAGTAATATCAAGCACAAGAAAGAAAAGAGTGACGCTGCCAAGGCGAAGGTGTTTACCAAGATCGGTAAAGAGATCGCAGTTGCAGTAAAGGCAGGCGGTCCCGACCCCGTTTCCAACTCCAAGCTTAAGGAGCTTATCGCTAAGGCTAAGTCCTTAAACGTACCTAACGACAATATCGACCGTATCATCAAGAAGTCTAGCGGCGCTGACGCAGTTGACTACGAAGAGGTTGTATACGAGGGCTACGGTCCCAGCGGTGTTGCAGTTATCGTTGAGGCTACCACCGACAACCGTAACCGTACAGGCGGTAACGTAAGACACTTCTTTGACAAGTACGGCGGAAACCTTGGTCAGAGCGGCTGCGTATCCTTTATGTTTGAGGATAAGGGTGTTATAATCATCGAAAGAGAGAGCGGCGCTGACGAGGACAAGCTGATGGAGGATTCTCTTGAGGCAGGCGCTGAGGACTTTGTAGCAGACGAAGAGGTATTTGAGATCTATACCGTTCCCGCTGACCTTATGGCAGTTAAGGAAGACCTCGAGGCTAAGGGCTACGTTATTGCTTCTGCCGAGAAGGATAAGATCCCCTCTAACTACGTTACCCTCACCGACGAGGAGGACATCAAGAAGATGAACCTTCTTATCGAGCACCTTGAAGAGGACGACGATATCTCTGAGATCTACCATAACTGGGAAGAGTGAAAATAATTCGGAATGCGGAATTCGGAATTCGGAATTAAATGAAGCTTTTAGCTTAGCTAAAAGCCACCTTAATTCTGCATTCTGCATTCTGCATTTTGCATTTTAAGAGAACAAACAATTATGAAAAAGATTTTATTCATAGGTACCGGCGGCACTATAAGCTCCAAGACCTCGTCTATGGGGCTTGTTCCCGGGCTTGACACCGAGGCGCTTATTACGGCTCTGCCCGATATAAATCAGCTCTGTGACCCTTATGCTCTGAGCCTCTATTCTATAGACAGCTCCGAGATGACACCCGAGCATTGGGTAGGTATGGCTCGTGCTATAAAGGAAAATTATGACCTCTATGACGGCTTTATAATCTGCCACGGTACAGACACCATGGCTTATTCGGCGGCGGCTCTGTCCTATCTCGTTCAAAACAGTCCCAAGCCTATTATACTGACAGGCAGTCAGAAGCCTATATCCTTTGACATTACCGATGCCAAGCGAAATCTCCATGACAGTCTGCTCTGTGCGCTTCATCCCGACAGTGCGGGAGTAAACATCGTCTTTGACGGTAAGATAATCGCAGGCACCCGAGCTATCAAAGAAAAGACCTATTCCTTTGACGCCTTTGCCAGTGTAAACTTCCCCTATCTCGGCTATATCAAGGGAGACAACGTTGTTTATTATATAAAGCAGAACAAGGACGAGGTATGCTTCTACGATAAAATGGATGCAAGTATTTTTGTCCTTAAGCCCACACCGGGTATGCCCCTTGAAATAATAGAGCCCCTTATCCATCATTACGACTGCCTTGTGGTAGAGTGTTACGGTATGGGAGGTCTGCCTAAAGCGACGGCTGACTGTATGGCGGCCGCTCTTGAAAAGCATGATTGCCTTATAGTTATGACCACGCAGGTGGTGTACGAGGGTAGCAACACAGGCGTTTACGAAGTGGGTAAGTATATCGGAGATAAGTTCGAATACCTTGAGGCTCACGATATGGCAAACGCCGCACTGTACACCAAGCTGATGTGGATGCTGGGTAACTTTGAAAAAAACGAGCTTAAGAAAATTTTCTATACACCTGTAGGATTTGATATTTATGGGTAAGTGTTATATTATAGGTGCCTGCGGATTTAACGAGGATATTAAGCCTGAGGCAGATGATTTTGTCATAGCCGCAGACGGCGGTTATGATGCCCTTATAAAAAAAGGAATAAAGGTTGACTGTGTAATGGGGGATTTTGATTCTCTGGGATACACCCCTGAGCACAAAAACCTGGTAGTGCACCCTTGTGAAAAGGATGATACAGATACCAGACTTGCCGTAGAACACGGTTATTCCCTCGGTTACCGAAAATTCCTCATTTTCGGTGGTATCGGAGGCAGACTTGACCACACTCTTGCAAATATGCAGACCCTCCTCGGTCTTTGCCGTATGGGAGCAGAGGCATACCTGATAGGTGAGGGCAAAATAATAACGGTTGTGGAGAACGGAAGCTTTGAGTTCAGCGGAAGCGAAAGCGGATATCTTTCCCTCTTCCCTTGTGACGGAGCCGTTTCGGGCGTATATCTCAAGGGTCTCAAATATACCCTTGACAATGCAGAACTGGTTTCAGACAGAGCTCTTGCGGTAAGCAATGAATTTATTGATGAAAAAGCCATTGTCCGTGTGGATAACGGTGCTTTGTATATGATATGGTACGAGGATTTTAAGGAAGGAGAAGGTAGAGTATATGATAATAACAGGCGCAATATTTGACCTTGACGGAACTCTTATCGACTCTATGCCCATGTGGCATAATTTCGTAAAGATATATCTTGAAAAATACTCTCTTACTCCCGACGAGTATCTTCAGAAAAATGCTAAGGATATGTCCTTTGAGCAGTCTGCAGAGTATATACATAAGCATTATGATATCGGTAAAACTCCCGAAGAAATAGCAAAGGATATGGCAGACACAGCAGCAGATGCCTATGCCAACACCATAGCCATCAAGCACGACGTAAAGCCCTTCCTCTTTGCCCTTCGCTGTAAGGGAGTGCGTATGTGTATCGCCACGGCTAGTCCCAGAGAATGGGCAGAGTCTGCGCTTAAAAGACTTAACATCGACCACTATTTTTCGGTGATACTCTCCTGCTATGATCTCAACACCTCAAAGAGTGTTCCCTTTATATACGACCGTGCCTTTGATATTTTAGGTACTGATAAAGAGACTACTTATATCTTTGAGGACTCCGTCAACTGTATCCGCACCGCAAAGGCAGCGGGCTATAGGGTCATCGGCGTAAAGGACGAGATGTCGGCACCTGACGAAGAGGAGATCAAAAAGCTCAGCGACATATACATAAAGGACTTTGACGATTTCCGCGGAATGGTAAGATAAATATATAAATCAGAAGACTTCGAAAAAGGAAGGTAAGTTTTCGTGAAAAGGGTCCGTAGGCGTACTAAGTACGGTAGTGACCCTTTTCGCGGAAAAGTGTGAAAGGACGGCATAAAACTCAATGTTTATGCCGTCCTTGAATACT
>JBGUUX010000004.1:0-13416 GCA_045133915.1 Eubacteriales bacterium | reverse complement strand
TGCAGTATAAATCTCCACCATTTACAAATACTAACAACACAATTTGTAATTTAAGGAGAAATGTATATATGAAAGCAACTGGAACAGTTCGTAGAATATAGGCTCGTGTTATAATAACACAAAAGGGCGATAAACCCTTATAAATACTGGGCTTTTAGGCGATTTTTAAAGAAAAATTTTGACGAAAAACTGCATATTTTGACCGATACATAGCAAAAGCGGAGTGAAATCACTCCGCTTTAATAGTCTTATTTGTATATGATGCAGTAACGAGTTTCGGCTTGTTTCATTGGATCGTTTTCATCAAACTCCCAATCAGTTGTTTCATGTGTAAACACGACAAGCCAAGTCATTGATTCATCGAAAACATATAAATCTTCGGGTAAAATCGGATTAGGGTTATACATGTTCTGTGCGGCTAATTTGTAAGAATCATACCATTCATCTTCAATAAGTGCAGCTAATTCTTCAGCATCGACTTTGCCAACAAAATTTTTAATTTTTTCGTTATTGTAAAATAATTCACTCGGGCAACAAAGTGTTTCATCTTCTGACATAATTAATACTTTCCCCGCGTGAGTTTTGAGTTCTGAAAGAGCGCTTGAAAATGTGGCAACTGAAAAATCAAAGTTTAATTTATCCCACAGATATGCTTGCTTATACCAGTTAATATCAATGGCATATTTATTTTTTGCCATTTCAGCAATCCGATCCTTTTGCTTGATTTGAAATTCATCCCAAGATAGTACGAAGTTATTTATAAATTTGTTACGAATTTCCAAAGCATTTTCAAGAAGTTTGATTTTCATAAAATCACCGCCTTTAATTTATTATAACACAATCAGTCCAAAAAGTAAATTCCCGCAGTATAAATCCCCCCAATTTACAGATACTATTATCAGCAACTGTAAATCAAGGAGATTTTTATATATGAAAGCTACCGGAATAGTTAGAAGAATAGATGACCTCGGACGTGTAGTTATCCCCAAAGAAATTAGAAGAACCATGCGTATCCGTGAGGGAGACCCTCTTGAGATATTTACCGACCGTGAGGGTGAGGTAATATTTAAAAAGTATTCCCCCATCGGAGAGCTTAATACTCTTGCCGGTCAGTATGCGCAGGCACTTAACCGAACTTGTACACTGAACGTTGTTATTACCGACCGTGATACGGTAATTGCTCACGCAGGCGTACCCAAGAAGGACTATCAGGACAAGACCGTGTCAAAGGCGATCGAGGATATCATAGAAAGCCGTACCCTATACCTGTGGGAGTCGGGCAAGGAAAAGCTGACTATGGTGGACGAGCCTACCGAGTATTATGCCTCTGTGGTTATGCCCATCATAACCGAAGGGGATATCATCGGTTGTGTTGCGTCCCTGCAAAACGAGGCGCAGGATCGGGAGATAGATACCGAAACCGAAAAGAAGCTGGTGCAGACAGCGGCGGCGTTTTTGAGTAAACAACTGGAAAGCTAAATCACGGCGGGACTTGTTCCCGCCGTAATTTTATGTTATAATACAATAAATATAATCTAAGGGATGCGGAAAATGAAAAAGTTTTTTATAATTTGTATCATAATAATGCTTGTTTGTGTGGCTGCACTTATAATATACATATTAAGCGGACATGATGATTCACTTACCTTAAGGGAATATAGATTCAAGACCGATAAGCTGACGGGGGGAGTGAAGATAGCTTTTGTATCAGACCTTCACGGTACCGAGTTTGGAGAGTATAACTCCCGGCTTGTGGAGATGATAAAGCAATCAGAGCCCGATCTTGTGTTCCTTGGAGGAGATATCTTTGACCGTAAAGATCATATAGAACAGGGCAAAAGCCTTATTTCACAGCTGACCCCCTTTTATCCTGTATACGGTGTTATGGGTAATCACGAATATTACACCTCGGGTTACGATCCCGTTGAGATAAAGCGTATCTACCGTGAGCTGGGCGTGACTCTGCTCGAAAACGGACATACCACCCTTGAGCTTGACGGTGGTAATATCAATATTTGCGGTGCTGACCCCTTTGTTGGAGATGCACACTGGCAGGAAAATACGGTAGAGGGCGCGGACAGAGACAATTATACCGTTGTTATCAACCACCGTCCCGATCAGTGGACAGAGTTTACCGATAAAGACGTGGACCTGATGCTCTCGGGTCACGCTCACGGCGGTCAATGGAGAGTACCCGGACTTATCAACGGAGTCTTAGCCCCAAACCAAGGCTTCTTCCCTAAATATGCAGGCGGTCTGTATGAGTTTGAGGACGGTATGAACCTTGTGGTCTCCCGAGGTCTTGCTTTATCGAGAGTACCCAGAGTATACAATCCACCCGAACTGGTAGTTATAAAAATAGAATCGGACAGATAATTCTGTCCGATTTTTATATCTTAAATGCTTCGGGTAAAAGATCCTTTAACGTGTAGGTCTTTATGCCCTCGGGAGTAGCGGTGATTATCTCAAAATCTCCGTCACAAAACTCTGCCATTACCTGACGGCATACACCGCAGGGGTAACAGCAATCTGTTATCTCTCCGTCCTTACCGCCGACGATAGCAATAGCCTTAAAATCTCTTTCTCCCTCGCTTATTGCCTTAAAAAAAGCGGTACGCTCAGCGCAGTTGGTGGGAGAATAAGCCGAATTTTCGATATTACAGCCTGTATAGATATTTCCGTTTTTGCAAAGCAATGCTGCTCCGACCTTAAAGCCGGAATATGGACTGTAGGAGTACTGCATTGCTTCGTATGCTTTTTTTACAAGAGTATTTCTATCCGTCATAATATCAACTCCTTAAAGCTATTCCCTTCAAGATCGTTTTCTACACCGAAGATATCGCAAATTGTTTTTGCAATATCGCAAAAGGCGGTTCTTGTGCCTAAATTTACATTCTTAACGTGCTTACCGTATATAAGCAGAGGGGTGTCCTCTCGGCTATGGTCGGTTGAAGGGGTAGAGGGGTCACAGCCGTGGTCGGCTGTGATGATAAGCATATCATCATCCCCCATTTTTTCGGTAAAGGTGGGAAGCCATCCGTCAAACTCTGCTATACCCTTGGCATATCCCTCTACGTCGTTACGGTGTCCCCAAAGAGAGTCAAAGTCAACTAAATTGACAAAGCACAGCCCCTTGAAATCCTCTGTAAGATATTGGGCAGTCCTTGCCATACCCTCTGCATTTGACTTTATGGCATTACGTGCCGAAACGCCCTTGCCGTCAAAGATGTCGTATATCTTACCTACCGAAGGAGTGTCGTATCCTGCCTCGGACAAGAAATCAAGCATAGTCTTTTTTGGCGGTTTAAGTGAGAAATCGTGACGGTTTGCGGTACGCTTGAAGTCGGGATATTCTCCCACAAAGGGTCTTGCGATAACTCTGCCCACAGCGAACATCTCACGGGCTATCTCGCAGTATTCATAGAGCTGTTCTACAGAAACGACCTCCTCGTGAGCCGCTATCTGAAAAACGCTGTCTGCAGAGGTGTAGACTATAAGCGCGCCTGTCTCTATATGCTCTCTGCCATAGTCGAGGATAACTTGCGTTCCCGAATAAGGCTTGTTGCAGAGTATCTTTCTTCCGCATCTTTCGCCAAACTCTCGGAGCATATCGGGGTCAAAGCCCTCGGGATAGGTAGGCAGGGGTGTGTCCGACACTATACCTGCGATCTCCCAATGACCTATGGTGGTGTCCTTGCCTCTTGAACGCTCCTGCAGTCTGCCGTAAGCACCTACGGTATCGTAGTTACCGCCGTTTTTATCAATATTGAACAGTCCTAACCTTGCCATATGGTCAGCCTTAAAAAAGGCTGAATTTTTTATGGCTTCAAGGGTGTTACTGCCCTCGTCCCCAAAGTCGGCGGCGTCAATGGCGTGACCGATACCGAAGCTGTCAAGGACGATAAGAAAAATCCTCTTCATAATATCAGAATTTTCTCCATTTCGTGTGATTTGTACGCACTATGCTTGGTGCGTTATTGCCGGCGGGGGCTCCCCGCTTAGTATCCTGCACCTGTATCGGTGTTTTTAACTATCTTGATGATTCTGGAGGTACCGAGACGGCTTGCTCCAAGCTCGATGAACTTTTCCGCATCTTCAAGAGAGGAGATTCCTCCTGCCGCCTTTATCTTAACGTGATCTGCTACGTTTTGTGCAAATATCTCAACGTCGTGGAATGTAGCGCCCGCCTTTGAAAATCCTGTGGAGGTTTTGATATAGTCAGCGCCTGACTCGTTTACCACACGGCACATTTCTGCCTTTTCTTCATCTGTAAGGAGGCAGGTCTCGATGATAACCTTGAGAAGCTTACCCTGGCAGGCTTCCTTTATTGCCTTGATCTCGCCAAGGATAAGGTCGAAGCGGCCTTCCTTTGCCCAGCCGATATTGATGACCATATCTATCTCGTCGGCACCGTTTGCCACGGCGTCGATGGTTTCGGCAACCTTTACAGCGGTGGTGGAATATCCTGTGGGGAAGCCGATAACGGTACAGATAGCCAGTCTGTCGCTGCAATAATCCTTTGCTCTCTTAACGTAGCTTGCGGGAATGCAGGCGGAGGCTGTCTCATATTTCATCGCATCGTCCAAAATCATCTTTATATCCTCCCAGGTTGCATCGGGAGCGAGCAGGGTGTGATCTACCTTTGAAAGAATTTCCTTGATATCCATATTTATCTCCTCTCTAATATCTCAAGTAAAGTTTTGTCTGCTTCTATTATCACTGCAATATCATCTCCATTGACGTCGCATACTATACAGTAAGGGTTTTTGGGGACAACATTATTGCAGAAATTATATACCTTATAGTTTTTACGGTACTTTTCCTTTAAGGAATATCCCTTTTCCTTTTTATCTATAGCTATTATGTCGCTGTATTCTATAGCGGCGGCATGGCTTATCTTTTTGCCCGTGACCTTTCTTACGTTAAATACCCTTTTTTCCGAGTCTGCCTCATAGGTGTGGTCGGTCAGGGAATATCGGGTAATAACGTGTATTGCCAGAGCAATACTTACCACCGCCAGAGCCTGAGTGATAAAAGCGGGGATAAGGCTCACACGGGAGCAGGTCATGGCGACAATGCTTATGAGTATAAATATTACCGGCAACACGATATGTGCCTTTGTTTCTCTTTTTGGTTTGTATATATACATATTATACCTCTGCGTTGTTCAGGCAAATTCCTGCCTTTGTTATTTCAATAACGCCAAAGCTCGGCTTATATCCCAAGGGCGGTCTTGATATGCTGCCGGGATTGAAGATATAAAGAGATCTTCCCATTATATCCGGAATATATCTGTTATCGGGGATATGGGTATGACCGTAGAGCACTATATCGCACTCATTTTCTACGGCGCGGTATTCCAGATTAGTGGTGCCAAACTTCACGTTATACGTATGACCGTGGGTTATCATTATTCTTACACCGTCAAGGTCGAGCACAGTTTCTCTGACCCTTTGATTACGTCCCCAATCCTCGCCGTTTCCGTTAACGGTAACAAAGGGGATGGGAGAGTAAAGCGCTCCCAGCATCTCAAACTCATGACAACCGTCGCCTAAATGTATACACAGATCAAAGCGGTTGTGGTTACGGTGCAGGATCTCTCTCATATTTGTATCGTTGTTATGCGAATCCGAAAAAACAAGTATTCTCATGGTAACCTTTCTGTATTCCCCACATATATTGATAGTAAATATATATGCGAGGCGATGGAAATGAATATTGACCCCAAACTTTTAAATCAGCTTTCAACTATGGATCAAAGAGAGCTGTCGGAAAAGATAACTGCCATATCAAAGCTCTTGGGTGTAGATGCGGGATATATAAAAGGTCTTATAGGCTCACCCGATGAAATGCAGAAAAAGCTGCAGGGGTTGAGTGAAAACGATCTTAAGAATATGACCGACAAAATAGACCCCGAACTGATAAAAAAATTAAACAGGGGAGAAAAGTGTAATGGAAAATAACGATCTTTCTTCTCTTCTGTCAGGGGTTATGTCTAACCCCGAGATAATGAGCAAGCTCTCAGGTATACTTTCAAACCCCGAGGCCATGAAGACCATATCCGGCGCCGTGTCGGGGGCGTCGGTGGAAAAAGAGGAAAAGCCGGCAGCACCTATGTTGCCTCATATTCCGCAAAATGAGGATTCAAGAAACCGTGCAAGACTTATCTCTGCTCTTAAGCCCTATCTAAACGCCGACCGCCGTGATAAGGCAGATAAGCTCCTTGGCTTACTGAGCATACTTGAGCTGACAGGCTCGTCAAATCTGTTTAAACGGGGGGATTAAATGTATCAGAGAAGCTATGTACAAAAGGATATCCTGCCCCCTAACTACAAGGGCAATGCCTTTGATGCTCCGAGAGAAGATCCCTGTGATAAGTGTGAGGGGTGTGAAAAGAAGGATATCTGCGAGCCAAATCCCGAAAAGAAGGAAGAAAATAACGCTATATCCTCCCTCTTTACCCGCCGAGACGGCTCGTCGTTCCAGCTTGACGATATTATCTTAGGCGGACTTATAGTTCTGCTCCTAAACAGCCACGCAGACGATGAGCTGTTGTTGGTGTTGGTACTGTTGTTTATATCGGGAATATAAGTTAAAAACAGTCGGGCAACACTGCCCGACTATTTTCTCAATTGTATATCATTTCGGGCGATTATCTCCCAGAACCATACGGGCAGATCAAAGTCATAGTCTACCAGTACGTTTCTCTTAACGTGCGCTATCTGTTTGAACTTGACGGTATTATCGTAAAAGAACGCATAATCCACCAAGGGCAAAATGTTACGAAGTGTCTCGGGCAATCTTTCAAAGCGCTGCTGTATCAGCTTATCGTCAACACCGTGACCGCCTTTTTCTACACGGGTATGGACACGTCGAACTGCGGTCTGTAGGTTTTCAACTCCCACGTAGTAGAGCTGGATGACGTAACCTGCTTCTCTTGCCTTTTTTATCTGTCGCAGTATCGTAGTGCTGGCAAGGGTAGTCTCCTGATGAAAGGTAACTCCACGCTTGAGGCAATCTGCCATCATGGTCATAGCCTGTCGGCTTGCCTTGATCTGAAGCAGGCTGTCCTGCCAGTTGCCCTCACTTGCTACGATCTCGTCAACGTTTATACGCTCGCCAAGATTTTCGTATTTACGAAGTATCTGGGAAAGCGAGGTCTTGCCTGCGCCGTTAACGCCGGCAAATATAGTATACTTTGGCTTCATAACAGAAGCTCTCCTATTACCTTCTCCTGCTCAAGCTGAAGCTTTAAGTTAAGCAGCTTGCGGTAGAATATCTTTTCCTCACGGGTAGCTCCGTTTAAGAGGCATCTTTCCAGCTCCTTTGTGGAGGTCTGAGAGAACTTAAGATATAAGTCACCGGGAAGGCGAACGGAAGGGGTTTTGGGTGTTGCCATAATAAATAATTCCTCTCTGTATTTGCAAAAACTTATGTAATGCAGAATGCAGAGTGCAGAATGCAGAATTATGGTTGAAAACCGCCGAGGCGGTTTTCTTCCTTCAATTCCGAATTCCGAATTCCGAATTCCGAATTTAAGTTACTTTTCTTCTGTAGGCTTAACTGCAATACCAAGCTCGTCAAGGTCTGCTACGTTTACGGGAGCAGGACACTGAGACATAGGCTCGGAAGCGTTCTGGATCTTGGGGAACGCAACAACGTCGCGGAGGCTGGGTGCGTCGCACATGATCATGGAAAGTCTGTCAAGACCCATACCGGAACCGCCGTGAGGGGGTGCGCCGTACTTGTAGGCGTCAACAAGGAAGCCGAACTTAGCGCTGATCTCTTCCTCGGTCATGCCAAGCGCTTCAAACATCTTCTGCTGAAGCTCATAGTCTGTTATACGGATAGAACCGGAAAGCAGCTCTGTACCGTTAAGAACCATATCGTAAGCCTTTGCTCTGACAGAACCGGGATCGGTTGTAAGGTTAGGCAGACACTCCTCCATAGGCATGGTGAAGGGGTGGTGCATAGCATCCCAGTGCTGGGTCTCTTCGTTCCACTCGAAGAAGGGGAACTCGGTGATCCAGAGGAAGTTGTAACCCTCGGGAATGATATCAAGCTTCTTTGCAACAGTCTGACGAAGCGCTCCGAGTACGGGAAGAACTACCTTGTTCTTGTCTGCAACAAAGAGTGCAACGTCACCCTTCTGACAGTCGATACGCTCAAGGATCTTAGCCATCTCTTCTTCGCTCATAAACTTGGCAAAGGAACAGTTGGGAGTATCTTCTGCATATCTGATAAATGCAAGACCCTTGGCGCCGATACCCTTAGCCTGCTCGGTGAGCTTGTCTATTTCTTTTCTTGTAAGTGTGGAAACTGCGTTCTTTGCAACAATGCATCTTACGCTGCCGCCACCCTGAACTGCACCTGAGAATACGCTGAAACCGCAGTTTGCAACAAGGTCGGAGATATCGGTGATCTCCATAGCGTATCTGGTATCGGGCTTGTCAGAGCCGTAACGGTTCATAGCCTCAGCAAAGGTAAGGCGAGGCATGGGAGTAGGAATGTCTACGTTAAGAACTTCCTTGAAGAGGCGCTTGATAAAGCCCTCGTTCATTTCCATAATGTCCTCCTGTGTAGCAAAGGACATCTCAAGGTCTATCTGAGTGAACTCAGGCTGACGGTCGGCACGGAGGTCTTCGTCACGGAAGCAGCGTGCAAGCTGAATATATCTGTCATAACCTGAAAGCATAAGAAGCTGCTTGTAGATCTGGGGAGACTGGGGAAGAGCATAGAAGCTGCCCTTGTGAACTCTGGAGGGAACAAGGTAGTCACGTGCGCCCTCGGGAGTAGACTTGATCATCATGGGAGTCTCGATCTCAAGAAAGCCATTCTCGTAGTAGTACTCACGGGCAACTCTTGCGATGTGGTGACGCATAATGATATTCTTCTGCATCTGGGGACGGCGAAGGTCGATGTAACGGTACTTAAGAGCGGTCTCTTCACCTACGTTAGAGTTGTCGCTAACCTCAAAGGGAGGGGTCTGAGCAACACCCAGAACCTTAAGCTCGTCTACTGCGATCTCAATTTCACCTGTGGGGATGTTCTTGTTTACAGAGCTTCTCTGACGAACCGTACCCTTAGCGCAAAGAACCCACTCGCTTCTGATGCCAAATGCGGTATCAAAGATAGCCTTGTCGGTCTCGTCGTCAAATGCAAGCTGAACAACGCCTGTACGGTCACGAAGGTCGATGAAGATAAGACCGCCAAGGTCTCTCTGTCTCTGAACCCAACCGTTTACGGTTACACGCTTACCGATATCCTCTGTGCGGAACTGGCCGCAGTATTTTGTTCTTTTATCTGCGCTTGTAAAAATCTCTGCCATCTTTTTTACCTCATTTCATAGCTTCACAGAGAGCCTGCATATCGGTAAAGTCTACCTCTACCTGACTTGACTCCTGCATATTTTTAAGTATAGCCTTGCCGTTTTCTATCTCGTTATCACCGATAATGAGAGTATACTTGGCGTTTATCTTGTCTGCGTATTTCATCTGAGCCTTAAGGCTTCTTGCCACAAGGTCATATTCTGCATACACACCCTGACGGCGTAATTTTGCAACAATTCCTGCCGCCTTGCACTGAGCAGCCGCACCCATAGGTGCAATGTAAAGAAGGGGAGCGTGCTCGTTTGCGGGAACACTGCCGTAAGCCTCCATAGCAAGGATCAGACGGGTGATACCCATAGCAAAGCCGATACCCGGCATCTGGGGACCGCCGATCTCCTTCATAAGACCGTCGTAACGTCCGCCGCCGCATATTGTGCTCTGTGCGCCAATGCCTGTGCAGATAAACTCAAATACGGTTCTGGTGTAGTAGTCAAGACCGCGGACGATATTGGTGTCTACTACGTATTCTATACCCATCTCGTCGAGATGATTCTTTAACTTTGTCATGTGATCGGCACAGCCGTCGCAAAGATGCTCGATAGACTTAGGCGCATCCTTGCCGATAGCAGAGCAAACGGGGCTCTTGCAGTCGAGGATACGAAGGGGATTTGTTTCAAGTCTCTGCTTACATGTATCGCAGAGCTCGTCCTCGTGAGCCTTGAAGTAATCATAAAGTGCCTGACGGAACTTGGGACGGCAGTCGGGACAGCCGATAGAGTTGATGTGAAGGGTGGTGTCCTTGATGCCGAGCTTTGAGATGATCTCGTTTGCAAGGGCGATAACGTCAGCATCTGCCGCCGCATCAGCCGCACCGTACATCTCAACACCAAACTGGTAGAACTCACGGCTTCTGCCTGCCTGGGGCTTCTCGTAACGGAAGCAGTTTATCATATAGTATAACTTAAGAGGAAGTGTATCAGAGCACTTACCGTTCTCAACCAAAGCTCTTGCTACAGATGCAGTACCCTCGGGACGAAGGGTAAAGCTGCGGTTTTCACGGTCGGTAAAGGTGTACATCTCCTTCTGTACCACGTCGGTGGTATCGCCCACACCGCGCTGGAAAAGCTCGGTGGACTCAAAGGTAGGTGTTCTTATCTCACCGAAGCCAAAGTTAGCTGCGGTGTCTCTTGCTGTCTTTTCGATATACTGCCACAGGGGGGTATCCGAGGGCAGGATATCAAAGGTTCCTCTCGGTTTCTGTATCATCGGAATTCGCTCCTTA
Source organism: Eubacteriales bacterium (assembly GCA_045133915.1). GTDB lineage: Bacteria > Bacillota > Clostridia > Oscillospirales > CAG-272 > RGIG7300. The sequence goes on along the minus strand of JBGUUX010000004.1, from coordinate 2,805 downwards.
ATATAATAGGTTGTTACGTTAGTTTTACATTATATTCTATCATAATATAAAATATATGTCAATATAAAAGGACTTGCTATGCAAGTCCTTTTTATAATTATTCAATAGTAATAGTCTTGATCTTCTGCTCAACTACAGGCTTATCTCTAAAGTCGGTAGCTACGTTTGCGATCTTGTCTACAACCTCAATACCGTCTGTAACCTTACCGAATGCAGCGTACTGTCCGTCAAGGAAGAATGCATCAGCATGACAGATAAAGAACTGGCTGGATGCAGAGTTGGGAGCCTGAGTTCTTGCCATGGAGATAACGCCTCTCTCGTGGCGGATGGGGTTGTTAACACCGTTCATTGCGAACTCGCCCTTGATCTCCTCCTCAGAGCCGCCCATACCTGTACCGGTGGGGTCACCGCCCTGGATCATAAAGCCTGCGATAACACGGTGGAAGATAAGGCCGTCATAGAAGCCTTCCTTTACCAGCTTTTCAAAGTTTGCAACTGTTATGGGAGCGGCAGTGGCATCAAGCTCAAGTGTGATAACGCCGCCGTCCATCATTTCGATCTTTACCATTTGTTTATTCCTCCACAAATCTAATTGTTTTTATTTTCTGTTCTGTTAAGGGTCTGTCGCTTGCGTCGGTCGCTACACTTGCGATCCTGTCAACTACGTCCATACCTTCTATAACCTTACCAAACGCCGCATACTGACCGTCAAGATAGGTAGAGTCTGCATGGCAGATAAAGAACTGGCTGGATGCAGAGTCGGGAGCCTGGCTTCTTGCCATAGAGATAACACCGCGGGTGTGGGAGAGGGTGTTGTTTACACCGTTTGTAAGGAACTCACCCTTGATGGACTGTTCAGAACCGCCCATACCTGTGCCTGTGGGGTCACCGCCCTGGATCATAAAGTTGGCAATAACACGGTGGAAGATAAGGCCGTCGTAGAACTTTTCGGAAACCAGCTTCTTGAAGTTTGCAACGGTTATGGGAGCAACGTCAGCGTAGAGCTCAAGCTTGATAACGCCGCCGTCCTCCATAACTATCTCAACTACGTCGGAAGCGTTTGTTACGTCGGTCTTGGTACAAGCGGCAAAGCTAAATACCATTACGCAAAGAAGTAAAATAGAAACTAACTTTTTCATTTTTGTATATTCCTTTCTTGTATATACGTTTTTGATGAATTATTATATGTTTTTAAATATATAATATACTTTAAGAAGGGGGTGAGGCTGTGAGTATGCTGCCGGAACAAAGATGGGCAAGACTGCTTGTTCTGTCTGCCTATATTTTACTTGCGGCTCTGGTCGTCTTTCTTTTTATGGGAAAGCTTATAAGCCTCTTCCTGCCCTTTGCGTTTGCTTTTGCGGTTGGGTATATGCTCCGCTCACCTACCGAAAAACTTCACCGCCGCCTTGGCATACCCCGTAAGCTTGTGGGGCTTATACTTGTCTCGGTGGTAATATTTTTTATAGGCTTTGTAGTGTTTTTACTTGCAAACCAGCTTGTGTCCGAGGCTCAACGGCTCTTTGAAAGGCTAAGCCAAAGCTCGGGTAAGATACTGTCGGATACAGCAAAGCTCCTTGACAGATTGGCAGAAAAATTTCCCTTTATCTACGAGCATCTTGACCGTGACGTGATAAACGGAAGTCTGACCGAGGTCTTGAAGAATTTTATCAGCTCTCTGTCCGCTTCTCTGGCACAGTTACTGACCGCCTTTGTTACGGGACTACCGGATATAGGACTGTTTTTTGCAGTCTTTGTTATAGCCTCATTCTATTTTGCCATGGATCTTGAGGGTATAACGTCTACTGCCTCTGCTTTGATACCTCATAGAACGAAACAATGGCTTAAAAAGGGAGCAGACCGTCTGAAAAGTTCGGCAATAGCATATATCAAAGCGTATTCGGTCATTCTGCTCATAACCTTTGCACAGCTATTTGTGGGTTTTCTTATACTCAGGGTAAATTATGCCACTACACTGGCACTTATCATAGCCCTGCTTGATATGCTTCCCGTTATCGGTACGGGAACGGTGCTTATCCCCTGGGGGATAGGCGCTATAGTAACGGGCAGGGTAGGTATGGGTATAGGTATACTGGTTATGTTTGGTATCATCACCGTGGTGCGGGAGGTAATAGAGCCTAAGATAGTCGGAAGCTCTATCGGAATGCACCCGCTTCTTACCCTTGTTGCCATGTATACGGGGTATAAGCTGCTGGGGCTTTGGGGGATATTGATATTCCCGCCTGCCCTTGATCTGGCAAAGACCCTATTGATAGATTATACACCAAAAACAAATATATAGCAAGAGGAAATATGAACAAAATATTAATTTTTTGAAAATGAGATATTTTTCATTTTTTAATATTGACAACAAGTTAAAGCCACTATATAATATATATTGTCGTTCGGACAACCACAATATATTGTGGTTTTAACATGTGAGTACATAGGCACAGCCTATTTGGTGAAAACAGCATTACAATGAGAGTGGGAAACTCATTGTAATGCTGTTTTCTTTTGTTTACAGCTATAGAAAAAGCACCGCCGAAGCGGTGCTTTTTCGTTATGTTATCGCTTATGCGATAGTGATGTAGTGGAAGGCAGGGACACGTTCCTGCACCCATTAATCGCGGATAGTTCGGTTTATACCGTTTGCAATCACACGATGGGATGTCTTATTCCACGGTTATATAGTGGTAATTGTATGATTCATCATCATACTGTACACAGAAGGTGTATGCGCCGGGAGCAAGATCGGAAATAACGATCTGTCCGTTTTCAAGTGCCTCTGTCTTAAGATACTTA
>JBGUUX010000003.1:0-13625 GCA_045133915.1 Eubacteriales bacterium | reverse complement strand
CTGTCTGCTCTGTATCAAACTCCAAAATCGGTATTTCGTTTTTAATAATAGCCATACTATCTCTCCGTCAAATTCTTATTTATCGGTTAGTTGTATTATAGCACAACTTGACTAACAAAGAAAGAGAATATTATAAACACCCTTAGTTTTTTTTAAAACTAAGGGTGTTTTTGTGTCGTGTTGTACTGTCCTTAACTGTACGACTCTTAACGCCTGCTCTTTTTAATCGTCTATTTCAATAACGTCGCTTTCCTCGTCAAGCAGACGGGAGGCTTTGTTTTTGTTCTCTTTTTCCTTGGTTGCTTCACGGATAAGGATATACGCGGTGGAAGCAAGGGGAACACCAATGAGCATACCCACGGGACCTGCTACTCCGCCGCCCACAACCACTGCGGCAAGTATCCACATTGCAGGCAGGTTGACACGGGTACCCATAACCTTGGGATATATTATATTACCCTCGATCTGCTGAAGTACGATGACGAACACAAGGAAGATAAGTGCCTTCCACGGATCAACGGTAAGTATCATAAACGCGCCCACTCCCGCACCTATAAAAGCGCCCACAACGGGGATAAGGGCGGTGATGCCTACCAATGCTCCTACCATGGGAGCGTAAGGTATACGGAATATAAACATACCAAGCATACACAGTACCCCAAGGATAAGCGCCTCGATGGTCTGACCCGAAACAAAGTTACGGAACACCTTACTTGCAACAGAAGCTGCGTGGATAGACCACTCTCCCACGCTTTCGGGCAGCCACGCTCTTATAAGACGCGCCGTCTGAAGCTTAAGGGTATTCTTTGAGAAAAGAATATATACGGCAAATATAAAGGCAATAAAGAAATCCACTATACCGCCGAAAAGTGCAGTTACCGTACTAACGGCAGAATCCATGATTCCCGAACCGGTTTGGGCAAGCCACTGCTGAATAGAGTTTATCATACTGTTCCAGTCGATCTGAAGAAGTAAATCGTCAAACAGCTTATACATCTCAGAGCTCTTATCCATATTGGAAAGGTCCTTTGCCAGCTCCATAGCGCCCTTTGCGATAATGACTACCGCCTCGGCAAGCTCGGGGATAACAAGGCAGACAACACCTGTAAGGATACCGAGGATGATAAGAAGGGATATTATAAACGCCGTAGGTCTGCGAAGCTTTTTAAAAAACTTTTTCTTTGCACCGGGCCACAGTATACGCTCAAAAAAGCTCATGGGCACGTTGAGGATAAGCGCAAACACAAGACCTAAGATAAGGGGTCCGAAGAGCTTAAAAAGATATGATACCGCCCTTGCCAGAACGTTTATGTTGTTGACACCCAGATATATGAGTATACATACGGCAACGATACCTATAAGCCACTTGGCGATCTTTTTCATCTTAGAAGAATTAAAGTCCATTTAACGTCTCCTTATTTTTTGAAAATAAGCTTTGATATTTCCATAATAACTGTGGGAACAAGGATAAGACCGATACAGATAAGATACTGCTTAAGGGTAAGAGTAACAAGACCGAAAGCTATACCCACGGGGGTAAAGAGCAGCAGCAGTACAAGCACTATAGAAGCAAGTGCCGCCCAGTTGAGCTTTGTGTTGGTAAAGGGTCCTATCTTAAACAGAGACTTGTCAGAGCGCATATTGAACGCCTGAAGCACCTGAGAAAGAGAGAGAGTCATAAACGCCATGGTCTGACCTACCGCTACCGTCTCCTCCATATGTCCGCCGCCAAGACGGAATGCAATAAGGGAGAGAGCGGCAAACATAGCGCCCTGAAGCACCACGCGTACACCTAAACCACCTGCAAATATGCCCTCGTTCTTGGGCTTGGGTCTTCGGTCCATAACGTCGGACTCTACCGCTTCCATACCGAGAGCGATTGCGGGAAGCGAGTCGGTTACAAGGTTTATCCAAAGAAGCTGCATAGACAGAAGAGGTGTCTTGTGCCAGAGAAGCATTGCTACGAACACAAGGATGACCTCGCCGATGTTTGTTCCGAGGAGGAAGCCTACTACCTTTTTGATATTGGCGTAGATTCCTCTGCCCTCGCGGACTGCCTCAACTATGGTAGCAAAGTTATCGTCGGTCAGGGTCATATCAGCAGCACCCTTAGCTACGTCTGTACCTGTGATACCCATAGCGCAACCGATATCAGCCGCCTTGAGGGCAGGAGCGTCGTTTACGCCGTCACCGGTCATAGATACAACCTGATCCTTACGCTGCCAAGCCTTGACTATACGTATCTTGTTTTCAGGCGAAACACGGGCGTATACAGAGATGTGTTCAACCTTTTCGTCAAGCTCACGGTCGGTCATAGCGTCAAGCTCAGCGCCTGTGATAGCCATATCGCCATCCTCAAGGATGCCTAATTCCTTTGCTATGGCAGATGCAGTAACCACGTGGTCGCCCGTTATCATAACAGGCTTGATACCCGCACGGCGGCAGGTGGCAACGGCAACCTTACACTCGGGTCTGGGGGGATCTATCATACCTACAAGACCTATAAAGGTAAGTCCGTTTTCAAGCTCTTCGCTTGTGGGGACTGTAGGTACTGTATCTATCTCCTTGTAAGCCACCGCAAGGACACGAAGAGCATCCTTACTCATAGTCTCGGTCATTTCCTTAGCCTTTGACATATCACCCTTGATACAGCGAGGAGCCATCATATCAAAAGCGCCCTTAACGATAACGATATTCTTACCGTCAATAACGTTCACGGTGGTCATAAGCTTACGGTCAGAGTCAAAGGGTATACCCGCAACTCTGGGATATTTTTCGTTAAGATAGTCCTTTGCCATACCGTTTTTATGAGCGGCAAGGACTATAGAGGTCTCGGTGGGGTCACCTATATGCTGTTCCCCGCCGTCGGTAAATATAACCGAACCGTCGGAGCAAAGAGTACCGTACATAAGAAGCTCACGCACAGCCTCGCTGTTGTTTTCGCTTATATCCTCGTACACACCGTTGTCAAGATAAGCCTTGACAAGTGTCATACGGTTCTGGGTAAGGGTACCCGTCTTATCAGAGCAGACGATAGAAGCGCTGCCCAGAGTTTCAACTGCAGGGAGACGGCGGATAAGGGCGTTACGCTTGACCATACGCTGAACGCCGATAGAAAGAACTATGGTAACGATGGCAGGCAGACCCTCGGGGATAGCGGAAACCGCAAGGGAAACTGCTGTCATAAATATGTGAAGGGGATCTATATCGTTGATAAGACCTACCACAAATATAACGGCGCAAGCGGCAAGAGCCATGATGCCAAGATACTTACCAAGCTGAGCAAGCTTCTGCTGTAAGGGGGTCTGTGTCTCGGTCTCAGAGTCAAGCAGGTTTGCTATCATACCCATCTCGGTATCCATACCGGTAGCAGTTACAACTGCAGTTGCAGTACCGTAGGTCACAGAACAGCCTGAGAAGACCATATTGGTTCTGTCGCCAACACCTGCTCCCGCCTTGACCTCTGCCTCTGCATCCTTTTCGGAAGGAACAGACTCACCTGTAAGGGCAGATTCTTCGCTCTTAAGGCTGACAGAATGAAGCAGTCTTGCGTCAGCGGGAATAAAATCACCTGCTTCAAGCTTGATGATATCACCGGGAACAAGCTCGGATGCATCTATAAGTGATTCCTCGCCCCCTCTTATAACTCTGGCGTGAGGCGCCGACATACTCTTTAAGGCGTCAAGTGCTTTTTCTGCCTTGCCCTCCTGATATACACCCATAACGGCGTTAAGTATAACGATAATCAGTATAAGCGCAGGCTCAAAAAGCTCGCCCCAGTTGCCCTCTACACAGATGATGGTAAAGGAAACTATGGCTGCAGCTATAAGGATGAGTATCATCACGTCCTTGAACTGGTCAAGAAAACGCTGAAGGGTGCTCTTTTTCTTCTTTTCCTTAAGCTTGTTTTTGCCGTACTTTTCCTGCAGGGCGGCAATGCTCTGAGGGTCAAGACCCTTTTGTTTGTCGGTGGAAAGAGAGGTCAAGACCTCTTCCCTTTGTTTGTCGTAAAAATTCAAAATAAAGCCTCCTTTGTTATAAGCAGGTGGGAATATATTAAAAAAAGACGATGACCCACCTGTCGAAATACAGATAAGTCTCGTCAATTAAGATGAGCCAAAACAGGATCAAACGCCCTGTTCATGATTGTTGACTTCATCGCACCGTAGGCGCCGACTACTCCCTTACACCTAATAGTATACACTTAATTAGAAAAAAATTCAAGTATTTTATAAAAAATTCAGCGGATGATCACTCATCCGCCACATTTTTTATAATTTTCAACTCTTTGCTGCCACAGTTCACTTGGGTGTTCGCGGTGGGTTATCTCAAAATTATCAGTAATACGGTCGGCAAGATAGTCTGAAAACTTATCCGCTCCGTAGAAATTGAGATGTATCTTTCCGCAATAGTCTGTTGCCATATCTAAGCCCATATCCTCGCTATAGTCGCTGTAGTCGATAAAGCTGACGTCGGGCAGAGCCTCTGAGAGCATATCCTTATACTTATCCGCTATATAGTAACAGCAGGGGGATAGGAACAGCTCTACCGCTATTCCCTCTTTGCGACAGAGCTCCACCGTCTTTTTGAGATAGCCCAGGTTAAACTCGATATCCTCTTTTTCCGCAACGCCTCTCGGCACTCGCTCGGGTTGAGGGACTATATCGGTGATATAGGTGTACCCTGCGTTGATATCGGGCTTACGGTCGGGTCGGGGAGAGATAATACTGTCAAAAGAGTTCTCCTGCCAAAGCTCGTGATAGTTGTATAAGGGGAATAAAAGTCCAAAGCGCTCACTTGACTCGGCTGTAACGAGAGTTGCGCCCAGACGGTTGATACCGTAGGGCATATAGCCGATATTGGCCTTTGAAAAGGACTCCTGCTTTTTAAAGAATGCGCTTGTTGCCTCTATCATCACAAGGTCGGGAGACTGGGTCTTAAGACCTTGCCTAAGATAATAATACCCTAAAGCAGAGTTTAAGGTACTGCCTGCAAGCACGTAGGAGGTCACTTCTGTTTTTTCGTATATGGCTGCGGGGATTATATCACAGTAGGTAAGAGAGGAGCCTATAAACAGTACGTCTATACTGTCCTTTGGCTCTTCGCCGTACATATTCCAAAGTGCGCCGTAATCGTATTTAGGCGGCATAAGCTTATAGGGCAGATAATAACACACACCGGTTACGATGGCAAGAGACAGCACAAAGGCGATCATCTCTTTGATCTTTTTCATATCCGCACCTCAGAACTGGAAGTATACGAAATCCTGAGGATCAAAGCCTGCGCCGTAATATCCAAAGATAAATATGGCAAGGAGAATAATAACGTAGATAAGATATCTTATAAATACCCTTTTGTTTACCCACTCTGCCACAGACTTTTTTGAGTTGATAAGGTCAACTGCGTAGAGTATTACAACAGAGACAGCCATAACAACGAGCATCTTGCGGGAAAGCCCCAGAGTTCCGAATGCCAAGGGAAATACGTTATCAATAGTAAATATACTCTTAAAGATATAGGCGGCATCCGACAGGCTGTTGGCTCTGAAAAGGATCCATGCAAGGTTTACGAGTATAAAGGTAGCAACGGTACGGAATATAACAAGAATAAAATTCTTTTCTGGAATAAGCTTATAGAGCTTCTTTTTAAGAGGTGTCATAAGAAGACCTATTATCTGATATGCTCCGTGCATAATACCCCATATAACGTAGGTCATAGCGGCACCGTGCCACAGACCGCTTACAAGGAACACCACCATCAGGTTAAAGCACTGTCTAAACTTGCTGCAACGGCTTCCGCCCAAGGGGAAATAAAGGTAGTCCTTGAACCAGGTGGAAAGAGATATATGCCAACGGCGCCAGAACTCCTTGATAGACTGAGCTCTGTAGGGACAGTCGAAGTTTCGCATAAGCTCGATACCCATAATGCGGGCAGAGCCTCTTGCAATATCAGAATATGCCGAGAAGTCGCAGTATATCTGGAAGGCAAAGCAGAAGGTAGCAAAGATCATCTGCATTCCGGTATGGTTATGTACGTCGTTATAAACCGTGTTTACCATAACCGCAAGGTTGTCTGCGATAAGTATCTTCTTCATCATACCCCAAAGGATAAGCAGAAAACCGTCGCGGAGGTTGGCAAAGCTGAACTTGTGATGCTCTTTTAACTGAGGGACGATGTTCCCCGTTCTCTCGATAGGACCTGCCACAAGCTGAGGAAAAAATGACACAAAGAGAGCGTAGTCTACAAAGTTCTTCTCCGCCTCAATGTCACCACGGTACACGTCGATGGTATAGCCGAGAGCCTGAAAGGTATAGAAGGATATACCTACGGGAAGCAGTACGTTTATGGAAACAAGCTCCCTGCCTATAAGGCTGCCTACGGTGTCGGTGAAGAAGTTGAAATACTTAAATACAAAAAGTATACCTAAGTTGATAACAAGACAAAGCACCAGCCACAGCTTCTTCTTGCCCAGAGCCTCTTTTGATACCAAAATCCCGCAGAGGTAGGTCGCAACAATGGAAAAGAGCATAAGAAGTCCGTATATCGGCTCCCAGTTCATATAGAAAAAGAAGCTGGCTATAAGTAAGACAGGATTCTTTATCTTTTTAGGTAATATAAAATACAGTATCAGCGTTATAGGTAAAAACAGAAGATACTCAAGTGAGTTAAAGTTCATATGTATTCCTTTTAATTTGATATATTAAAAATATACCATATTTACAGAAAAAAGTCAATAAAACCAATCATCACAAACAACAGCTGCGCCAACAGTTTTGTTCACGAAAAGTTAATAATTAAAATTAAATTACCTCTTGCAAAACAGAAACCACTATGATATAATATGCGAGTACGAAATACAGGGGTATAGCTCAGCTGGTAGAGCAGCGGTCTCCAAAACCGCGTGTCCAGAGTTCGAATCTTTGTGCCCCTGCCAAAAAATAAGACAGTCATTTGACTGTCTTATTTTTTTATCCATTGCGAAAGCAATGGTATATCATCAAAGGCGGCTCGCCGCCTTTGTATCTCATCAGCCGTCAGGCTGTATATCATCACGCAAAGCGTGTATATTTTGCTTTCGCAATGATGATATGCAAGACTTCGTCTTGATGATATACACGGCTACGCCGTGATTTGTATACGGTTAAGCGAAACCACCTTGAAATCTTCCCTGCTTTTTGTTATAATAAAATACAGAAAGAAGGTGGACAGGATGCAATATTACGTATTGAACAATAAAAAGCTCCATTTTGCCGTTACGCCCGACGAGCTCAAGACAATACTTAAAGGCCTTCACCACGTCATCGTTAGCACAGGGGTAAGAAAAAACTATACAGAAAGCGACCCCGATCTCCTTTTTTCCACCTACGGTGAATTATATAACAAGCTGAAAAACGGTGAAAAATTGATCTGGAAAAAGGATTTTAATATTGCGGATTTCTCTATGGGTATAACCGCTCATCTTGAAAATTGTGTTTATCAGCCATCTAACCGGTTAAGTGTTCCCGATTTTACAGAGCCTTGTCCTATAATTGATACATTCTGCTTCTTACCTTGGAAGGATCAGCTTTCAACGGCTTTTGCAGTTCACCAATTCCCCGAAAATGTATGCGGACTATGTTTGCATTTCCCCACAAAAATACAATTTTATAACGATTCCGCAAAGCATCCCGCAGGTGTGGTAGAAAATAAGTATTTAGATGATTTTGAAACCTATGAGATATTAGTTGAAAGAATCAGATCGGTCACAAAACCCTTAAAATTAGATTTCAACGGCAAAATCCGCCGCACTTCCGTAAGAATAAGCGACGAAGCAAAAAAGGATCTTGAAAATTTTCATTTTATAACTTCAAACAATGTTATAATTATTTGATTTGCATTATAAGAAACGGCGGTAAAACAAAGATGGGCACAAGCTTAATCAAAGATATCAGACTTTTTGAGTCGGACGTTCCCAATATCGACTATAATTCCATACCGAGCTATATAGGCAAATTATATAAATACGACCATATAGAGTGTTTGGCTATAATTCAACGTCTGCTTTTTCTCCTGCGCCATCGCGGATTTTGTTTTGATTCATTTGACCATTTGTATATTAATTTTACTCCTTGTGTTCCCCACGGAGAGGTACAGACGGTAAACCGATACAATATCAGGGAGTTTTCTTGGTTTCAATATGTAGATGTAGGCTGTGACCCCGATATTTTCAATGATTGGACGATTAACAGAAAGACCGATTTTATAATTGAAAATATAAAAGAAGCCGCACTTATAAAATGTACAGATGAACAGCAACAGTTTTTCACAGATACGTTTGAAGAAGTTATCCGTCTCAGAGAAGATCTGTTAATACCCTATAAGCAAAAAGAAAACCCAAATTATAATATAGAGATATTTACCCGTATAGATAATGAGCTTAACTTTATACCGTTGATACGTGTAACCAATAAGAACGGCGATTTAAGGACAGAAAAGAACTTACGCAATTACGGACGGGATGAATTTATTGCTCAAATGGGTAACATCACTATAGGAAAATCTTCCGTTCGTATCACTCCTCGAAAAAATCAGCATACAGATTTTTATGATCTGACACCTATTAAAATAGAATGGTAAATATATTTGTATAATGAAACTGTTAACCCATCACAAAAACTATTCGGTATACGCCTCCGATGACGGCCGGATAAACTATTATTCCAATGGAGAAATCGCATCTCTTGAGATGATACCCGGCAGTATAGACCCAAAAGACGATACTTCTCATAACGAAATAATCATAGAGTACAGGTCGGGCGAAAAATACATCTGGAATTCTAAATACATAGACGGATACAATATGTATCAGTTCGGCATTGCCGTATCGCCTGACGGTAGTATGGTGTTCGCACAAACGTGGGACAATGGGTTATTTGCTTTAGATACTAAAACCGGCAAGCGTTTATGGCGCACCAAAAGCAAGCGCGGAGTGACAAGTATATTCGTTAACGACGATACTCTAACCATTCAGTTGCACGATTATGCAATGCAGTTGATCGATATTAAAAACGGTGAAGTCATAAAGGAAAAACGACCTTGTACAGCATGGAGATTTACTGCTCTTGATAACAGACACATAGTTTGTCAGGTTACCCAAAGAAAATGGGAGATAATCGACACCGAAACTCTTGAAACAAAGGAAAGCTTTACACATAAGGAATTTACCGAAGGTCATACCGATTTCTGTGTAAACCGCATAAGCCTATCCGAAAATAAAAATATCTTTGTAAAGGGGTTCAAGAACGTATGGGACGATACCGTATCCCCGCCTAAAAAGTTACCTGATATCGAATTTGAGTGTTATATTAATTCGGATTATTTTAAAAAACAACCGTAAGGATCATTATGAAAGCTCTGAAAATCATACTTTATATAATACTGACACCTATCTATATAATCGATACCCTTGCAGAAATACTTATAGTACCTGCTATATTTACGTTATTAGGTGTGTTAAATTCATTCGGTTGGAAGTATTACGTTATAACTATCGGATCCTATCTGACCTTCGCAATTATATTACAGATAATTCTTCATTTCGTTAACAAGCACGCCGAAAGAAGATTCACGGCAAGGCTCAAAAAGCGGTTTCCGAATATATTTGATAACATGTAAATATAATACGGTAAAAGACAGCAGATTTAAGTGTAAAATACCACTTGAAATCTGCTGTTTTAATATTATTTTCTTTTAACACGGTAAATTGTTGTTTATCGTAGCAATATACTTTCACCGAAGGTGAAAACTTCACTTTTGTTCTTTGAACAAAAACTTCACTGTGACCTGTCACAACTTCACTTGTCGTAAGGCAAACTTCACCAATCAAAGTCTTACTGTATCGAGCGTTGGTGAAGTTTCCTTCGGAAGTGAAGTTTTTTGCTTTTGCAAAAAGTGAAGTTGCGGTCTTACCACAGTGAAATTTTTCCGCTTTGCGGAAAAGTACTAACGTAAACAATTATTTATTTTATTCCTTGTAACCTTAGCCCCTCATACGTTCTGCGAAGAAGATCGCAGGAAGCATCAAACTTGTCCATCTCCTCGTCTGTCATATTGAGTCTTACGTGGCCTACAATGCCGTCACGATTGACTATACATGGTGTACCGATGTATACATCCTCCTGACCGTATTCGCCTTGCAGGTATGAGGACAGGGTCAGAACGCTGTTTTCGTCGCCGTAAATGGCTCTGGTTATCCTTATAAGCGCCGTAGCAATGCCGTAGCAGGTTGACCCCTTTGCTTCTATGATAGAATATGCGGAGCGGCGAACCTCCTCTTCGATAGAGCGCATATCCTCAAAGAAGTACTTCCCTTTTGACTCGGTTATTATTTCGTTTACCCTCTTTGTGGCTATCATTGCCGAGGACCAAAGGACAAACTCGCTGTCGCCATGCTCTCCCACCACGTAGGCGTGGACGTTTCGGGCGTCAATACCAAAATACTTACCGCAGAGAAACCTGAGTCTTGCGCTGTCAAGGGTGGTACCCGAGCCTATGACCTTTTCGGGTGCGGCTCCCGATAGCTCAAGGGTAACACGTGTCATAACGTCAACGGGGTTTGTAACCACGATATATATTCCGTTAAAGCCCGAATCCACTATACGCGGTACTATGTCGCAAAGCATTTCGGTATTTCTGTCAGCCATATCAAGTCTTGTCTCTCCTCTGTTATGAGGCGCGCCTGCGCATATCACCGCTAGGTCGGCATCAAAGAGGTCGCTGTAATCTCCTGCATATACCGTCATCTTTTCGGGTGTGTAGGCAAGTCCGTGGTTTAAGTCCTTTGCCTCTCCTCTTATACGGGCGGTGTTTTTGTCTATCAGTACAAGCTCGTTACACAGTCCGCTTGTCAGAAGCGCAAAGGCGTAGCTCATTCCCACGCTTCCGCAACCTATTATTCCTATCTTTCTCTTATCAGAAAAAAACATACCATCAACTCCTTTGGAGTTATTATGGTATGCTTTTTTTGTTTTATGTATTTTATTTGGTATAGCCAAAGGGCTTGGGTCGGGTGAGCATATCTATGGGACGGGAAAGAATATTCATTATAAGTATTGCTATGGCAACTCCCTCGGTAAGAGGCGCGAAATATCTTACAAGAACCGTGATAACACCGCATCCGATACCGTATATAAGTCTTCCGTTTGGGGTAACGGGAGCTCCTGTATAGTCGGTGGCAATAAAGACTGCGCCAAGTATAAGACCGCCTGAAAGCAGTTCTGTAAGCATAAACTCATATGCCTGTACAGACTGTGCCTGAGGGAAAAGGAAGGTCAATAGCGCCACGGTAGCAAGATAGGCTGCGGGGATATGCCATGTAATAACACGTCTGCAAAGGAGATAGAGTCCGCCGATGATAAGAAGCATAGCGGAAACTTCACCGATACATCCCGCCACATTGCCCACAAAGAGATCAAGCAGTCCAACGTTTGGAGCCGCTCCCTCTTTAAGAGCCGCAAGAGGTGTTGCGCCCGAAACGGCGTCTGCCGTATTAAGCGAAAACGCAGAAAGCTTGTTTGTAAGAGGCTGTACGTATACGCTGAGCATATCGGGGAAAACAAGACCCAGCACTACCCTTGCGCAAAGCACGGGGTTGACTGTATTTTTGCCTATAACGGACAGGGTCTGTTTTGCAATAACTACGGCTACAAAAGCACCGATCACAGGTACCCAAAGCGCAACGCTGACAGGCAGAGTAAAGGCTATAAGCATACCCGTTACCACCGCAGAAAAATCAAGAACGGTCACGGGGCGCTTTAATATCTTCTGAAAGAGGTATTCAAACAATACCGATGATATGACCGAAAGGGCGGTGACGGTAAGCGCACGCCAGCCAAACATATATACCGCCCACACAAGCGCGGGGATAAGGGCTATGACAACGTCGATCATTACCGTCCTTTTGGTGTCACCCTGCTTGATATAGGGAGCGTATACTCCCGAAAGAGATCTGTCCTTCATTATTCATCTCCTCCGTTCGCATTGATCTTAGACTTTGCTTCACGGTTAAGCGCCGCAATCGGCATATTGCCGGGACAAAGATAACTGCAGACACCGCATTCGATACAGCTCATAACGTTATATTTGTCACACAGGTCGTATCTGCCCTCACTTGCATATATTGCAAGATAGTTGGGCATAAGTCCCATAGGGCATCCTTCTACACATCTACCGCAGCGTATACACTCAGAAGTCTGATCTAAGGACGCAAAGAACTTATGGGACAAGGCAAGCAACGCCACGGTATTATCGGTAAGTGCGTTATCTGCACTTGCCTCACGACCTCTCATAAGTCCGCCGTCTATGATCTTATTTATTTCTTCCCTTTTGCCGCCGCAAAAATCTATAAGCTCACCGTAGGAACTTCCTATAGGGCATCTGACACAGCAGGGGTCTGCAATGCAGTCTCCGTCTACGGTAACCGTTCTCTTAACAAGGGGCATACCGTATACAAAGGCGTTATAGATATCAACACAGGTACGGGCATCAAAAATGACACAACCCATGTCTATGGCAGACTTACCCACGGGTATCTGCTGTTCTGCCACGGTATATACAAGCAGCTTTTCGTCCTTCTGGGGATACTTGGTCTTTAGCACCTTAAGCTCGGCATATTCTTCCGAGCCGATTGCCTGACGCAGAAGCTTTATCGCATCCGGCTTGTCATCCCCGATGGCAATATCGGCGGTACGCAGACCCAATGCTTTGAGAAGTATCTTCATACCTCCAATGAGTGCATCCGTTTCTTCAATAAGTATACGGTGAGTTGCACAAAGGTAGGGCTCGTCCTCAACACAGTCAATGATAAGAGTATCCACCTTATCCCTTGCCGCCTCTATGCTTTTATATGCAGGGATACCCCCGCGGCGTACGGTATCCAGTACCAGGTCAAAGTTAAGTTCCTCAAAGGACCCTTCGTAGGGTCTGATATCAGTGGACACACGGTCCTCGCCGTCGTTTTCTATAATAATATTATTTTCGTCTATTGCGGTAACGGTACCCGAAACACTTGCGTGTACAGAGTATGAGTCATCTGCCAAAGCGATGATCTGCCCCATATCCACTCTGTCACCGATTTTGACCTTGGGTACAGAGTTATCATAAGGTATCGAAACACTTTTGGGTGAAGAGAAAATACGCGTTTCTTTAGATGATGTATTTTTCTCTTTCGGGACATAAACACCGCCCCTGAAGGTTAATGCCAATGCTTTCACCTCGCTGAAAAAGTTTTATAATGTATTATATCATTTCTGTACGGTTTTTTCAAGATGATAATAATTTATCATATAAAGAAATAATACCCTATCAGGGTTCGATTCCCGCGGGTCGGACCCGCTGCCATAATCGCATTTAGTTTTGTGCTAACAACGTTGCCCGAAATGTTTGTTAAGCAAAAAAAAGAAAAAGTCACACTACTGTGTGACTTTTCTTTTTGGTGACCCGTGGGGGAATCGAACCCCCGTTACCGCCGTGAAAGGGCGGTGTCTTGACCGCTTGACCAACGGGCCGTTGGTAGCGGGAATTGGATTTGAACCCATGACCTACCGGGTATGAACCGGTTGCTCTAGCCAGCTGAGCTATCCCGCCAC
>JBGUUX010000002.1:0-42558 GCA_045133915.1 Eubacteriales bacterium | reverse complement strand
AAGAGCAACTGCGATACCGATATCAAAGGTCTGAGCAGCGTTACCGCCTGTAGCGGAACCGTTGGTAGCCTTCTTGGTAGTGGTCTTACCTGTTGCCTTAACAGTAACCTTCTGAGTAACCTTGTTGCCGGAAGCGTCTGTTACAACGTTACCCTTATCATCGGTAACTTCAACGAAAGCGGTCTCGGTCTCGGCAGAGGTGTTTTCACCACCTGTTGTTGTTTCAGGAGCAGCAGTAGTAGTATCGTTGCCGCCCTGAGGAGCCTTGAGCTTGAGGTTGATACCGCAGGAAAGAACGTTAGTACCGGAAGAACCGTTACCGGACATACCTGTAGCAAGAGTGGTAGGACATGTTACAAAACGGCCCCAAGTGGATCTTTCGCCTGCTTCGGGATCGTCAAAACGGTCGTGGTACATAGCGCCAAGTCTAACGTAACCGCCGTCCTTAAGAAGCTCAGCCTTGTCGATTACACACTCACCGAAGGAGATATCCTCAACGTCCTTGATGATAATATCCCACGGAATAGCTGCCTCGAGCTGCCAGCCCTCAGCGGTCTTGTGACCTGCAACCTTAACCTGATCGGTAATGTCGCCTGCGTTGATCTTCTGTCTGTACATCTTAGCTACGTCACCCTCAAAGAGACCTACAAGGTACCAGGGAGTGTAGTCCTCGTTGCCGGTAAAGCCTGCGTCAAGCATTACGGACATGGGGTCGATGATGATACCGAAGATATCGCCGTCGTAACCGTAGTGGTTGGTAGGATCATCTGCATCAACGTCGATCCAGTCCTCACCTTCGGAATAGAGGAAGGTGTTGTGACCTGCAGGAATAGTCTCACCGGTGATCTCATGAGTTGCCTCAAGACCGTCTCTGATGTTTGCACAGTAGTAAAGGTTGTCGTTATCCCATGCAAATCTTACGTTACCGTCCATGGTAAGGGGGTTAACGTGCCAGTAGAAGCCAAGGGTCTTATAGTTCATAAGAGCAGAAACAGACCAACCCTCGTTCTCATTGATAGTACCGTCAATGGTAGGAGTCATACCGGGTACGTCGATGGGGGGATTTTCCTCGATGCCGTCAGGACCTGCCATAACGGTGGTAGCCATAGAAGACACGAGAATAAGTAATGTTGCAATAATAGCAATGAATTTCTTCATGACGAAATTCCTCCTAATAAAATAACTATGGGCATTATAGCACACAATATGGTAAATTTCAAGCAAAAAACCATTAAAATGACAATATAATTATGTACACAAAATTAATTTTTCACCGTATTGTTTTTCTATATATTCATATATCCGAGTGGAAAATTTTATTACACATATATTTTAGATTTAATATAAAAATGCACCCCTTACGGAGTGCATTTTTTTGTTAGCTATTAGTCAACGAGCTTAATTACAGCCATCTCTGCAGCATCGCCACGACGGGGACCGAGCTTGTAGATACAGGTGTATCCACCGTTACGGTCGCTGTACTTGGGAGCGATCTGGTCAAAGAGCTTCTTTACTACGTCTTCCTTAGTTATATATGCAAGAGCAGCACGGCGGGAAGCCAGTGTGTTGGTCTTGCCAAGTGTTATCATCTTTTCGGTAAGGCTACGTACTTCCTTAGCTCTGGTGAGAGTGGTCTCGATCTGACCGTTCTCAAGCAGATATGTTACCATACCGCGGAGCATGGACTTACGCTGAGCGCTTGTTCTACCGAGTTTTCTGTTGCTAGGCATTTAAACTTACCTCCTTTAAAGATTGGTTCGTCTATCAATGTAGTTTGGCTTATTCGTCCTTCTTGAGGTCCAAGCCGAGCGAATGAAGCTTCTGGATAACTTCTTCGAGTGATTTCTTACCGAGGTTTCTAACCTTGATCATATCCTCTTCGGTACGGTTGGTCAGATCCTCAACTGTGTTGATGCCTGCGCGCTTCAAGCAGTTGAAGCTACGTACAGACATGTCAAGCTCCTCAATGACCATCTCAAGAACTTTCTCTTTCTGAGTCTCAGGTCTTTCAACCATGATCTCTGCCTTCTTCGCCTCATCAGAGAGATCAACGAAGAGGTTGAGATGTTCGTTGAGTATCTTGGCACCGAGCGATACAGCTTCCTTAGCGGAAATGGTTCCGTTAGTCTCTACGTTGAGAGTGAGCTTATCGAAATCGGTAACATTGCCCACACGTGTGTTCTCTACCTTGTAGCTTACGTTGTACACGGGGGTGTAGATCGAATCGGTATATATAACACCGATCGTAGCGGGATTGTTCTGCTTGTTCTTTTCCTGAGAAACGTATCCTCTACCGTGATCAAGTGTTAACTCCATATAGAAACGGGTGTTCTCACCAACGGTCGCAATAACGTGATCGGGATTGAGAATTTCGATTTCGCCGTCTGCCTTGATGTCGCCTGCAGTTGCAACTGCGGGACCTACAACATCCAGAACGACAGTCTTCTGTCCTTCACTGAACAGCTTTGCAATGATACCCTTAACGTTGAGAACGATCTCAGTAACGTCTTCCTTAACACCGGGAACGGTGGAGATCTCGTGGAGTACGCCGTCGATCTTGATAGATACAACTGCTACGCCGGGAAGAGAGCTCAGAAGCACACGGCGGAGAGAGTTACCGAGAGTGGTGCCGAAACCTCTTTCAAGGGGCTCCACTGTGAAGGTGCCAAATCTGCCATCGTCACTTAAATCCATTGTCTCAATATTGGGCTTTTCTATTTCTATCATGCACTTTTCCTCCATTTACTATATTCAATTAGTTGTTTATAATAGCTATGCGCTATTACCGGAGGCACGATTACTTGGAGTACAACTCCACGATCAGCTGCTCCTCGAACGGGAATTCGATGTCCTCTCTCTTGGGAAGTGCAATTACCTTAGCCTGAACGTTCTTCTTGTCAACGTCGAGCCACTTGGGGAAAATTCTTCCGTCGAGACCTTCCATAAGTCCCTTGATCTTCTCGGATGCACGGCTGGTTTCCTTAACAGTAATAACATCGCCTACCTTGATCTGGATAGAGGGGATGGTAACCTTCTTACCGTTAAGTGTGAAATGTCCGTGAAGTACGAGCTGACGAGCATCAGTTCTGCTCTCTGCCATACCCATTCTGTAAACTACGTTGTCAAGACGTCTCTCAAGAAGGCTGAGGAGGTTTTCACCTGTGATGCCATCCATCTTATCTGCCTTTACATAGTAGCTCTTGAACTGCTTTTCAAGAACACCGTAGTATCTCTTGGTCTTCTGCTTCTCACGAAGCTGCATTCCGTACTCTTCAACCTTCTTTCTTGCTGCGCCGTGCTGACCGGGAGCAGTAGGTCTGCGGTCGAAGGAACATTTACCGGAAAGACATCTTTCGCCCTTGAGGAAGAGCTTAGTGCCCTCTCTACGACAAAGTCTGCAAGCAGGTCCTGTATATCTTGCCATATTTCTGATCCTCCTTAAAAATTAAACTCTGCGGCGCTTAGGCGGTCTGCATCCGTTGTGGGGGATGGGTGTAACATCCTTGATCATTGTGATGTCAAGACCAGCAGTCTGAAGTGCGCGGATTGCGGATTCACGACCGGAACCGGGGCCCTTAACAAAAACCTCAACGGTCTTCATGCCGTGATCAACAGCTGCCTTAGCTGCTGTTTCTGCTGCCATCTGTGCAGCGAACGGAGTGGACTTTCTGGAACCCTTGAAACCGAGCTCACCGGCAGATGCCCATGATACTGCGTTTCCGGCCACATCCGTTATGGTTACGATTGTGTTATTGAAAGTTGCTCTGATGTGTGCAGCGCCCTTTTCAATATTCTTGCGCTCACGGCGCTTTCTGGTAACTTTCTTTACGTTAGCCATTAGGTTGTCACTCCTTACTTCTTCTTATTAGCGATAGTCTTAGCGGGACCCTTTCTGGTTCTCGCGTTAGTCTTGGTACGCTGACCTCTTACGGGAAGGCCTTTTCTGTGACGCATACCGCGGTAGCAGTTTACCTCGATAAGTCTCTTGATGTTCATACCAACTTCACGACGGAGGTCACCCTCAACCATGTAGTTGTTTTCGATCTCGTCACGGAGCTTAGCTACCTGATCCTCGGTAAGGTCCTTTGCACGGGTGTCGGGGTCGATACCGGTGGTCTCAAGGATCTTTACAGCAGATGTTCTGCCGATACCGTATATATAGGTCAGTGCGATTTCAATACGTTTAGAATTAGGAATATCTACGCCTGCTATACGAGCCATTTGATTTTCTCCTTAAATTAGTTTGTTGCATTCGTCAAATGCTGCGATTAACCCTGTCTCTGCTTATGCTTGGGGTTCTCGCATATAACCATTACGTTACCTTTTCTCTTAATGATCTTGCACTTTTCGCAGATCTTCTTAACGGACGGTTTAACCTTCATTTTAATACCTATCCTTTCTTATTTGGCACGCCAGGTGATACGGCCCTTGGTGAGGTCATACATAGAAACCTCAACAGTAACCTTATCGCCGGGGAGTATCCATATATAATTCATTCTCAGTTTGCCTGAAATGTGTGCTGTTACAAAGTGTCCGTTGGGAAGCTGTACCTTGAAGTTTGCATTGGGCAGTGCTTCTACAACAGTTCCTTCGAACTCAATTACGTCATCCTTAGCCACGGATCTTTCCTCCTAGTTATGATTGAGAAATATTTTTGATAAGCTCTGTGAGCTTTTTGTTTGTCTCCGGTATTTCTATCGGGGTGTAAGCAAGAAGCTTTATATGCTTAAGCTTTTTTCTCTTCGGTTTTTCTAACTTTCTGAGCTTGCCGTCAGACAGCATAACAAAGTTTTCTTCAGGTGTATCGATTATAAGAAACACCCTGCCTTTGTCTCTGCCCGATGTGCTCTCGGCAAATCTACCTATCATAGTGCTTACTCCACGTATGTGAGGAGCTCGACACCGTTTTCGGTAAGAGCTACCGTATGCTCATAGTGACACGACAGTGATCTGTCTGCACTTAAAACCGTCCAGCCGTCGCTAAGCTCGATAACATCGCTCGTTCCCATGTTTACCATAGGCTCGATCGCTATTACCATTCCTACCGAAAGTCTCGGACCTCTGCCGGGCTTTCCGTAGTTGGGGACCTCGGGGGACTCGTGCAACTCATGGCCCACACCATGTCCTACATATCGCTTAACAACATTGTAACCGTTTGCAGTTACGTGTGACTCTATCGCGTGACCGATATCGCCTATCCTGTTCCCTGCCTTGAACTGTTCGATACCGCGAAAGAATGATTCTTTTGTTGTATCTATCAGCTTTTTGGCTTCAGGGGTTATATTACCTACGGCGAAGGTGTTTGCACTGTCGCCGTGAAAGCCGCGGTAATAGGCTCCGACATCGATCTTTACGATATCGCCCTCTTGCAGATAAACATCATGAGAGGGTATTCCGTGAATCACCTGTTCGTTTATACTGATGCATGCGCTTCCGGGGAAGCCACCGTAGCCCAGAAATGAGGGCTTTGCACCGCACTTTTCGATATGACGACGGATCAAATCGTCAAGGTGCTTTGTGGTGATACCTTCTCTGACCGCCTCACCTGCGAGGGCTAATGCTTCGCCTGTGATGCGTCCTGCTTCTTTCATAAGAGCTATCTGCTCGGGATTTTTTAACTGGATCATAAATGAAGTTATCTCAGTGCTTCAAGAGTAAGTGCAGTAGTATCTGCAACTTCTTCCTGACCGATGACTGTTACAAGCTTACCCGTCTTTTCATAGTAGTCCTTTAAGGGCTCTGTAACCTCATGATATGTTGCAAGTCTGTCAAGTACAACCTCGGGCTTATCGTCCTCTCTGATTGTAAGAGCAGCGCCGCACTTATCGCAGGTCTCGCCGGACTTAGACGGTTTATACTCTGTATGGAAGGTAGCGCCGCATGCTGGACATGCGCGTCTGCCGCTCATACGTGTAACTATCTTTTCATCAGGTACCTCAATGTTTACTACCTTGTCGATAGTAACGCCCATGGCGTCAAGCGCCTCGGCCTGAGGAACCGTTCTGGGGAAACCGTCAAGGATGAAGCCGTTTGCACAGTCATCATTTGCCAGTCTCTCCTTGATTATACCGATAACAACCTCGTCGGGAACGAGAGCGCCCTTGCTGGTGAATTCCTTCGCCTTGGTGCCCATCTCGGTACCTGTCTTGATTGCTTCACGGATTATCGCACCTGTGGATATTGCAGGAATGTTAAAGGTCTCAGCGGCTATCTCTGCCTGTGTACCCTTACCTGCACCGGGTGCTCCTAAAAATATGATTTTCATATATTTTATTCCTCCACTCTGTACTCGGGTGGTTAGATGCTTGCCAAAGAGCCTAAGCTCTTTGGCAGCATCGCTTCGTTTGTTTTACTCAAGGAAGCCCTTGTAATGACGCATGGTCATCTGGCCCTCGATCTCACGTGCAGTCTCAAGTGCAACACCAACTACGATGAGCAGTGAAGAACCGCCGAATGCGATACCCTTAAGGGCGCCGCCGCTGATCCAGTTTGCGATCATAGGAAGAACTGCGATAATGCAAAGGAAGAATGCACCGATAAGAACTATACGGTTGAGAACCTTTGTAATGTAATCGGAAGTGGGCTTACCGGGTCTGATACCGGGGATAAAGCCACCGTTCTTCTTAAGATTGTTGGATACTTCAACGGGGTTGAAGGAGATCGAAATGTAGAAGTATGCAAATGCTACGATGAGCACTGCAAAGAATACGGGATAGAACCAGTTGTCATAAGCGAAGAAATTAACGATCTTTTCCCATACGCCGCCGGACTTAGGCTGGAAGATCAGTGCGAGAGTCGAGGGCAGAGCCACGATGGAGTTCGCAAAGATGATAGGCATAACGCCGGACATGTTAAGCTTGATGGGAAGATGTGTGCTCTGACCGCCGTACATCTTACGACCAACAACCTTCTTGGCGTACTGTACGGGAAGTCTACGCTCACTTTCGGTGATGAATACAACGAAAGTGATGATAGCGAGAGACACGATTACCATTGCCTCAACGATAACGATGCCCCAAGGACCGCTCTTGATATAGTTGATAAATGTACCAACAATAGAGAAGCCGCTGGAAAGAATGTTAGCGAAAAGGATGATGGAGATACCGTTACCGATACCGTATTCGTTGATCTGCTCAGCAAGCCACATTACAAGTGCAGTACCTGCAACGTAACAGCTGATGATTACGAATGCTGCAAAAACGCTTGTATCGGTAAGCATACCGTAGTTCTTCATATACATGTAATAACCGAAAGCGGTAACGAGACCGAGCACAACGGTGATTACACGTGTCCACTGAGTCAGAATCTTATTTCCTTCCTCGCCCTGCTTGGAAAGTCTCTCAAGCGCGGGAATTGCTACGGAAAGAAGCTGGATAACGATGGATGCTGTGATATACGGTGAAATAGAAAGTGCGAAGAGTGTTGCCTGTGAGAACGCAGAACCGGAAAGGATATCCATGTACTGGAATATAGAACCGGCTGTACCTGCAATCACCTGTGCCATAAGATCAGAGTTGATAAAAGGAACAGGGATTATAGCGCCGAAACGGTACAGAATAACAATGAGTATTGTTACGAGTATCTTGTTACGGAGTTCGGGGATCTTCCAGGCGTTTCTAAGTGTCTTAAGCACCTCAGATCACCTCAGCCTTTCCTCCTGCTGCTTCAATCTTTTCCTTTGCAGAAGCGGAGAAGATTGCTGCCTTAACAGTGATCTTTTTGGTAATTTCACCATTACCTAATACCTTGAGTCCGCAGAGTTCCTTACGGATCATGCCGCACTCAAGAAGTGCTGCCATATCAACGGTAGCGCCGTCCTCAAACTTGTTGAGGTCCTCTACGTTGACGATAGCGTATTCCTTGGAGAAGACGTTTGTAAATCCTCTCTTGGGAAGCTTTCTATAAAGCGGAAGCTGACCGCCTTCGAAGCCGGGACGTACACCGCCGCCGGAACGAGCGTTCTGACCCTTGTGGCCCTTACCTGCAGTCTTGCCGTTACCCGAACCGTGGCCTCTGCCCTTACGCCATGCAGGCTTAGCAGAACCGGGAGCGGGAGAAAGTTCATGGAGCTTCATTGGTTTTTCCTCCTTCTAGATTACTCGCCAACTTTAACGAGGTGAGATATTACCTTAACCTTGCCTGCGAGAACTGCGTTGTCCTCGTGCTCGATGTAGTCACCGATCTTAGCAAGTCCAAGGGACTTAGCGGTAAGCTTCTGATTGGGCTTAGCGCCGATGAGGCTCTTTACGAGAGTAACTTTAACCTTAGCCATTATAAAGATCCTCCTTATTATAACTGATCAGCGGAAAGGCCGCGCATTGCAGCAACTTCCTCAGCTGTACGAAGTGCGCGCAGACCCTCGAATGTTGCCTTAACAACGTTTGCGGGGTTGTTGGAGCGCAGACACTTTGCTCTGATGTTCTTGATACCTGCAGCCTCGAGTACCTTACGTACTACGCCACCTGCGATGATACCGGTACCTTCTGCAGCGGGCTTAAGAAGTACTCTACCTGCGCCGAACTCACCGATAACCTCGTGGGGAATAGTTGTACCCTTGAGAGATACCTTGATCATATTCTTCTTTGCGTCTTCGATTGCCTTACGGATAGCCTCGGGAACCTCGGCTGCCTTACCGGAACCGTAACCTACGTGACCGTTACCGTCACCAACGATCATGATCGCTGTGAAACGGATGATACGACCACCCTTAACGGTCTTAGATACACGCTTTATAGCAACATTGGTTTCGATAAGATCCAATGTAGCTGCATCTATTTTCTGTGCCATATCTTATTACTCCTCCTACTCAGAATTTCAGGCCGCCCTCACGAGCGCCTTCAGCAAGCTCGAGTACACGTCCGTGATAAAGATAACCGCCACGGTCGAAAACAACTGTGTCGATGTTCTTCTCAAGTGCTCTTGCTGCAATGATCTTACCGATCTCACGAGCAGCAGTCTTGTTGCCGCCGTATTCGGTAAAGGTCTTCTCGAGTGTGGATGCGGAAACGAGAGTGTTTCCGTTAACATCGTCTATGATCTGCACAGAGATGTTAGCGTTGGAGCGATATACGCAAAGACGAGGTCTCTCAGGAGTACCGGAAATCTTTGCTCTAACTCTTGCATGTCTCTTAAGACGTGCCTTGTTTGTGTCTTTTCTAGATACCATTGCAAACCCTCTCCTTTCTTACTTACCAGCCTTACCAGCCTTGCGGCGGATATGCTCGTCTGCGTACTTGATACCCTTGCCGTGGTAGGGTTCAGGGGGTCTCTTCTCTCTTACGAGAGCTGCCATCTGACCAACCTTCTGCTTGTCGATACCAGATACGATAATTGTGTTAGCATCGGGTACATCAAATGTGATACCGTCTGCATCTTCAAACTTAACGTCGTGGGAGTAACCGAGGTTGAGGTTAAGAACCTTACCTGCCTTAGCTGCTCTGTAACCAACGCCGTTGATCTCAAGCTTCTTGGAATAGCCCTGGCTAACACCAACAATCATGTTGTTGAGAAGTGTTCTTGTAAGGCCGTGAAGAGACTTGTGTTCCTTAGAATCCGAAGGACGCTCAACAGTAACTACTGCGCCGTCTACGGTAATCTTCATTGCTGTGCTTAATGCCTGTGTGAGAGTTCCCTTAGGACCCTTAACGGTAACAAGGTTTTCAGCGCCTACTGTAACTTCAACGCCTGCGGGAACATTTATAGGCTGTCTACCAATTCTGGACATATTCTAAATCCTCCCTATCTTATTACCATACGAAGGCGAGAACTTCGCCGCCTACGTTTTCTAAACGAGCCTTCTTATCAGTCATGATGCCCTTGGAAGTGGAGATGATCGCAATTCCGAGACCGTTCATAACCTTAGGAATATCCTCGCAGTTGGAGTAAACGCGGAGACCGGGCTTAGATACACGCTTGATGCCTGTAATAGCCTTCTTCTTGTTTACATACTTAAGTGTGATTCTGATGATACCCTGCTTGCCGTCTTCAACAACCTGGTATCCTCTGATGTAACCCTCGTTTGTAAGAATGTCTGCGATAGACTTCTTCATGTTGGAAGCGGGAACATCAACTGTTTCGTGCTTTGCGTTGCTTGCGTTTCTGATACGTGTAAGCATATCCGCAATTACGTCTGACATTTGCATTATATTAATCCTCCTATTTGCAATTGCCGCTTATAGCGACTTGATATCGGGGGTTAGCGGGCAGGTCGATTGCCTTGCCCTCTCCTACCGATTGAGCGTGGAGATTACCACGATGCTTTACGAACTCCGGGAATTTCGCCCTTATATGCAAGCTCTCTGAAGCAGATACGGCAGATACCGTACTTACGGAGATAAGCATGAGGACGGCCGCAGATCTTACATCTGTTATACTCTCTGGTAGAGAACTTCTGTGCCTTCTGCTGCTTTAAAACCATAGCCTTTCTAGCCATCTTTACTTCCTCCTTCTAATTACTTTGCAAAGGGTGCGCCCATGAGTGTGAGAAGCTCTCTAGCTTCTTCATCTGTCTGAGCAGTTGTTACGAAAGCGATATCCATACCACGGATCTTGTCGATCTTCTCGTACTCGATCTCGGGGAAGATAAGCTGTTCTTTCAGACCGAGAGAGTAGTTACCTCTACCGTCGAAAGCGTTGGGATTGATACCCTTGAAGTCGCGTGCACGGGGGAGAGAGAAGTTGAAGAGTCTATCCATAAACTCGTACATTCTTTCGCCACGGAGTGTAACCTTTACGCCGATCTTCATGCCCTCACGGAGCTTGAAGTTAGCAACGGACTTCTTTGCGAATGTAGGAACTGCCTTCTGACCTGCGATTGCAGAGATGTCAGTGATAACAGAATCGATTGCCTTGGAGTTATCCTTAGCATCGCCTACACCTACGTTGATAACGATCTTATCAAACTTAGGA
Organism: Eubacteriales bacterium; assembly: GCA_045133915.1. Lineage (GTDB taxonomy): Bacteria > Bacillota > Clostridia > Oscillospirales > CAG-272 > RGIG7300. Next base: position 31,650 of record JBGUUX010000002.1, on the reverse strand, counting down.
ATCTGCATAGTGCTCTTGTAGTTGAACTTCTTCATTAAGGCGGGAGCAACTTCAGCCTTGTACATATCGTTAAGTCTTGCCATTACTATACCCTCCTATTAAAGTTCCTTGCCGCACTTAGCGCAAACTCTTACTTTCTTGCCGTCAACAACGTTGTACTTAGCGCGAACGCCCTTGCCGCACTTGTCGCAGAAAAGTGCAACCTTGTCAGCATAGATAGCGCCCTCAACCTTCATGATGCCGCCAGCTTCACCCTGCTTACGGGGCTTGGTGTGCTTGGAAACAACGTGAACGCCGTTAACGATTACTTTTCCCTCTTTGGGAGATACTTCGACAACCTTGCCCTTCTTGCCCTTATCGTCACCGGAAAGAACAATGACGGTGTCGTCTCTCTTAACATGAACCTTATTCATTGTAATTCCTCCTTAAAGTACTTCAGGTGCAAGTGAAAGGATCTTAAGATAGTCCTTATCACGGAGCTCTCTAGCCACGGGACCGAATACACGGGTACCGCGGGGTGTCTTGTCATCTTTTATAATGATAGCTGCATTCTCATCGAACTTGATGTAGGAACCGTCGTTACGCTTAACGCCCTTAACTGTTCTTACTACAACAGCCTTAACTACATCACCCTTCTTTACTGTACCGTTGGGTGCTGCCTTCTTAACTGCTGCAACAATAACGTCACCGATGTTAGCATAGCGTCTGCCTGTACCACCAAGTACGCGGATGCACAATAATTCTTTGGCGCCGGTATTATCGGCAACCTTCATACGTGATTCCTGCTGTAACACTTAGTTATCCTCCTGTCAGTTACTATGATTTGGTAGCAACTATTTAGCTTACTTAGCTTTTTCAACGATGTTGACAAGTCTCCATCTCTTTGTCTTGGAAAGAGGTCTTGTCTCCATGATTGTAACTCTGTCGCCGATGCCGCACTCGTTGTTCTCGTCATGAGCGTGAACCTTGAGTGTATGCTTCATTACCTTACCGTACATAGGATGCTTTACGTTGTCCTGAATAGCAACTACGATGGTCTTGTCCATCTTGTCGCTTACAACCATACCTACTCTGGTCTTTCTGAGGTTACGTGTCATTTCCATTGTTATTTACCTCCTCTTTCCTTACGCGTTCTTCTCGTTGAGAAGAGTCATTACGCGGGCGATGTCTCTCTTGACATCTGCGATCTTGTGAGGATTGTCGAGCTGGTTGATAGCGTGCTGGAAACGAAGGTTAAAAAGTTCTTCCTTGAGCTCGCCGAGCTTCTTCTCGAGTGCTTCTGCGCTCATTTCTCTGAGTTCATTGATCTTCACTTTTTATGCCTCCTCTTCTACAGCTTTCATAACGAACTTACACTTGATGGGGAGCTTGTGCATAGCAAGACGCATAGCTTCCTTTGCCACCTCAGGTGCAACGCCGTCCATCTCAAACATTACTCTACCGGGCTTAACTACTGCTACCCAGTACTCGGGTGAACCCTTACCGGAACCCATTCGAGTTTCAGCGGGCTTCTCAGTAATAGGCTTATCGGGGAATATCTTGATCCATACGTTACCGCCACGACGGATGTAACGTGTCATCGCGATACGGGCTGCCTCGATCTGGTTGCTGGTGATCCATGCGGGCTCAAGAGCAACGAGACCGTACTGACCGTAAGCGATCTCTGTACCGCGGCTTGCCTTACCCTTAAGTCTGCCACGATGTACACGTCTGTATTTAACTCTCTTAGGCATTAACATTATTCGTTGCCTCCTTCCGCAGTTTCAGCAGCGGGTGCCTCCACAACGGGAGCTTCCTTTACGGGCTTCTTAAAACCGGGATTTCTGTTGGAGAAGTTACGAACTTCCTTCTTCTCATCGCGGTTAAAGCCTCTGCCGTTACCTCTGTTATTGTTGCGGAAATCTCTGTTTCCTCTGTCGTTGTTGTTTCTTTCTCTACGGTCACCGTTGCGATCGCCACGACGTCTGTTGTCGCGTCTGTCGCCGTTTTCAGCGGTGTTTCTTCTGGTTCTGTTTGCAGACTCAGCAAGAACCTCGCCCTTGTAGATCCATACCTTGATACCGATCTTACCGTAGGTTGTGTTTGCTTCATAGAAACCGTAGTCTATGTCAGCACGGATGGTCTGAAGCGGAATAGTACCTTCGTGGTAGTGCTCGCAACGTGCGATTTCTGCACCTGCAAGACGTCCGGAAAGGGAGATCTTGATACCCTTTGCACCGAGACGCATGGTTCTGCCGATAGACTGCTTCATAGCACGGCGGAACGCAACTCTGCGCTCGAGCTGACCTGCGATGTTCTCAGCAACGAGCTGAGCGTTGAGGTCGGGAGTCTTAACTTCTACTACGTTTACTACTACAGGCTTACCAACCTTAGCTTCAAGAGTTTCCTTGAGCTTGGTGATCTCAGAGCCGCCACGACCGATGATCATACCGGGCTTAGCGCAGTGAATGAATACTCTTACACGCTCATTGTCACGTTCGATCTCAATCTTGGGAACGCCTGCCTCTTTCAGAGAATCCTTCAGATACTTTCTGAGATTGTAGTCGGATACCAGTGTATCGCCGAAAACTTCGTCCTTAGCGAACCATCTGGAATCCCAATCTTTAATTACGCCAACACGTAAACCGTGCGGATTAACTTTCTGACCCATTAGGTAATGCCTCCTTCTTACTCTTTTTCCTTAACAACTAATGTCATATGGCTTGTTCTCTTTAAGATTCTGTCGCCGCGACCCTTTGCTCTGGGCATCATACGCTTGAGTGTGGGACCGGGACATACGAAGCACTCAGATACATAGAGGTTCTTCGCGTCCATATTGAAGTTGTGTTCGGCATTAGCTATAGCAGACTTGAGGAGTTTGATAAGATACTCAGATGCTGCCTTGGGTGTGTTCTTAAGAATTGCCATTGCTGTGTCAGTGTCCTTGCCCCTGATCAGATCGAGAACGATCTGTACCTTGCGGGGAGAAATTCTGGCATATTTAAGATAAGCTCTTGCTTCCATTATTATATCCTCCCTACAAATTACTTCTTACCGTTGTTGCTGGTCTTGGAACCTGCATGACCGCGGTATGTTCTGGTGGGTGCAAATTCACCGAGCTTGTGTCCGATCATGTCCTCTGTAACGTATACAGGAACATGCTTTCTGCCGTCATGTACGGCGATTGTGTGTCCAACGAACTCCGGGAATATGGTGGAAGCTCTGGACCATGTTTTGAGGACTTTCTTTTCGTTTGCATCGTTCATTGCGCATACGCGCTCAAAAAGCTTTGCTTCGACGAAAGGTCCCTTCTTTAAGCTTCTGCTCATTACTTCGCTTCCTCCTTATTTACCGTTTCTGTGTTTTACGATCATCTTCTCAGTACGAGCCTTCTTGTTTCTGGTCTTGTAACCGAGAGCGGGCTTGCCCCAAGGTGTAACAGGTGCGGGTCTACCGATGGGAGACTTACCTTCACCACCACCGTGAGGATGGTCGCAGGGGTTCATTACAGAACCGCGAACTGTGGGACGGATACCCATGTGACGCTTCTTACCTGCCTTACCGATCTTGATGGTATCATGCTCGATGTTACCGATCTGACCGATTGTTGCCTTACAATCAAGGCGGACAAGTCTTACTTCGCCGGAGGGAAGTCTTACCTGAGCCATTCCGTTTTCCTTTGCCATCAGCTGAGCTGCAGCGCCTGCACTACGTACAAGCTGACCGCCCTTACCGGGGTTAAGCTCGATGTTGTTGATAAAGGTACCGGTAGGAATGTTTGCAATGGGAAGTGTGTTACCGGGCTTGATATCAGCGTCAGCACCTGTGTAAAGTGTGTCGCCTGCAGTTACACCTGCGGGAGCTACGATGTAGCTCTTCTTGCCTTCTGCGTTCTCGAGAAGTGCGATGTAAGCTGTTCTGTTAGGGTCGTACTCGATACCGATTACCTTGGAAGCGCCTTCATAGTTACGCTTGAAATCGATAACTCTGTACTTCTTCTTGTTACCGCCGCCCTGGTGACGAACGGTGATTCTGCCGTAGCTGTTACGTCCGGCATTCTTCTTTAAGATCTTTACTAAGCTCTTTTCGGGCGAGAACTTTGTTATCTCCGCAAAAGACGGTACAGACATATTTCTTCTCGCCGGAGTAGTAGGCTTATACTTCTTAGCTGCCATTATTCAGTCCTCCTTTGATTACATCATACCGTCGAAGAACTCGATGGTCTTGGAATCGGGCTTAAGTGTTACGATAGCCTTCTTCCACTCTGCAGTACGACCTGCAGGACGAGCGCCGAGTCTCTTGGGCTTAGAGTTGCAATTGATGGTGTTTACCTTAGCAACCTTAACGCCGAATACTGCCTCAACTGCTGCAGCGATTACAGGCTTAGTTGCGTTCTTTGCTACCTTGAAGGTGTACTTCTTATCAGCTACCATCTCCATAGAATGCTCTGTGATGATGGGCTTGATGATTACATCATAATTGTTCATGCGTATACCTCCTCGATCTTCTCTACAGCTGCCTTAGCGCATACAAAGGAACCTGCGTTGAGGATGTCGTATACGTTAAGAGTATTAACGTAAGCAACCTTAACACCGGGGATGTTTGCGAGAGATGCAACAACCTTTTCATCCTTCTCAGCGAGAACTACGAGAGACTTCTTAGCTGCACCAACTGCTGTAAGCATGTTAGCCATAACCTTGGTCTTGTACTCGTTTGTAGCAATGCTGTCGATTACTATCATGTTTTCGTTAGCTACCTTATCAGAGAGTGCGCTCTTCATAGCGATTCTCTTAACCTTCTTGTTAAGGGAGATGCGGTAGCTTCTGGGCTTAGGACCAAGAGCCACACCACCGTGTGTCCACTGAGGAGCTCTGGTGGAACCCTGTCTTGCACGGCCTGTACCCTTCTGTCTCCAAGGCTTCTTACCGCCGCCGGAAACCTCGGTACGGGTCAGAGTGGACTGTGTACCCTGTCTCTGATTTGCAAGATATGTCTTAACTGCGGCGTGGAGAACTGCGGTATTAACGTCCTGTGCGAATACTGCATCAGAAACTGTCATTTCGCCGACACCCTTGCCGGTCATATCAACAACCTTCAAATTTGCCATTGTGTTTTCCTCCTTCCGCTTATGCCTTTACGCTGTTGCGGAGATATACGATGCTGTTCTTAGCGCCGGGAATAGCACCCTTGATAGCGATAAGATTCTTCTCAGCATCAACGCGAACAACGTCAAGATTTAATACTGTAACCTTCTCGTTACCCCACTGACCAGCCATCTTCTTGTTCTTGAAGATTCTGGAGGGGCTGGAACATGCACCCATGGAACCGGGCTGTCTGTGAACAGGACCGCCACCGTGTGTGTTTCTGAGCACGTGTGCTCCCCATCTCTTAACAGCACCGCAGTAACCGTGACCCTTAGAGGTACCTGTTACGTCGATCTTTTCGCCTGCTGCGAATGTATCAGCTGTAAGAGTGTCGCCTACGTTGAGAGCGCTTGTGTCCTCAAGTCTGAACTCCTTGAGGTACTTCATGCAAGCAACGTTTGCCTTCTTGAACTGGCCCTGCTGAGCCTTGTTGAGCTTCTTCTCAACTACGGTCTCGAAACCAACCTTGATTGCTTCGTAGCCGTCGTTTTCAACTGTCTTCTTCTGCACAACCACGCAAGGGCCTGCTTCAACAACAGTTACGGGAATTACGTTTCCCACTTCGTCGAAGATCTGGGTCATACCGATCTTCTTAGCAATAATGCCTTTCTTCATTTTGTTTTCCTCCTGTTTTAGGTTATTGGTTGCTCATTTCTATATAATGTAGAAAGCGGAGCAACTTGACGTAAAACTTCACCTCGGTGAATAGTCAATTCAGATCCCGGCAGTGTGCGTCACTTACGCACTTACCGAGAAGCTTACCTTAATCTGTGATTAAAGCTTAACTTCGATTTCAACGCCGGCGGGAAGTTCGAGACTCATAATAGCATCTGCCGCTGCCTTAGAGGGCTTGATTACGTCGATAAGTCTCTTGTGTGTTCTCATCTCAAACTGCTCACGGCTATCCTTATACTTGTGAACTGCACGAAGGATAGTAACTATCTCCTTCTCAGTGGGAAGCGGAATGGGGCCGGAAACTGCCGCACCGTTTCTCTTTGCAGTCTCAACAATCTTAGCTGCTGCCGCATCGATCAGAGTGTGATCGTAGCTTCTGAGTCTGATTCTGAGCTTTTCATTAACTGCCACTTGGTTTGCCTCCTAAAAAGATTATTTTCGGCTGGAAGGCGAGAGTTCACTTACACCCTGCCGGGTGTTTCTTACCCCCACGAAATTTAAACGGAAATTTGCCATGCAAAATTCCGACAAATTCCTCAACACAACAGGTGAGATCTGTTATGCGGGAGTGCCAACTCTTTGCGCCCGACTGTAGATCGGACATACTCCACGGTAATTCCCTTACTCTATAGGTAAGCCACCTACCGCTTCATCGCACATCAAGCTTGACTAGTATAACATACAATTATATAGAATGCAAGAGCTATTTTTACAATTTACAAACTATTAATAACATTTCCTATTTTCGTTAATCTCGCCGATGTTTATACAAAATATATGTAGTTTTTGATCACACTCTGTCAATCTTTAGTGTTTCTTAACCATAATTAGATTGACACTTTTGCATTTGTATGCTAAACTAATTATAGTTTTTTTATTTCCTAGGAGGCATTTTGAGATGAAATCTACCGGTGTAGTGAGAAAAATTGATGAGTTGGGACGTATAGTGCTCCCTATCGAAATCAGAAACAATATGGATATAAAGAGCCGTGACGCAGTTGAGATCTTCGTTGACGGAGATAAGATCATCCTCAAGAAATACGAACCTGCTTGTCTTTTCTGCGGCAATGCAGATAACGTAGAGCATTTCAACGGTAAGCTTGTATGCCGTGACTGTATCGAAAAGCTCAAGAATTTATAAAAACATCAATAACTGTCAAAAGGTTGCTTACTTTAAGCAACCTTTTTTCATTAAAATCGTATTAAGCTTATTTCATCCTCTGTGTATACGTCGATACCGTTCGCCAAAAGCAGTTCGGCTGTGACTCCGTTACCGTCGGCAAGCGTACCGGTAAAGGTTCCGTCGTATATCCTTCCCTTTCCGCAGGAGGGGCTCTTAGCTTTAAGTATCGCTATCTTGCAGTTATTATCGACAGCACGCTTCAAAGCCATCTCAGCACCGCGAACATACTCAAGCGTTACATCATTTCCATCCTTATTTATTATATAGGAAGAAACACGTTCTGCCGGAGATCTAGGTACGCTAAGACCGCCGTCCACCTCGGGACATACAGCAATAAGATTATGTCCTTTAAGACATGAAAGATCTATTTGATTTTTATCCTTGCCGTCATATCGGCATTTTCTGCCTAAGAGACATGCGCTTATCAATATATTCATTTTCACCTATATATAATATAAATGAAGATTTTTGTCAGGTCAAGGACAAAAATCTTCATTTTTTCTTTAGTACTTTTCTATATCAACCTTAAATACGTTCTCTCCTACAGGCATCTCAAGGAAGGTGCTTGCAGCCGACTTGAAATAATCAACATCGTCGCTGACGTAGTACTCTACCCTGCCCGAGCCTCCTCTGGGAGAAATATTTTCAAAAAGCTTCTTTGCAGCTTCAGCTCCGGTATTGACGAGATTAACACCGGGAAGCACCTTTGATATAACAGGCGCGATAATGGGGTAATGAGTACATCCCAAAATAAGAGTATCCGCACCAAATGCCTTAATATCCTCAAGATATCTCTCGGCTGTGAGATAGGTTATCTGATCATCAGGATCGGTAAACCCGTTCTCCACCAGAGGAACGAACAGAGGACAGGGAGTAGAAACGGTCTTAATGTCAGGACGTATACCCTCAATATGTTTAACATAGGCTCCGCTCTTAACGGTTGCGTTGGTACCGATGATACCTACCTTAGCGTTACGGGTAAGTGCACAGGCCTTCTCTGCCGCAGCCTCTACAACGCCGAAGATGGGAACGTTAAACTCGCTACGCAGTATATCGATAGCGTTGGCGCTGACAGTACCGCAAGCGATAAGGATGGCGTCTACGCCCTTGGAGAGCAGGAATCTGACGTCCTGGCAGGAATACTTGATAATAGTTTCCTTGGATCTGGTACCGTAAGGTACTCTGCCCGTATCACCAAAATATATTATATCCTCACCGGGCATCATTTTGACTATCTGCTTAATGGCGGTAAGTCCGCCCATTCCGCTGTCAAAAACACCAATCATTATTAATGTCCTTTCTTATACGCAAGATCAACTATCTTCTCGCAAAGCTGGTTGTAGGAGATTCCCGCCGCAGCTGCCTCCTGAGGCATAAGGCTGTTGGGAGTCATACCGGGGAGGGTGTTTGCCTCAAGACAGTAGAACTCACCGTCCTCACGGTTGAGAAGAAAGTCTACTCTTGAGTATCCCCCAAGGCAAAGAGATTTATGTACCAAAAGAGCAAGCTCGGATATGCGCTTAGTCTCGGCTTCTGTTATCTCTGCGGGAGTTACTTCCTTTGTTGTGCCCTGATACTTGTTTTTATAATCGTACCAACCGTCAACGGGGATTATCTCGATAGGAGGAAGAGCTACACCGTCAAGCACGGCAACAGAAAACTCTCTGCCCTCTATCTTCTTTTCTATAACTATCTTGTTCTCATATTTCTTTGCATAGTTGAGAGCTGCAGTAAGCTCAGCCTCGTCCGCTACGATAGAAACACCAACGCTCGAGCCGCAGTTTGCAGGCTTGACAACGCAGGGGTAACCTACCTCACGGGTAACACGTTCGATGGTATCAACGTCGGTATCGTAGATAATACCGTCAGCGTTGGGGACTCCGCTCTGCGTCATGATCTGCTTTGAGATAGCTTTATCCATAGCAAGAAGGCTTCCCGCATAACCGCTACCTGTATAACACTTAATACCGAAGTTATCAAGTGTTGCCTGAAGCGAACCGTTCTCACCCATAGCGCCGTGTAAAGCAAGGAACACAACGTCCGCATATGCACATATATCAAGTACGTTTACGCCGATAAGTGCTTCTCTGCCGCCGTTCTGTGCCTTTACCGCATCAAGATCGGGCTCGGTGGAGCTTATCTTATAGCTGTGGTCAGACTTATCTGTAAAGAGCTTTGACAGTTCACCGTCACACTCGATACCCATATATACGTCGCAGAGGCAGACCTTGTGTCCGTTCTGTACAAGAGCGTTTGCTATAAGGCTTCCCGATACCAGGGAAACGTCTCTCTCAGGGCTGAGTCCGCCCGCTAATACTACTATGTTCATAGATAAATCACCTTTCTATAATTGCTACTCTGGGGTTACCGCCGTAGTCTTTGTATACCTTGCAGTCGCAAAGCGCCTGTATGTCATCCTGCTGATCGTAGCCGATCTCAAGGATCATCACACGGGGATCATAATCACGGACAAGTACACGGTAAAAGTCCATACCGTCCGCACCGCCGTCAAGAGCTATACGTGGCTCATGCTTGGTCACCTCAAGAGTTGAGACTACCTCGCTTTGAATATACGGCGGGTTAGAAAATATAACGTCAAAGTCGCCTTTGACCTTATCCTTGAGTATATCCTGACAGATAAAGCTGCATCGGTCACTAAGACCCATACGCTCGGCGTTAAGTCTGGTCATATCAAGAGCCTCATCGGATATATCCACAAAGGTACAGGTAGTATCCTTTGTATGCTTGAGAACAGAAAGACCTATACATCCGCTGCCGCAGCAGAGATCCGCTATAGAGTCTCCTGTCTTGATGTGCTTAAGTCCGTGCTCCACCAGATGCTCGGTATCGGGACGGGGGATAAGACAGGATGTGTTGAGCTTAAAGGTATCATCCCAGAAATACCACTCGCCTATAACGTAAGCAAGGGGTTCTCCCGACTCTACACGACTTTTAGCCTTTTCAAGCTCATCACCGTCAAAATGCTCCTTTAAAAAGGAAAGCTCGCGGTCAGTCATTGTTTTCTTCGGTTTCTGCAACCTCAACAGTTTCCTCAGCCGCCTTCTTAAGATTCTCTTCGGTAGGAGGAACAAAATCAGGAAAATCCTCGGGAAGTGCTGTCTTAAGTGCGATAATAGCTACCTCGATCTGCTTTTCGTCAGGCTCACGGGTGGTGATGCGCTGCATAAAGAGACCGGGAGCAGAAAGCACACGAATAAACCAGTTGTCATGCTTACCTGCAAACATAATGAACTCAAAGCCCAAACCTACTACTATAGGCAACAGAGGCAGCTTAATAAGCAGTCTCAGCCAAATGTTATCCCAAGGTACAAAGGGCAATGAAAAAATAAGCACACTTATGATAAGTATTACAAACATAAAGCTTGTTCCGCAACGGGGATGGAAGCGGCTATGCTTCTTTACGTTCTCGGGGGTAAGCTCCTCTCCTGCCTCGTAACAGAAGATAGACTTATGCTCTGCGCCGTGATATTCAAAAGTACGTCGGATATCCTTCATAAGCGACACAAGGGAAAGATATGCAATGAATATGCCTATCTTAAGCACACCCTCGATAAGGTTCTTCCATACGCCGAGATCAGCGGCAACCAGCTTCTCAATACCCTTGGTGATAAGGCTGGGAAGGAACATAAAGAGTCCCAAGGCCAGAGCAACACCAAGAACTGAAGCTATGACCATAACGAAATCCATAAGGGATTTACCAAACTTTTTCTCCAACCACTTTTCGAACTTAGAGGGCTCTTCATCCAGACCCTCGCCGTACGCCTCGGCAGATATATTCAGCACCTTGAAGCTGAGAAGAAAGGATTCTATCATGCCAACCACACCACGGATTATAGGCAGGTTGAGTATTTTATGCTTTTTGCGGATAGATGTATGCTTTTCCTTGGTGACCACAACGCTGCCGTCTTCCTTACGTACCGCAACGCCCATGGTTCCGTCTTTACCCTTCATCATAACGCCTTCGAGCACGGCTTCACCGCCGACAGTGCCCAAGCGGCAGTTCAGTACTTTCTTTTCTTTTTTAGACATTTATATCTCCTTTTAGGGTTATCTTCCATAATATATTATTATATCATAACTTTTTATAAATGTATATATTTTTTTAAATAAAAATATAAATTTATTATTATTACTTGATTTTTGTCGGATAATATATTATCATAATAACGTTAAACAATTTGATATATAATCTCAGGAGGATATATTTATGGCAACAATTAAGAAGATTGGTGTTCTCACTTCCGGCGGCGACGCTCCCGGTATGAGCACCGCAGTAAGAGCCGTTGCACTCGCAGCTCTCAAGCAGGGTATCGAGGTAGTAGCTATCTACGAGGGTTACAAGGGCCTTATCTACAACAATATCCAGACTCTCAAGAACACAGACGTTCTTAACTTCATCAACGTAGGCGGTACAGCTCTTCTGTCCGACCGTTGCGATGAGTTCAAGACCGAAGAAGGTATGGCAAAGGCTATTGCTACCTGTAAGGAAGAGAACATCGACGCTATCATTGCTATCGGCGGCGACGGTACCTTCAGAGGCGCAACCGACTTAAGCCACAGAGGAATCCCCACCATCGGTATTCCCGCAACTATTGACAACGATATCACATCCACCGACTACGCTCTCGGTTTTGATACCGCTATGAACACCAACCTTATGCTTGGTGACAGACTTCGTGACACCTGCTGGTCTCACGCAAGATGTAACGTTATCGAGATCATGGGCAGAGGCGCAGGTTACCTTGCTCTCCAGTCCGGTATAGCTCTCGGCGCAACCATCATCGCTATCCCCGAGTGTGACTTTGACGAAGAAGCAGCTATTGCTAAGCTTAAGGCTGCAAGAGCTAACGGCCAGCGCAGCTTTATCATTGCTGTTGCAGAAGGTTTCCCCGAAAAGGACGGCGTTCCCTACGGCGAATACCTCACAAAGAGAATCAACACCGAGACCAAGGCAGAGGGCGCTTGGATCGACACCAAGTTCTGCCGTCCCGCACACATGGTACGCGGCGGCGCTCCCACACTCCGCGACAGACTTATGGCTGCTCAGTTTGCTGAAAAGGCTGTTGAGCTTATCCTCGCAGATAAGAGCGACGTTGTTGTATGTGCAAGAAACGGCGAGATCGTTGAGACAGATATCTCCTATGCTCTTATCCTTGACAGAATGTACAAGGGCAAGCTTAAGGACGGCGACCTTGACAAGTTTACCGCTGAGCAGGTAGAAGCTATGAAGGCTTTCTGCGCTATGCGTAAGGCTGAGCTTGACAAGATGTACTCTATTGCTGAGCTTATCTCCTGCTAAATTTAATGTAAAAAACTGTTGCCCACGGCAACAGTTTTTGTCCTTTTAACATAACTTACCGACATATCACTATTTTGATACTATGAAAATATACGACATATCTCAAGAATTATTCTCCTGTGAAGTATATCCCGGAGATCCCTCGCCAATAAAAGAAACTCTATGTTCGACAGATAACGGAGACGTATGCAATCTTACAGCCCTGTCACTATGCGCCCATAACGGAACACATATCGATGCCCCTTATCATTTCTTCGGAGAGGGTAAGACTGTAAATATGCTTCCTTTATCAAAGACGGTGGGTGAGTGTTACGTAGCTGAACATAAGGGAAATGTATCTGCCGAAGATGCCAAAGATATACTAAAAAAAGCTGACGGTATCACCCGTATACTTATAAAAGGGAATATTACCGTTACAGCTGAGTCTGCAAGGATCTTTGCCGAAGCAGACATAGATCTTATCGGCAACGAAAGCCAGACCGTAGGCCCCGAAAATGCTCCCATGGAGGTACACAAGATACTTCTTTCAAAAGATATCGTTCTGCTTGAAGGAATAAGACTTGCAGAAGTTCCTGAGGGTAGATATCTTCTCTGTTCGCAACCGATAAATCTCGGCGGCTGCGACGGAGCTCCTGCGAGAGCGATACTTATTCAAGGTGTATAATGTGCGAATTTAAGGAAGATTTTTGACCGCAGGACAAAAATCTTCCTTTTTAAGCTTTAAAACTATTGTATTATTTTTGATTTTATGGTATCATATAATAGATTATAATTTCATTAAGGTAGGTAGATATAATATGTCAAAGTGGTTATTTGCTATAATCAGCGGTATTATTCAGGGTCTTGCAGAATTTCTTCCCATATCAAGTTCAGGACATCTTTCCCTGTTCCAGAATTTCTTCGGTATGAAGGAAATTCCCATGACCTTCGACATCATGCTTCATCTCGGAACTCTTGCTGCAGTATTTATTGTATACCACAAGGATATATTCCCCCTTGTTCCTGCATTCTTCACAATGATGGGTAAGGTGTTTAAGGGTAAGTTTAAGTTAAGCGAAGCAACGATACACGAGCGCTTTGTTCTTATGGTGATCGTCGCTACCGTTCCCCTTGTGCTGATAGTTCCCTTTACCGATTATATAGATATGGTAGGTCAGACCAGCTGGGCTATCGGTTGTATCCTTATCTTTAACGGTATTATGCTCTTTGTTTCTGATAAGCTTGCCAGCGGTAAGGTTAACGCCGAAAACGTAAAGCCCCGCAACGCCCTTATCACAGGTCTCTTCCAGATGTGTGCTACCCTGCCCGGACTTTCCCGCTCCGGTTCTACCATCACAGGTGGTCTCACTCAGGGCTTCAACCGCGAATATGCTGTTAAATTTTCATTTATTATGAGCATCCCCGCTATCCTTGGCGCTGCCGTTACCGATATTCCCGACGTTATGGAGGGTGCTATAGCCAAGGCTGATATTCTTCCCTTTGTAGTAGGTACGTTAGTTGCTTTTGTAAGCGGAATTGCTGCAATGAAACTGCTTATCTACATATCCAAAAAATCAAATTTCAAAATTTTCTCAGTATATTGTCTCATCGTCGGTGCACTGATAGTAGTACTTGACCTTTGTAATGTAACATTCGCCTAAAAGGACGTAAAAATGCCAACAAAAAAGAAAACAACAACCAAAAAAGTATACAAAAAATCATCCTCTAAGACCGCAACAAAGAAGACTGCCGTAAAGAAAGCAGAGCTTTCCTCAATGCACTATATAATACCTTGGGTGCTGGCAGTAATTGCCGTGTATTTCGTAATATGCTTCTTTTTTACCGAATACAGCGGATTTATAGGTGAAAAAATAGTTCGTAATACCTTCCTCGGTCTCTTTGGAGGCGCAGGATACATCACTCCCTTTGTTATCGGAGTTATAGCATTTTTCTGGAAAACAGACGCCAAAAATTTTTATATAGGAACACGTATTGCCTTTGCTTCTACAGTAATGATATCCATATCCGCATTTATCCATTCCTTTGGAGAACTGACGGAAGTGTTCAATATGGTGGAGCTGTGGAAGGCAGGTGTCAAGCTTAACGGCGGCGGTGCTATCGGTGGTCTTGTGGGAAGCGCTCTTAAGGCTGCTATCGGCAGACCCGGACTTATCATAGTTTCCGTTCTTCTGACCGTTGTGTTTGCTATATTCTTCGTAGGCTTTACACCTGCGATGATCGCTTCCTATCTTTCCAACTATTTCACCGTTAAAAAGAAGGAAAGAGACGAGTATAAAAAGGAAAGAGCAAAAGAAATTCATACTCACAAGCCCGAAGCTTATCTTCCCGATGACGTAGATTTTGCAGATCCTACAAACGTCATTGATATGGACGAGCCTATAGACGATACTCCCAAGGTAGACCCCGAGATCTTTGAGCGTATAAAGAGCGAGATCAACCAGGCAAACGAACCCTCTGAGCCTAAATTCAAAAAGGACGAAAAGCCTTACGTTGGCGAGCAGGTGAATCTTGACGAAGTATATCTTGACGAAGACGAACAGGAGCTTATCAAAAAGGCAGCCCAGTCGACAGAGCTTGAGGTAGAAAGAGTACCTGTTGAAGAGCCTAAGGAAGAAGAACCTGTAAAAAAAGAAAAGCCTCAGTACGTCTTCCCGCCCATCTCGCTTCTTTCTCCGGCAAAAAAGACTGAGAACGAAGACATAACGGAAGAACTTCGTACCAACGCCAATAAGCTTGTAGAAACCCTTGCAAGCTTTAAGGTACGCACCAAGATCATAGATATTTCCAGAGGTCCCGCTATCACCCGTTACGAGCTGCAGCCCGAAGAGGGTGTAAGAGTTCGTCAGATAGCTAATCTGGTAGACGATATAGCCCTTAACCTCGCGACCAGCGGTATTCGTATCGAAGCGCCTATCCCCGGCAAAGCCGCTGTAGGTATTGAGGTACCCAATAAGACACGAACCGTAGTAGGTCTGCGCGAACAGTTGGAATCTGCCGCATTTAAAGAAGCAACCAGCCGTCTTACCGCTTCCCTTGGTGTTGACGTTGCAGGCGAGCCTATTTATATGGACATTGCCAAGATGCCTCACCTCCTTGTAGCGGGTGCTACCGGTCAGGGTAAATCGGTATGTATCAACTCTATCATCGTGAGTATGCTCTACAAGGCAACTCCCGACGAGGTGAAGCTTATCCTTATCGACCCCAAAAAGGTTGAGTTTGTTCCTTACAACGGTCTTCCCCATCTTCTTGTTCCGGTGGTCACCGATCCTAAAAAGGCCGCAGGCTCTCTGCAGTGGGCTGTAGGCGAGATGGAAAGACGTTATCAGCTTATGGAGTCTCTCGGTGTTCGTGATATCTACAACTTTAATATGAAGACCAAGGACGACCCCACCTACGAATATATCCCTCAGGTAGTTATTATCATCGACGAGCTGGCAGACCTTATGATGACAGCTCCCGACCAGGTAGAAGATTCTATCTGCCGTCTTGCACAGAAGGCAAGAGCCGCTGGTATGCATCTTATTCTGGGTACACAGCGTCCCTCTGTCGACGTTGTTACCGGTCTCATCAAGGCAAACATCCCCTCACGAATCTCCTGCAAGACCACAAGCCAGGTGGACAGCCGTACCATCCTTGATATGGCAGGTGCAGAAAAGCTTATCGGACGAGGAGATATGCTCTACGCTCCCGTAGGCGCACCCAAGCCTACACGTGTGCAGGGTTCCTTTGTTCACGAGGACGACGTTGCAAAAGTAACCGACTTTATCCGCAGTAAGGTCGGTGAAAGCGAATACGATGAGTCTGTAATTGAAAAGATCGAGCAGGAGGCTGCCAAGTGCGGAGTTAAGAAGGGATCCGGAATGTCTGCAGGCGAGATAGATGAAGACGATGCAGGCGACCCTATGCTTAAGCAGGCAATAGAGCTTGCCGTAGAGTCGGGTAAGATATCCACATCCCTTATCCAGCGCAAACTTTCTCTCGGTTACGGACGAGCTGCAAAGCTTATAGATACCATGGAAAAGATGGGAGTCGTGGGAGCTCCCGAGGGTAATAAGCCCAGACAGGTGCTTATGAGTCCGACCGAATATCAGGAAATGATAATGAGAGAGGAATAACCTATTAAATTCTTTCTAAGCGAGGAGAAAACTGTTATGTTTTATATATTTTTAGCCGACGGATTTGAAGAAATAGAGGCGCTGTGCCCCTATGATCTGCTTCTCCGTGCAGGTATACCTACAAAGACTGTATCTATCAACGATACTACACTTGTTACCGGCACTCACGGTATCAAAGTGCACGCAGACATCACTCTCGGTGAAATGGGGGATGATATCCTTGGTGTTATGCTCCCCGGCGGTCTTCCCGGAGCGGACAACCTTAACGCTTGTGAAAAGGTACAGGAGTATCTGGCAAAAGCTAATGCGGAAGGAAAGCTCATTAGCGCTATCTGCGCCGCTCCCTACGTTCTTGGACAGGCAGGTTATCTTAACGGAAAGTGTGCCACCTGTTTCCCCGGCTTTGAGGATAAGCTTACCGGTGCCGTATACTGCGGCGATAAGGTAGTATGCGACGGCAACGTAATAACCGCAAAGGGTATGGGCGCCGCATTTGAATTTGGTATCGAGATCATCAAATACTATAAAGGAGAGGACTTTGCAAAGGAGATCGCAGCAAAGACTCAGCACTAAGCAATCAATATTAATCGCAACTAACAGATAAAATCAGGTAAATCTATCCGAGGACACAAAAGATGAACGAACTGCGTGAGCGTAAAAACCGAATAAGAGAAAAGTTTAAAGCGATACGCAGAGACATGGCTCCCGAGCTTAAGCAGTCTTACGACCGTAAGATATGTCAGCGCTTTATGAACCTTGCATCCTACCGATTTGCAGACGCACTTCTGCTCTATGCTCCTCTAAAGTATGAGATAGATATAATGCCTATCGCAGAAGATGCACTTAAAAGAGGAAAGACCGTTGCTTTTCCCCTCTGCGATCCCGAAAATCATACAATGGTATACCATATAGTAAGCAGCTTGGATCAATTAAAATCAGGTAGCTACGGTATACGCGAGCCTGATGCTTCTCTGCCCGTGTATGACCCCGAGGAACGCCGCGGCGAGAATGCCGTATGCTTTGTTCCTGCTCTTGCCTTTGACCGCAAGGGATACCGCATAGGCTACGGCAAGGGCTTCTACGACAGATATCTTTGCTGTTTTGGCGGTGCAAAGATGGGTGTTGAATACAGTTCGTGCGTCGTAGACACCCTACCTAGAGGCAGATTTGATACCGCCGTTGATTTTTTGGTTACCGAAAAAGGAGTTGTCACCATCAATGCGACTTAAACTTAAACCTACCGTTACCGCTCCTCTTCTTGCCCTTGCGATGTACCTGCTTATGGCTGCTTCAAGCCTTGCAGATATCGAAAAGCTGGGACAGAGAGACAATGTTTTTTTGGCGGTAATTATATTACAGATAGTTATATTTATCATACCCGGTATTCTCTATTGCAAATTTAAAGGAAACGGCTTTATCTCAAAGCTTCGCTTCAACAGCTT
The DNA here is from genome assembly GCA_045133915.1 of Eubacteriales bacterium. GTDB lineage: Bacteria > Bacillota > Clostridia > Oscillospirales > CAG-272 > RGIG7300. The sequence goes on along the minus strand of JBGUUX010000002.1, from coordinate 13,792 downwards.
TGGACTTAACAAGCTATGGATGTCAGTATGCGGTTTCTTTGTGTTGGCTTTTGGCTCTGCCCTTGTAAAGTTGGGACTGTACGCAATAGGCTACTACAGTCAGCAATATACCCTTTATGAAAACTATCTCCCCAACGACGCCTCATCTATAGCTAATCTGTTGTATATACTTATAGCAATAGCTATTATACCCGCCATAACCGAAGAATTTATCTTCAGAGGCATTATTTTAGGCGAATATTCCGCAATAAGGACCAGACCCGTTACCGCAGTAATGCTTTCTGCTGCAATGTTTGCGATGCTTCACTTTAACCTGTATCAGTTCCCCGTTTATTTCTTTGGAGGAATAGTTCTCGGTTACGTTGCCATCATAACAAACTCGGTGCTCTGCGCTATGATAGTACATCTTCTCAACAACGTGTTCAGTCTGCTCTTTGAGCCTCAGCTCCTGAGACTTATTTCCCAGACCGACAGCCTTGTATTTGTACTCTTTGTTTTGACAATAATATTCTTTGTCTTCCTTATATTTTTCCTTGGATGTGCAGAGAAGCTTTATTATATAAAAGGAATAAACGGTGAGGACTCGCCTCCCCGAAGAAGAAAAAAGCGTAAGGACAATACCTTTACCATTGATAAGGAAGCATCCTTGTCCCCTGTTTTTATACTGTGTATCATCACCTACATAGTAATCACCCTAACCCTTAAGTAAGGAGAGAGATATGGATAACAACAATAACAACAAGCGTTCTCCCTTAGACGAGATCAAACGCGTTACAAAAGAGGCTACAAGCAGCAGACCTCAGTCACGCACACCTCAGGCCCCCAAGCCTCAGGCTCAGCCTCAAAGACCGGTACAGACACCCACACCGGTAAGACCTGTACAAACCACACCTACACCCGTAAGACCTGTACAGAGACCGGTACCCTCCCAAAAGCCTGTTCAGAATATACCTGTAAATGATTTTGATATCGACGTTCCGAACTTCCATCGCAGTACTCCTGCCGACAGTATGTCCCGCGCAGACAAGGTACGTATAGCAAGAGAAAGTGCAGCAAAGGCAAGAGAGGATGCTCAGAAAACCAGAGTCATAAACATGGTTGAAATGACTCCCGAAAAGGAGCTGGAGCTTGAAAAGCAGCGCGAAGAGGCTCGCCGTCTGGTACAGCAGAACCAGAGCGCAAAAAACCGCTATGCCACAAGACCTACCCCCAAGGTAAAGCCCCGTCCCGAACCTAAAAAAGCAAAGGAACAGCCCTGCTCTGCCATATCCGAAGAGTTTGAGGAAACCGTAGGCAGAGGCGTTATCTCAAACACGGTAAAGGCTATTATCTATATCGTATCCGTACTGGTCATATCCGGATGTCTTGCTCTCTTTGCAATATTTGTAGGTAACGACTGTTTTGCCTTTGTCAAGAGTGACGCCGAGGTAACGGTAACCCTGCCCGAGGATGCAGATCTCGGTGATATAGCAAAGGAACTTAAGCGTAACGACGTTATCAAGTATCCTTCTATGTTCAAGCTCTACGTTATGATCAGAGGTAAGGACACCGACAACTACGTAGCAGGTAACCATACCGTAAACGGTATGATGGGCTATGATGCTCTTATTGCAAAATTTAAGCCCGCTGTAGGCCGTGAGGAGATCACCCTTACCATCGTCGAGGGTTCTACTACTCAGGAGATCATAGACCTGTTTGTAGCAAACGGAATAGGCACTCAGGAAGGCTTTGAAGAAACCATCAAGAACTATGAGTTCGACTTCTGGTTCCTTGAAGAGCTTGACAAGATAGACACCTCCGAGCGTATCTACCGTCTTGACGGATACCTCTTCCCCGATACCTATAACTTCTTTACAAACTCAAGCGAGGCGGACGCTCTCTACAAGCTTCTTTCCAACTTTGAAGCTAAATTCAGCATCGAAAACAAGGCGAGAGCCGAGGAGCTTGGTATGAGTGTAGACGATATCGTTATTATGGCATCCCTTATTCAGAAGGAGGCTATGCATATAACAGACTATCCTCTGGTATCCTCCGTATTCCACAACCGTATCAAGGACGGTATGAAGCTGGAAAGTAATGCGACCGTACAGTATACCATGCCTAAGGATGAGGTTGAGCTCAAACTGACATACGATCAGATAACAACCTATGATAACGGCTACAACTCCTACCTCTATGCAGGCTTACCCGTAGGTCCTATATGTAACTCTTCCCTTAATGCTCTTAACTGGGCAATGTATCCTTCCGATACCGACTACATGTACTTTGTATCCGATGACGAAGGCTTTAACCATTACGCCGTAACCTACAACGAACACCTTAAGAACGTTGCAGAATATCAGGGTTAATACAATAATAAAAGCACTCTTACGAGTGCTTTTTTATTTTCTGTATTCGCTTTTGACCTCTTCGATCCACGCTTCGTCTTCTGTATAATAAAGGGTGATATACTGGGTTCTTGACATATCCGAGCCTATATCCCGACGGAAGCTGCCGTCATTTTTCATAATGTTATAATCAAGAGAATATGTAATAAAGAAGGTGTCGTCATCCACACGGCCGTCGCTTAAATATACCAGCTCCTTTTGGTATATACGCTGAGGGGTGAATGAAGTGTAGTCTGCAAGTTCCTTTTTGTACATAGAATTAAGGCTCTCGGCATCTCCCTGCTCAAGAGCAAGAAAATACAGACGGAAGAAAACGGCTCCGATATCGGCACAGCTTGAGTCATCGTCCACAAACCATCGTTGTCCCATAGAGTCTGTATAGTGAAGTGTTCTGTCCTTTTGGAGATATGCAGGATCGTTAAAATAATCTTCATCTTCTATAGGAGTATAAAATTTATAGTCGAGCTCTCGCTCTGAATTTCGTTTCACAATCCCTTCAAGAATAAGAGAAACGGCAAAAAGCAATGCCAGTAATACGGCTATTATTATAAGTATTTTTATGATCTTTGATTTTTTGGCAGACATTATAAATAATCCTTTCGGAGGTTTTGGATATTATATCATAAAAATAGTATTTTGTAAACTGGGCTTTTTACTATTGACAAGATAAGGATATTTAATTATAATTATTTTGTAGATATTATAAGCAAGGAGACAATTTATGCCTAAAAAGATCAAGCGTATTGTTGACCCCAAAATAATTACAGACCTCAGAGATTTGGTGATCTCAAACGCAAAAAAGTTTGGTGATCAGCCTCTTTATCATTATAAGGAAAATAAGGAAGTAGTTACTTTCTCTCATAATCAGCAGTTAGAGCAGATGAATGCTTTGGGTACTGCTTTCCATAAGCTGGGTCTTATGGGTAAACATATTGCAGTTATCGGTGAGACACATCCTAACTATATGACTGCATACTTTGCTACCGTCAACGGCGGCGGCGTTATAGTTCCCCTTGACCGTGAGCTGGAGCTTGAGCAGGTTGCAAATTTCTGTAACGTTGCCGAGGTAGAGGCCATCGTTTATACCAAGGGTATGAACGGCAAACTTCCTCCCCTTGCAGACAAGATGCCGGGCGTAAGATACTTTATTCCTGTTCACGGTGATCTTGAAACCTGCGAGAGTGACAAGATACTCAAATTCAGCGATGCTCTTGAAATAGGCAGAGAAGAGTTAAAAGCAGGCAACCGTGCATTCCTTGACCACGAGATAGACATGGAAAAGATGTGTGCTATACTCTTCACCTCCGGTACTACTGGCACAAGTAAGGGTGTTATGCTGTCTCAGAAGAACCTGACAACAGCTACCAACTCTGCATGCCAGACCATGCAGGTTGACCACCGTAACACTATGGTTACCGTGCTCCCTATACACCACACCTATGAGTGCACCTGCGAGCAGCTGGCGCTGCCCAACTGCGGATCGCAGATGTTTATAAATGACGGACTTAAGAATACTATGAAGTCTATCTCCTACTTCAAGCCCAACACCCTGGTGCTTGTTCCCCTGTACGTTGAAACAATGTACAAGAGACTGTGGGCTGAGATTGACAAGAAGGGTATGACCAAAAAGGTCAAGTTTGCTATGAAGCTCTCGGATGCCCTTCTCAAGGTAGGTATAGATCTTCGCGATAAGCTGTTTGCTCAGGTAAAAGCAGGCTTTGGAGGAAATCTGCGCTCCATCATCTGCGGCGGTGCTCCCTTGGCTCCCAAGCTTGTAAAGGACTTTGAGACCTTTGGTATCACTATAATCGAAGGTTACGGTATTACCGAGTGTTCTCCTCTTGTTGCGGTAAACGACCCCAACAACGTTATACTTCACTCCGTTGGCTTCCCTGTTTTCGGCTGTGAGGTAAAGATAGACAAGGCAAGTCCCGAAGACGAGACAGGTGAGATACTGGCTCGCGGCGGAAACGTAATGCTGGGCTACTACAACAATCCCGAAGCAACCGCTGAGGTATTCACCGAGGACGGCTTCTTCCGTACAGGCGACATCGGCTTTATTGACAAGAAGGGCGCAGTACACATCACCGGCAGAAAGAAGAACGTTATCATTCTCTCTAACGGTAAGAACGTATTCCCCGAAGAAGTCGAAGAACATATGGCTGACTGTAACACCATATCCGAGATCGTTGTTATCGGACGTGAAAACGCCAATAATGAGGTAGTTATCACCGCTATCGTATATCCTAACTACGACGTAGTAGGTGAGGATACTCCCGCAGATCAGATACTTGAGGCTGTAAAGGCTCAGATATTTGAAGTAAACCGTAAGCTCCCCTCCTTCAAGCAGGTAAGAGAGGTTGAGATCAGAACCACCGAGTTCGAGAAAAACACATCAAAAAAAATCAAAAGATTTTTAATTAAATAATAAAGACATTTATAAAGGAGTAATTTATTATGTTTGAGAAGATCAAAGAAATACTTGTTGAAGAGATGCAGGTTGATCCTGAAAACGTTACCATGGAAGCTGAGCTTGTAAACGATCTGGGTGTTAACTCCCTTGAGCTCGCTGACCTCATCCTCCTCTGCGAAGAGAAGTTTGATATCGAGATAAATGACGAGGATATCCACAAGTTCATCACTGTTGCTGACGTTGTGGCATACCTTGATAGCCTTAATAAGTAATTTATTATTGATTGACAGGGGATGCTTTTAGCATCCCCTATTTTTCGTATAAGGAGACGTTATGGAATACGCACTTGGTCTGATATTTGTTATACTGGGCATTATTGCCATGACTATGGTCATCATCTACAGCCTGATGCAGATCATGGGCAGATCCAATGCCGCAAAGATCCTGCAATACGGCAGAGACAGAGAGTATTTTATATACGAGATGCTCGTCAACACCTTCAATAAGAATACCACCTTCCGCAATCTCTATTTTCCCGTTGTTACAAAGGAAGGTACCTTTGATACAGAGGTAGACGTTGTCTGTGTAACACGTGGCGGTATTGCCGTTATTGAGGTAAAGGGTAGTAAGGGAATCATTGATTCTCCCCCTGCAGACACCTGGCGTCAGCGCTACGGTAAAAAGGTGCTGCAGTTTGAAAACCCTTACAATCAGAACGAAGGACATGTCAAGGCTATACGTAATGCTCTTGCAAACAAAGGTATTTCCAACGTTCCCATAAAGAACTACGTGGTATTTACCGATATACATACTCAGTTTACCCACCGTTACCCCTGGCTTCTGCGTTCGGACAACCTTGTAGATACCCTTGAGAGATTGGATGACAAGCTTATCCTCACCCGCCGCGACCAGCGCATTATCTCTCAGATAATGAAAAACCACCGACGCAGAAGACATATGACCTTTAAGCAGAAGAACAAGAACAGAAGGACAAGACGATGAAATTATTATTTAAAAAATTAAATCCCAACGCTCACACTCCTACCTACGGTTCACCCTATTCGGCAGGAGCCGATCTGTATTCGGTGGATGATACGGTAAGCATCGCTCCCGGTGAAAGCAGACTTATGCATACCGGCATTGCAGTTGAGATACCTATGGGTTACGTAGGTCTTGTATATGCAAGAAGCGGTCTTGCCGCAAAACGCGGACTTGCGCCCGCAAACAAGGTGGGTGTTATAGACGCAGACTACCGCGGAGAGATAATGGTGTGTTTACATAACCACTCAAATAAAGAACAGATAGTTGAAGCAGGAGAAAGAATAGCACAGATGGTAGTTGCTCCCTTCCTTACCTGCGAATACGAAGAGACCGACGAGCTTTCTGAAACAGTACGCGGTGAAGGCGGATTTGGTTCCACAGGAACAAAATAAAAACCGCCGAAGCGGTTTTTATTTTAATGCAGAATGCAAAATGCAGAATTGATGAGGATTTTTGTCCCTTAAAGGACAAAAATCTTCCTTCATTATTCACTATTCATTATTCACTATTCACTGAAATATAAAACGTAAAACATACAGGTTGGAAGATGGATAAAAGATATGATTTAACCTTAGGGAACTGGGGTCCTTATAATAAACAATATTACGGCGCCTGCAATATCGTAAACAGAAATAAGGGTATGAGCTTTAACGTTGAGCTTTTCCCCGGATTTTTCAGAAGAAGTGTGATTGCAGGAAACTCCAAGAGCGACAATGGTGTAAAGCTGTGGGGTGCTAACGCCGCGCTTACAAGATTTGTATACCGCTATGAACTTGAGTGGAAGGACCGTATCTACTGTGACGTAGACTACAATATCACAGAGGATAAGCAGGTGGATATCACCTGTACCTTTGTCAACAATACCGAGCTTAATCAGTCTCTTGATATCACCCTCGCAGCTTCTCTGCAGCTTCCTTTAAATATGCCCGGAAGTGAGTATGAGGGTTATTATATCTTCTACCGACCCTTACTGCCCGAGGACACGGTATGCATTGACGCCACCGAGTACGTTGATATCAAATGCGGTACAGAAATAGCTCCCGACGGTAAGTATCTTGGCGAGGAAGAGCATAACGGAGCCTCCGGACTTGGTACAGCCATTGACGGATATCACTTCTGCAAAGAAGGACATTTTCTTAAATATAAGATCAATAAAACTGCTTCTAAGATAGGTATAAGATATTTTTGTGACAGGGACAGCTCTTTGAGAGTCGCTGTAAACGGTAAGGAATATGATTTTATCTGCCCCGCTGTGGATAAATATACCTATTCCGTTATAGATATTGAAGCAACAGATATAAACGAGATAATACTCTATGCTACAGGTTACGGTGTTTCTGTAGACAGCATCTGTGTTGGAAATTCTGCCGACAAGGTAATATTTGAGGCTATACCTCACAACCTCACTCCCGAAAAGGTAATAGGTGAGGATACTATGACCTTAAAATACAAGGATGCACCCGATGCTTACACAGTCAAATGGTTCGAGGGTGTACGCCACCAGAGACAGTGCCGTTGTGCGGATATAGGTAAAATGCTCCAGCTCACCGTAAACGACCACGTTTCAAGAACTGTACGCGGTCTTGGTGAGGGTATATACGAGGTCCTCCAGTCTACACCGGTGTATCTTGCGCCTAACTCTACAGAAGTAAGACATTTCAGAGTGTATAAGGACAAGGAAATTGAACCGGTATACACCGAGGTAGAGCACGTAATATCCAACCCTGACGGTAAAAAATACGCATTTTCACAGGATATGATGCGTTATAACACCCTTCTCAACGTGGTGTTCCCTATCTATACCCGCCGTCAGTATATCAAGCACAACGCTCCCGGACGCTTCTGGAACTCGCTTTATTCCTGGGATTCCGGCTTTATAGGTATGGGCTTGTCACGTTCGGATTTTTCAAGAGGCTACGACTGTCTCAACACCTATCTGACTCCCGTTGGGGACAGACATTCACCCTATATATTCCACGGAAGTGTTGTTCCTACACAGGTATTTTTATACAAAGAGCTTGTTGACTCGTTCCCTGAGCACAGAGACGAGCTTAAAGCACTTTATCCCATGATGAAGCAGTATTTACGCTTCTATGCAGAGCTTTGTAACTCCCCTGAGCAGATGAAGTCGGGATTGACCAAGACCTGGCATCTGTCCTATAACTCGGGTGGCTGGGATGACTATCCTCCACAGCATCATCTTCGTGATGCAAAAGATAGAGGAGACAAATATACCCATGACAATACCACTCCTGTTATAACGACCTCAAACACTGTACTGATATCTAATATCATGTCTCAGATAGCCGACCTTTTCGGATATAGCGAAGATATTACATATTACCGTACTGTAGCCGACAAATATTCTTCGGCGATACAGCAGACATGGGATGCAGAGGCAGGATATTTTTCATATATGATCCATGATGAAAAAGGTTATGCAAAGGATATATTCCGCTATAAAGACGGTAGTAATTTCAACATGGGTATGGACGGTGTTACCCCATATATTGCGGCAGTAACCACTCCCGAGCAGGATGAGGCTATCCTTTGTAACATCAAAAACGGCATGATGACCGATATCGGTGTAGGTGTTGTAGATAAGCGTGCGCCTTATTATTCTCCCTACGGATATTGGAACGGTTCGGTATGGATGCCTCACCAATGGATACTGTGGAAGTCACTTATTGACCGAGGAGAGACGGCGCTTGCATATGAGATTGCCGAAAAAGCCCTCAACGTATGGGCTAAGGAGATAGATGCTACTTACAATTGCTATGAGCATTTTATGTGTCATAACGGCAGAGGCAGCGGATATCATCATTTCTCGGGACTTAGCTGTCCTATATCTCTCTTCTTTGAGGCATATTATACTCCTAACAGAGTTACGGCCGGCTGGGCTTCGGTTATCAACGATATCGGTTATGATGAAAATGGCGTTATCAGCTCTGTTGACGTTACAGCCATAAAGGACTGTCACATCCTCGTTTGTCTTGACTCTTCAAGAGAATACAGCTTCAACTGTGAAGCCAAGAGAATAACCGATGGTTGCTACTGTCTTAAAATAAGTGAAGGTAATAATCATATCAACATCAAATGAAGCGTATATTACTCAGTATTGTTATAATCATTTTTATATCGATGACCGCTCTCGCCCTGAGCGCAGAGGTCATTACTGACGAGGGTAAGCTTCCCTTTAAGGACGTAGGTACAAACGCCTGGTATCACGATACCGTGGTATATTCCTATCTTAACGGTTACATAATGGGTACGTCGGACACCACAATGTCCCCCTCTCAGCCTCTTACCCGTGAGTCTGCGGTCTCTATACTTGCCCGTATATCGGGGGACGATCTGTCGGTTTATAACTATCAAAGCCGTTTCGCCGACGTTAAAAGCGGAATGTGGTATACCAAGGAGATAAACTGGGCTAACGCCCACGGCTACGTGGAGGGTATGAACCCCACAACCTTTGGTATAGGCAAACAGGTGACCCGAGAACAGTTTGCCCGTATACTATATCTGTACGTCTGTGACCGCTATAATGCGGAGCCTGCGGGAGGAGATATGTCCCGCTTTACCGACGTAGACGAAATATCAGAATGGGCATATGAGGCAATAGATTGGTGTGTGTTCTGCGAGATAATATCCGGAACCTCTCCTACCACCTTGTCCCCCCGTTCAACGATGACCAGAGCTCAGATGGCGGTGATAACAAAGAACTTTACCCTTGCCTACGTATATGGGGACTGTGAACACAGATATACCAAGGCAAGCTGTACCGAGCCCTCGGCATGCAGCCTATGCGGTGTCGGTGTGGCCCTGCCCACAGGCCACCGTTGCGAGCGTGTTACATGTATAGAGGGAAGCAACTGCAAATACTGCGGTTATTATATCCCTGCAGATCCGAGCAAGCACAGCTTCGGCAAGGCTACCTGTACGTTGCCTGCAAGATGCGGATACTGTGCAAAGGTTTCCGCTCCCGCCCTTGGGCACAGCTATAGCAATGCCACCTGTACACAGGCAAGTAAATGTTCACGTTGCTCGGCAATAACCGGAGCGGCTCTTGGACATACCACCTATAACGGCAAATGCGGCCGTTGTTACACGTTTAACTATAGGGCCAAGATACTTACCGTCCCCTATATAGATCAGCGTTATTACTGGCCTAACGGCTGCGAGGCGGTAAGCTGTACCATGGCTCTGCAATATAACGGCATAGATATAACGGTAGATCAGGTGATAGACGGATATCTACCCACAGGAGGATTTCCCGATCCCGGAGGATACGGACCCGACCCTGACCTTGTGTACTGTGGGGATCCCAGATCATCTGTAGGGTGGGGGTGCTATTCTCCCGTTATAGTACATACCTTAAAGACCCTTATACTTCCGCAGTACTGGAATATAGACCATTCTTATTCCTTGACTCTTGCTCAGCTCTGCGACAGGTATATAGACAGAGGAATTCCTGTTATGGTTTGGACCACAACATATATGAGTGACAGTTACAGCTATGCTTATTGGCGCACATACGAGGGTAAGCAGATAGCCTATAACAGAAAACTGCACTGCATGTTGCTGGTAGGTTATGACAAGGATAATTATTATTTCAACGATCCCTTAAATCCCGGAACCACTACAAAATACCGGGCTTATCCCAAGGCTAAATCCGAAAAGGCGTTTACTGTTTTGGGTAAGCAGTCTATTGCATTATATCCTAAAAACTAAAAAGTTGCTTCAAACGAAGCAACTTTTTTATTTATGAATTTACTATTGAGTATGCTATCTTATATACGTCTCCGGCACCCATGGTCAGGATAAGATCACCCTTTTTGACGTTAGCCTTAAGATACTCGGCTATCTTGTCAAAATCACCAAGATAGAGTGCCTTGTCTCCTGCCCTCTCGGCAAGGAGTTGTGCTGATACTCCCAGAGTATCCGTCTCTCTTGCGGCAAAGATATCCGCAAAGATAACCGTATCTATAGAATCAAAAGCACGGGCAAACTCATCAAAGAGTCCTGCGGTACGGCTGTAGGTATGAGACTGGAATACACACCATACTTTGTTATAACCGCGCTTTGCCACACCCTCAAGGGTAGTCTTTATTTCACTGGGATGATGAGCATAGTCATCGTAAACGTCGATACCGTTATACTGTCCGATATATTCAAAACGTCTGTTAGCACCTCTGAATGCCGAAAGTGCCTGAGCTACAGGCTCAAAGGAAAGTCCGCAAAGATCTGCTACAGCAACAGCCACAAGAGCATCAAGCACACTGTGTTCACCGGGAACACCCAGTGTTATTCTACCCAGATTCTGTGTTCCTTTAACAACGTCAAAGCTGCCAAATCCACGGTCATAGGTTATGTCAACTGCATTATATTCAGCCTCGTTACCCTTTGTGCTGACGCGGATAAGCTGACCCTCATATCCGTCACAAGCCTCAACGGTATATTCGTCGTCAATATTAACGACCGCTGTCTCGGCAAGCGCAAGATAACGTCTGAAGGAATCTATAGTCTGCTCCATAGAAAGGAAGTAGTCCACGTGGTCACGGTCTACGTTGAGCACTACGGCAATACTGGGAAAAAAGGATAAGAAGGAGTCGGTATACTCACAAGCCTCAAAGATAAAATGCTCCTTACCGCCAACACGGTAAGCTCCGCAGTCAAGCATACGTAATCTTACACCGTTTACTATGGTAGGATCTACCCCTGCGGTCATAAATACCTCGGATACCATAGAGGTGGTGGTGCTCTTGCCGTGCATACCTGCTACGCCTATACGGTTCTTATATGCCTGCATGATATATCCGAGGAACTCAGCACGCTTGATGCGGGGGAGTCCTAACTCAATAGCTCTTGCCATCTCGGGGTTATCGTCATGTACTGCGGCTGTATAAACTATAGCGTCGCAACCCTCTACGTTTGAAGCCTCATGAGCATATATGATCTTTATACCCGCAGCCTCCAGCTTTTCTGTAGCGTCACTGCAACTACGGTCTGAGCCTGTTACCTCAAAGCCGCGGTCACGGGCTATCATAGCAAGGCTGGACATACTGATACCGCCTATTCCTATGAAATGAAGTTTCTTAACTTTTGATAATAATTCGTTCAACTTTGTTTTGTTCATCGGAACGCCTTTCTTATTCATACAAAATAACACAAATTACACTACAATACTGTATTTTTTGTAAATTTTATCCAATTTATTAAAAAAATTATAAATATGACTTGATAAATAATTCATATTTTAACTGTATAATTTTACCATAGCAACGGACAAGCTGCTACCGAGCAACCGTAAGCGATTTATATAAGGAGGAAAAAACCGTGGAAATCACTGACATCAAGATAAGAAAACTTTTCAACGAGGAAGGTCCTATGAAAGCTATAGCTTCCGTAACATTTGATCATCAGCTTGCGGTACATGACATTAAAGTAATAAATGCGCGTGAAAAGTTATTCATCGTAATGCCCTCGCGCAAGAACCCTGACGGTACATACCGTGATATCGTTCATCCTATCAATGCCGATTTCAGATCAGCTTTGGAAAACGGCGTTATCGAGGCATACGAGCGTGAGCTTGCCGAACAGGCTGCTTTAGACTATGCTGAGGTATGATCATACAATAATTACAATTAAAAACTGTTGCTGTTGCAACAGTTTTTTTATTATCCTTCTCTTGTGTCGATGAAAAACTCCTTAAAGTAAGGAAGCTTCTCTATAAGATCACAGAGATCATGCCACTCGGCGAGTTTGTGGTTCTTTCTTGCATAGTATATGTTTGCCAGATTCTCATAATTCAGGGTGCAGGTACGCATCTGATTATAACTTGAAGGTAAGAACTGGATCATATCGTACCAGTACTTCTTGTCCTTATCCGCAAGATACTTCTGACGAAGTACCTCCATAAATTCAACCACCTTTACAAACTCAGCCTTACATTCGTCGGTCATATGGTCACAGCTGAAGTCGTCAAGGGTAAACTCCTTGGAATGTATCTTATGCATAGTAGAGGTGGAGTTAGCAACGGTGCCTACCTTATAGGTGTCAAATTCCTTCCACCAATAAAGGGGCGCGGTAATGTCTATAGATAAAAATATTTGTCTTACGAACTTACGGTGGTCTGAGCCAGCCTTGCAAAGGCGCATACAGAGTCCGAGATCGTTTTCGCCTAAAATATAATTGCCATTTTCATCATAATAAGAGTCCATCTTATCCCAGCTGTTCATGGGATTGCGTGCGCCTCTGACAGCGTTTTCAAAATTCATTACACTTACTTTTTCAAGCTTTATCATATTATCGGCTCCTTTTAACATATATAGATACATTTTATCATATTTCCAAAAAAAAAGCAACCCGAAGGTTACTTTTTTATTATACCATCTTTTCCTGCTTTACCTTTTTGTCGATAACGTGACGGGAAGCAAGCTCTTTCTTGATATCGTCAACGCTTATACCCATCTCAACCATCATTACCATGATGTGATAGCAAAGGTCTGCCACCTCGTAGACGGTCTCTGCTTTGTCGTTTGCCTTGGAAGCGATAATTACCTCTGTAGACTCCTCGCCCACCTTCTTGAGTATCTTGTCTATACCCTTTTCAAAGAGATAGGTGGTGTATGAGCCCTCGGGCTTAGTCTCCTTACGTCCTACCAGCATATCGTAGAGACTGTCAAGAGAGAACTCGGCGTTGGTATCGCTTTCATACATAGAATTGAAGAAGCAGGAATACGCACCTGTATGACATGCGGGACCGTCCATCTTTACCTTAATGAGAAGTGTATCATTGTCACAGTCAGCAGTAATAGAAACGATATGCTGACGGTTACCTGAAGTCTCGCCCTTGCGCCAGAGACACTTACGGCTGCGTGACCAGAAGCAGGTCATACCCTCCTCCATAGATATCTTAAGGCTCTCGGCGTTCATATACGCCATCATAACA
>JBGUUX010000001.1:0-11412 GCA_045133915.1 Eubacteriales bacterium | reverse complement strand
CGTTTCTCCTTACCTCTTTGCAGTATGCGTACAGCTTATCGCAATGGAGCTTACTAAGGTTAGAGGCATCGACCCCGACGTTTCTGTAGTTCTTAACAAGATCACAGTTACAAAGTAAGTGGCGACAATCGGGTCTTTCATCTGTTCGGATCACTTGTTCAGAACCCGATTTGAAACAATTACATAATCAATAGAGAGCCGTCCTTCGGGACGGCTCTTTTGCTTTAGAAAATTATTTGACTATGTCATTTAACTGTTACAATATATATCTTGACTTTAGAGTCAATAAATGATACCATAGCATTAGCTATGGTATTTTGTATTGTACAGTCGATATTCCGTGTGAATTGAAAGACCGTACAAACGAGCGTAGTATGGCTGCGGCGACTCGCCGCTATGGTATTTTGATTTTAGGAGGTAAATGTATGCTTGGAACTGTCTTTAATATACAGCGATTTTCCATACACGATGGTCCGGGTATACGTACCAACGTATTTCTGAAGGGCTGTCCTCTTAACTGTCTGTGGTGTCACAATCCCGAGGGGTTGTCAAGGGCGCCTCAGGTCAAGTATTCTCCCGAAAAATGTATCGGCTGCGGAGAGTGCGTTAAGGTCTGTGAGCCTAAGGGACATCAGTTTACCGCCGAGGGTATACATACCCTTGATTTCACCAAATGTATCGGTTGTCTTGAGTGCTCCCGTGTATGTGTAGCAGGAGCTATGGAGAGCTACGGTGAAGCCAAGAGCGTTGATGATATCATAGACGTTGTTATGCGTGACGCCGCATACTACAAGACCAGCGGCGGCGGACTTACTCTTTCGGGCGGAGAGCCTCTCTATCAGGGAGAGTTTGCCGTTGAGATACTCAAATCCGCAAAGCAAAAAGAACTTCATACCGCAGTAGAGACCTGCGGCATGGTATCTGCCGAAATTATGAAGGCAGCAGCCGAACACGTTGATCTCTTCCTTTACGATTATAAGATAACAGGGGAAGAAAAGCACCGTGAAATGACGGGGGCAAGTCAGAAGCAGATACTTGACAATCTGGCAATGCTTGACGCCATGGGCAAGGAGATAATCTTAAGATGTCCTCTTATCCCCGGTATCAACGATAACGACGGGCATTATCACGGTATAGCAGATATCGCCAACAAATATAAGAATATAAAAGAAATAAACATTATGCCTTATCATACTCTCGGCAACGCAAAGAGAGAAAAATTGGGCATGGACATAAAGTACGAGACTCATTCTATGAAGATGACCGAGGCAAAGGAAATTGCGGCGGTCATACAGCAGTATACATCCACACCTGTTAAGGTGAGTTAGGAGGATATATGAAAGATTACAGAAGCACAGACGAAAAATTTGAATATTCTCCCAATATGGAAAAGGTTTATGCCGATATGCTTGCCCGTAAAAAGGACAACCGTACCCGTGAGGGTATAGAAACAGGCGGTGAGCCTGACGGCAAGACCCCCTTCTTTGACGTGTTTATAGAGTGCAGAGGCGAGCCCTATCCCATAAAGCTAGCTAAAGCTATTGTAAAAAGTTGGCTCGTTACCGAGCCCACCATGCACGACGGTGAGGTTCTCGTAGGTTTTCCCAGACCTACCCGTCCCATACACGAGCATTTTCATATAGGTATAGTCAGAGAAAGACATATACTTAAGCACCCTGCGTATTCTGACCGCTTTGAAGAGCTTAATGCTCTTATGACCGAGATGCGTCCCGAGTTTCATCCTGCAGAGATCACCGTAATTGACGGTGAGATGCAAAAGCGCTTCGGCACCGAGGAAAATCCCAACGCATATCATTACACCTGGAGTGAGCTTTGGTCCCTCGGCGGTTATCAGGGACATACCGTACCCAACTACGATATCCTTATGACTCAGGGTATCGGCGGCGTACATAAGAGAGTTGTAGACCGTATGGCAGGGGAGACCGAGGAAAAGAAGCTTATAATGCTTGAGGCTTGTAAGATAATTCTTGAAGGTCTTCGTGACTGGATACTGCTTCAGGCAGAATATGCCGATAAAAAGGCTGACATCGAGTGCGACAAGGCACTTAAAGCACAGTACCGCCGTGCAGCAGAAAACTGCCGTGCAGTTGCTTTTGATGCGCCGCAGAACTACTATCAGGCGGCACAGCTTACCTTCTTCTATAACCTCTGGGATGCAAACGACTGTACAGGACGTACAGACCAGTACCTCTATCCCTTCTTCCGTGAGGCTCTAAAAGAGGACAAGGCGTTTGCCGAGGACGTCACCGCAAGCCTTATGATGAAGTTCTATGAGCACGGTGTACATAACATCACCGTTGGCGGTATAGTACCCGAAACGGGTGAGGACGGCGCAAACGATTTGACCTTCCTTATGCTCCAGATACTTCGCCGTAACCATGCTACCCATCCCCGTATGTCTATACGTGTCAACGAAAAGTCTGACCCCCGTATGCTGGCTTTGGCGGTACAGATGTGGTCCGAGGGTATGAGCGACCCCACCGTGGCAAGCGACTCTACTATCATTCCCGCATTTATCAACAACTACGGTGTGGAGCCCAAGGATGCTATGAACTATTCGCTTCTTGGTTGTCAGGAGCTTGAGATACCGGGTAAGTCTAACTTCGGCTGTGAGGACGGAGTAATAAATCTTGCAAAGATACTTGAATACACCTTAAACGACGGTTATTCCCGTTACCATCCCGACGTACGCTTGGGTCTGCCTACGGGTAAAATAACCGATTATGACAGCTTTGAGGATCTTTGGGACGCATATGAGCGTAACGTTAAGTTCTTTACCAAGCATTTCTGCGAGGTATGTGATATAGGTCAGCAGGTAAGAGCGACAAACTATGCAAAGTTAGTCAAGACACCTTTTACCGAGGCTTGTATCGAAAAGGGTCTTAACCTTGACGACGGAGGCGCGGTATATAACTACGGTTGCGTTGAGACCGCAGGTTCTTCCGTGGTAGCAGACTCTCTTACTGCTATAAAGAAGCTTGTCTTTGAAGAAAAGCTTATTTCAAAGGAAACTCTCGAGGCAGCTCTTGCGGCAAACTTTGAAGGCTATGAGAAGGAAAGACTCCTGCTTCTTAACCGTTCTCCAAAGTTCGGTAACGATGATAATGAAGCAGATGAGATGGCACACCGTGTACTTCACGGCTTCTGGAGCGAGTGTAAAAAGTATAAGTCTATACGAGGTCAGGAGTATTCCGGCGCATGCTCGCTGCTCAGCGGAGGCATCCACTACGGCAACAATACCTGGGCAACCCCAGACGGCCGTAAGACAGGCGAGCCTCTCGGCAACTCTATAGGACCCCGTCCCGGTATGGATAAAAACGGTGTTACCGCTATGCTCAACTCGGTGGCTAAGCTTCCTCTTGATCTTGGTGTGGGCGGTACTACCTGTAACGTGACCATACCTACCACGCTTATCTCAACTCCCGAGACAAGACAGAATATGGTGGACGCCTTTAACGTATTCCTTAATAACGGCGGTCAGCTGGCTCAGATCACTACGGCGTGTATTGAAGATCTGGTTGACGCAAAGGAGCATCCCGAGGATCACCGTGACCTTATCATCCGTATCGGTGGATTTTCTATTAAGTTTATCGAGCTTGGACGGGATGAACAGGACGAAATAATAAGCAGATATTCTGCTTAATATAAAACAGATTTCATTATAAGGAGAAAATATATGAAAAGAATTTTAGCATTCATTCTTTGTCTTATGATGCTTATGTCTTCTTTGGTTATTGTCAATGCAGAAGAGCCTGAGACAACACAGACAAACGATGACCAGCTCGTGGTTGCATATTTCAATGCTTCCGCGTATCCCGGTTCCAAGGACTTCACTAACATCGACGTCCTTAACTATCACCCTGCGCACATTGAAGCAAGCGCTCTGGGTTATTCTGAGGGAAGTACCATCATCGTTCACAACCAGTCTAAGAATCTTGATTCCTGGAAGCAGAAGGCTTACGCCCAGAACCCCGATATCAAGTTCGTGTTCACCGTAGCTAACGGCAATATTCAGGTGTTCGAGAGCTGGTTCAGCAGCCCTGACCGTGCAAAGAGACTCTCTAAGGAGATGCTCTCTATCATCGAGACCTACGGCTTTGACGGTCTTGATATTGACTACGAGTTCCCCAGTTCCGGTAACAACCCCAAGAACAACTACGTAAGATTTATGCAGTATATGCGTGAGGGCTTTAACGAACTGAGCAAAAAGACAGGTAAGGACTATATCCTTTCCATGGCTGTTCCCGCAGGTGATTGGGCGTTCAGTCTCTTTAAGATGAACGATCTTGCAAAGTACGTAAGCTACTTCAATATCATGAGCTATGACCTTCACGTAGGTAGTGCTACCAAGGGTATTACTCACCACCATACCAACCCTTGCGCAGACCCCACCCCCGGCTTTGAGGGCGGAAGCGTAGAAGAGGATATCGCACTCTACCGTGAAATGGGTATTCCCGACGACAAGATCGTTGTGGGTATCGGTATGTATGCCCGTCGTTGGACCAACGTTCCCAACGTAAATAACGGTCTCTATCAGAGCGGTGTTCTTGACGAGACCACAAACGAAGCATACCTCCACTATTCAGCAATCAAGTCCTCTTATGAAAACAAGAGAGGCTACGTAAAATATTGGGATGACGTAGCTAAGGCTCCCTATCTTTACAATGCAGAAAAGGGTGTATTCCTTACCTATGACGACGAGCAGTCTGCCGAGATCAAGTGTCAGATCGCGGTTACAGAGGGTGTACGCGGTGTCATGGTATTCGACTACGTTACTACCGACGGCATCGGCTTCTTTGACAAGCTTCAGACATGGCTTGACAAGTACGTGCATACCCACAGCTACACCGGTGAGGTTACAACAGAGCCTACCTGCGGTGCAGAGGGTGTTATGACCTATACCTGCAAGTGCGGTGACAGCTATACCGAGCCCGTTGCTGCAACAGGTGAGCATAACCACGTTGAGTGGATAGTTGATACCGAGCCCGGTTATAATTCTTACGGTCTTGAGTTCAGTATATGTACCGAGTGCGGTTTTATAGCATATAACGAGCTTCCCATGCGTGAGTACGTTAACCCCTTTATCGACGTTAAGGAATCCCATTGGTTCTACGATGCGGTAGAGTACTGCGTTAAGGCAGGCTACGTTGCAGGTATGACCGAGAACACCTTTGCTCCCAACAACAACCTTACCCGTGCACAGTTCCTTATGATGCTTGCAAAAGCTGACGGTGCCGACGTTGAACAGTACAAGGGCGTAGACTCCGGCTTTGAGGACGTTAAGCCTACACATTGGTATAACGAGGTAGTATGCTGGGCAGTAGAGAACGGCTATACCAGCGGTCTTTCCGAGACCAAGTTCGGTCCCAACAACAACATTACCCGTGCACAGCTTGCAAGATTCTTCTACGTTTACGTTGAAAAGAACGGCATTGACGTTTCCGAGACTACCGACCTCTCTGTATTCCCTGATGCAAACAAGGTACAGAGCTGGGCAGAGGTTCCCGTTAAGTGGGCTGTTGCAAGAGGCTTTATCGCAGGTATGAACGGTAAGCTTGAGCCCAACGGCAACTCTACCAGAGCTCAGGCTGCACGCATCATGATGCTTGTTGCAGAGGCGGATTTTAAGTCTGCGGATCCCCTTGTTGATCTTTTTGCAACCTATCCCGAAAAGTTTATGTTCTTTCCTAGCTTTGAGTCTATTGCAGATGTAAGCAAGTACGACCTTTTAGAGTGGGCAAAATCTCAGGTAGAGCGCAAGGATCTTATTGCAGATTATGATAATATGATTTATACTCACATCTACAGCTTAAGTGAGATAAATGCAGAGCTTACCGCTTCTTTAGGTACCGCTCTTGTTCCTGCAGATGTAGTTGGTCAGTACGGCGAAAGCATACAGGTCGCATATGACGAGGCAACAGACCTTATCAGCATTACATACTACGGCGGCTTCGGTTACGGCGGTCCTTCCCCTGTGTTTACAGGCTACGATAAGATCGACGATACCCATTTTGTAGTTAACTTCGTTGACGTTGATTACGGCAATCGCCAGGGTCAGCTTGACGTAGAGCTTGTTGACGGCAACTATATCGTAACAGCAAAGAGATAACTTTAATATATTACAACGAGTACCTTCGGGTACTCGTTGTTGACTTTAGTGGGGATAATTGTTATAATTAAAGTAGTAAATTATGATATGGGAGGTACTTATGAAAAAGTATTTGTCATTATTAATAGTTGTTTCCATGTTGGCTTCTATGTTCACGGTTTTTTCGGTAAGTGCAGAAAAAGCTGTATCCGAGCCTGTGATCAATAAGATCGCAGAAGCGTCGGCTCACGGAAGCGACGTTCTTATCACCTCGGGTAAGGATCCTTCACAGTATAACCTTACCTGGACATCTACGGTCAGCGGTCAGGAGTATCTGCAGTATACCGAAACCGATAAGCTTATAAACGGCACAATGCCCTCTGATGCCGTTAAAGTTTCGGCAACCAAGACCTCGTCTACCGCAAGCTATACCGTAAGAGCTCTTATGTCGGGACTTAAAGAGAATACCTCTTACAGTTACCGTGTAGGCAGTGATACTATCGGCTGGTCTTCTGTATATGAGTTTGATATTTCAGACAAGAGCGACGGAGCCTTTTCCTTCCTTTTTGCAGGTGACCCGCAGATAGGAGCAAGTTCTGTTTCGGTTGATACCGAGGCGTGGAACACTACGCTTTCAAAGGCGCAGGAGTGGTTTGGCGATGATATAGATTTTCTTATGACCGCAGGAGACCACGTTAACAAAAACACCAACCTGTCCCATTATACAGGCTATACCGATCCCGCTTGGCTTCGTTCCCATATGATGCTTGGCACACCGGGTAATCACGATAACGGCGAAAGCTACAGCGATCACTTTACCTATACCGATACCGACTCAGAAAGTGTTGCAAGCGGCGGCACTTATGCAGGTGACTATTGGGTAGAGTACGAGGGTTGTCTTATCATATCTCTTAACCTTAACAAGAACAGCGTTACAACTCATTCCAATTACATGCGTAAGGCGGTATCCGAATATAAGTCTACTTACGGCGAACCCAAGTGGACTATAGTTGTGTTCCATAAGAGCATATATTCCGCAGGTGTACGCGCTATGGACTCAGGTAACCTTGATAAGCGTGATCGCCTTGCACCTGTGTTCTCCGAGCTTGGTGTAGACGCAGTACTTACCGGTCACGATCACGTATATACAAGAGCATATATGATAAACGGCAATACTGTGATAGACGATATCCGCAGATATACCAACTCTGTAGGCGACCCCTACGGTGCGTATGACGATCCCGCTGAGGGAGACGTTTTTTACCTTACCGCAAGCTCATCCACCGGCAGTAAGTACTACGAGCTTTACGCCGAGCAGATGCCTTTTGCTTACGTGACGTGCGAGGACAATATCCCTACTGTGACCAAGGTAGACGTTACCGAAAACTCTATGACGTATATCACCTATTACGTTGGCGCCGATAATAGCATCGGTGATATGATGGATATCTTTTCTATACACCGTAAGACCGATAAGGACACTACTCCTCCCATGCTCAATCTGCCCTCCGTCACATATTTTGACAGTAACGGCGTTGATCTTATGGAAGGTGTCTTTGCATACGATAACTGCGATAGGGAGATCACCGATACTGTCAAGGTCATCGGTGTAGCAGATATACGTGGGGAGACCACCGTTACCTATACTGTAACCGATAAAGCAGGTAATACTACCGTAAAGCAGAGACGTTTTATTCCCGTAACCGAAGAGACGGTTATTACCGAAAAGGATACAGTATGGAAGTGTTGGGATTCAGTGGATACTCCCAATGGCAACTGGAGAGCGGCAGATTACGATGACAACGGCTGGAAGAGTGCGGTAGGATCCTTTGGTGCAAAAAAGGGTGCTATAGCAGCCATAGGCAGCTATACGCCTAAGAACCTTCTGCAGCAGTATTATCCCACAGGTCATGCAAACGCAGGACAAAATATACCCAATTATTTCTTCCGTGCCACATTTGATTTAAAATATCCCGACATCGTAACCAGACTTTGTGCCGATCTCAATTATGACGACGGTATCAACGTATATATCAACGGCGTTCTTGTAGGACAGTTCAACACCTACGCTGTAGGTGAGTCCCTTGGTTATATAGGTGACAACTCCTCTAACGCCGCGGCGGGATATATAGATATTACCGACAAGGCACTTATCGATTCTCTTGATCTCAGAAAAACAGGTAACGTTATTGCCGTAGGACTTTACCAAAGCGATGCTACCTCATCGGATATCTTCTTCCGTTTCGGTAATCTTGATATAACAGCTACCGCAACCGCTCCCTTTGTCACAAGCGAGGGTGTTCGGGTCACCATGCATAACATAAATAACGTAAAGGACGTCTTTATAGCAGAGGGGGACCACGATACCTACCGTGAGGTCAAGAACAATCTTGTTGTCGGGATCACACAGAACAAGATAAAAGGTCAGAACGAGTATACCTATACAGTATCCCATCACGGTATTCATACTATATATATCAGATACGAGGACGGAAGCTACGTTATCCTCAAGGAGAACGTCAGCGGTGCCGAACCCGATTTTTCGGAAAACGGACTGCAGCTTACGATAGATGATCTGGAAAACGTCAAGGTCATAAGAACCGCTTACGGTGAGCATTCTACCGTTTCTTCAATGAAAAAGGCACAGACCCACCGTGCATTTACCGCTAAGAACGAAATTAAAGGCGCTGACAGCTATAAGATACAGTATAGGGATAACGGTATAGTTACGGTTGCCGTATGCTACAACGACGGTTATACCCAGTTCCATACCTACGAGGTGTCAAAGAAAACTCCTACCGTAGAACAGCAGGGAAGTACCGTGATCTTCGGCGACCTTGACGGACTTTATAACATCAGATACGCCAAGGGAGAATATACCACTTCCGCTCAGATCAAGGCTGCTGCAGGCTCTGTAGCCATCAAGCCTTCAAAGATAGATGAAAACGGTAACATCACCGTCAAGCTCACAGAGGGTACATACACGTTTTGTGTGCAGTACGACGATGAATCTTATAACTACTATACAGTTATAATCGAATAAAACGACCCATCGTGTGATCGTTAACGGTATTAACTGTACTAACCCCGATTAATGGGTGCAGGGGCGTGCTCCTGCTTCTGCGTACAGTATGATGATGAGAGCTATAGCTATTATATAATTACCGTAGATTGACCCATCGTGTGATCGTTAACGGTATTAACTGTACTGACCCCGATTAATGGGTGCAGGGGCGTGCTCCTGCTTTTGTGTGCGGTATGACGATGAATCTTATAACTATTATACAGTTATAGTCGAATAAAACGACCCATCGTGTGAGTGCAAAAGTTATTAACTGTACTAACCCCGATTAATGGGTCAGGGTCTTGACCCTGAAAATCCGCAGAAATTTTCTGCGGATTTTTTATTGACAAGAATTATGTTGTTGTAATATAATAATAACATATTTTTTGAAAAGAGATGAAATTATGAAGATAAGAGTAGCAATTTTGGGATACGGTAACCTTGGCAGAGGTGTCGAGGCGGCAGTTACTATGGCGGAGGATATGGAGCTTGTGGCTCTCTTTACCCGCCGTGATCCCCAGTCACTTAAGACCCGTACAGGTGTACCCGTATACCATATGGACGAGGCAGAAGCTCACAAGGACGAGATAGACGTTCTTGTACTTTGCGGAGGAAGCGCAAACGACCTTCCCACCCAGACCCCCGCTATGGCAAAATACTTCAACGTTATAGACAGCTTTGATACCCACGCACGCATTCCCGAGCATTTTGAGGCCGTAGATGCAGTATGCCGTGAAAACGGCACCGTAGGAATTATCTCGGTAGGCTGGGACCCCGGTATGTTCTCCCTTAACAGACTTATGGGTCAGGCTATACTTCCCACAGGTTATGACTATACCTTCTGGGGTAAGGGTGTAAGCCAGGGACATAGTGACGCTATCCGCCGTATCGACGGTGTTGTTGACGCGCGCCAGTATACCATTCCCGTAGAGGAGGCTCTTACTGCAGTCCGCAACGGCGAAAACCCCGAGCTCACCACAAGACAGAAGCATACCCGTGAGTGCTTTGTTGTAGCAGAAGAAGGCGCAGATAAGGCAGCTATCGAGAATGCTATCGTAACCATGCCCAACTACTTTGCAGATTACGACACCACCGTGCATTTCATTACCAAGGAAGAGCTTGACCGCGATCACGCAGGCATTCCCCACGGCGGCAGAGTTTTCCGTACAGGCGTAACAGGCTTTGAGGGCGAAAACAAGCACGTTATCGAGTACAGCTTAAAGCTCGACTCTAACCCCGAGTTTACCTCAAGCGTTCTTACCGCATACGCAAGAGCTGCATACAGAATGGCTCAGAAAAAGGAGTACGGCTGCAAGACAGTCTTTGACGTTGCGCCCGCACTTATCCATCCCGCTTGTGCTGCAGATCTGCGCAAAAATTTACTATGACAAGACAGGCATACGCCTGTCTTTTTGTATATTTCGAAAAAATTAAAAAACACTAATAAAAAAATATTGAAAATTTAAAAAGCATATGATATAATTTTTCTGTTAAAAAGGTTTATCATACGCCAAGGAGGATTGAAAATGGATACAAACGTTAGACCCGAATCAATGCAGAGAATCACAACCAAAGAATTAGCAGATGCTTTTATAGCAGAGCAGGTTGAGGCAGTACGTAAGCAGGTAGGCGACAAGAAGGTACTTCTTGCACTTTCCGGCGGTGTTGACTCTTCTGTTGTTGCGGCACTTCTTATCAAGGCAATCGGCAAACAGCTTGTTTGCGTACACGTTAACCACGGCCTTATGCGTAAAAACGAGTCTGAGGACGTAGTAAGAATCTTTGGCGAAGAGCTTGATGCTAACCTTATTTACGTAGATGCAACAGATCGCTTCCTCGATCTTCTTGCAGGTGTTGCAGACCCCGAGAAGAAGCGTAAGATCATAGGCGCTGAGTTTATCAACGTATTTGCTGACGAGGCAAGAAAGTTAAGCAACGAGGGTGTTGAGTTCCTCGCGCAGGGTACGATCTATCCCGATATCCTCGAGTCTATCAAGGCGGCAGAGGGTAAGCAGGCAGTTAAGTCTCACCACAACGTTGGCGGACTTCCCGAGGATCTCCAGTTCCAGCTTTGCGAGCCTGTAAAGCTTCTCTTCAAGGACGAGGTAAGAGTTGTTGGTGAGGCTCTCGGCCTTCCCCACACTATGGTTTACCGTCAGCCCTTCCCCGGCCCCGGTCTTGGTGTAAGATGTCTCGGTGCTATCACCCGTGACAGACTTAACGCACTCCGAGAGGCAGA